>NZ_FNOA01000011.1:0-199965 GCF_900106885.1 Pseudomonas sp. NFACC14
ATCCGAGCAAGCTGGCGGGTGGGCTCAATGGGTATCGCTACACGGTGAACCCGACGGGGTGGGTGGATCCGTTGGGGTTGGTGGATTGTCCGGGGAAGGGTGGGTGTCGGCCGGCGGTTGGGGGGCAGGATCCGGCGGGTAAGATCCAGGTAGATGAGGGTGAGCCGCGGTTGCCGATGACGGCGGAGCAGCGACGGGCGCGGATTGATGAGTTGGGGGAGGCGAATGCTAAGCGGCGCGTAGAGGCGTATGAGGAGAAATATAAAATGCACACTGTCGCCAAGCACAATCCAGAAATATCTGACAAGGCGATTAGGCAACGGTCAATTGATGGAAGTCATCCAACGAAAAAAGGAAAGAAAGGACCGATAAACCATAGCTCGCAATTTATAAGTTGGAGGCTGCAGATGCATGCAATTAATGATGCGATTGCTAGGATGAGTCGGGTGCCGCCAGCTTATACAGGATTTACCAAGGACGGTGATCCAGTAGTAAGAAAAGAGATGCCTGGGGGAGGGAGAGGGTATAAGGTTAATAAAAAAGATAAGGATAATCCTGTGTATATGGATAGCTTGGATTACTCGGAAGTTAGGTTCGATCAGGCCGTTAAGGGTAGGCCTTATACTGCTTTCCCTGATTAGAGGTGTGTAATGTTGATGTGGGTAAATTATGATCTTCCCTTTGTGCCTGTGCTGTCGTATTGGCTAGGGGGGATTTCAATATATGATCTTGAAGAGACGCTCGGTGAGCAGCTTTGGGTGTTCAATCCAAACGAAAAGGATGATAGGGAGAAAATAATAAAGGAGTTTATTTTACGGCGGTTCGATGACTTAACCTATAGGCACAGATTTCTATTGCTCGAAGTTCTGAAGTCGGCTCTTTCTTCTCCTGGTTTTGACTTTTCGAAAGAGTTCGAGAGTGACTATGATGATCCACGCTCTATGGCTTGGGACGAGACTGAAATTGATGATCCTCGCCAATTTTTTGAGGATATATACAAGCTGGCAAGCGAAGAATGGAAAGAGGACTTGGATAAAGCATCCCTCGAAGATCCATCTACTTGGTAGGTCCGAACACAAAATTTCTGGCCTTCTCTCAGCTCAATCCACATACCGCTAAGCTGCTTTTGTGGCGAGGGGATAAATCCCCTCGCCACAGGGGTAGCGCCAGGCGTTCGGGCGAGGGCGCCAATGGGGAATCCGCCTACACCGACAACCCCAACGCCACCACAGCCTCCCGCTCAGCCAAACCATCTACTAGATACACACTCCCCCCCAAAATCTCCTTGGCATGGTGCTTGGCCTGGGAAGCCAGTTCCGCCAGTTGGCTGGCATCCAGTTTCTCGCAGGCCTCGGCGCGCAGATGCACCACCCCAATCGATAGCGACAACAACGCGAACTCCTGTCGAATGCCCTGTCGATTCAACGCCGTAAAGCACCCCGCTTCCAGATGCTCAGGCCGGTAGAAGCGCCGGCAATGGGTCTGGAAGTCGCTCAGCAATTGGTCCAGGCGTTTACGCCAGTCTTCCGGGCCGAGGACCAGCAGGAAATCGTCACCGCCGATGTGGCCGACGAAGTCGCGGCTGGGGTCGATGCGTTCGTTCAGGCATTGGGCCAGGCACAGCAGGACTTCGTCGCCGCGGCCGTAGCCGTAGATGTCGTTGAAGGGCTTGAAGCTGTCGATATCCACGTAGCAGATCACCGATTCCTGCCGTTGTTGCAGTAGGCGCGTGAGGCATTGCTGGATCGGGACGTTGCCCGGCAGCAGGGTCAGTGGGTTGGCGTAGCGGGCCTGTTGGATTTTCAGCTCGGTGATGAGCTTGAGCACGTCGATCACCCGGCCCAGGCCCAGGTAGCCGCCGTTTAGGGTGATGATGAAGTCTTCTTCGATGCGTTGTCGGGCGCGGCTGGTGATCAGGCGGCTGACTTGTTGCAGCGATTGGTTCAACTCCACCGCGAGAAAGTCATCGCTCATCAGCCGGCTGATGGGCTTGCGGGCGAACAGGTCGGTGGCGAAGGGTTTGAGCAAGGCGTCGGAGAGTGAATGGCGATGGACGATGCCGCAGGGCTGGTTCTGATTGTCCAGCACGGCCAGGGAGTTGAGGTTGGCCTGGCGCCGAAACGCTTCCAGCACGGTGGCGGTCGGTGTGTTGTGGGCCATCGCCGGTTGTTCGTTGAGCAGCGCACTGAGGTCGTTGATCTCATCGCTCAGCGCCGCCACGCCGCTGTCCTGCCTGGGCATCAGCGCCCTGGCATCGCGTGACGGTTGTTCCTGGGGGCGGGCCAGCAGATAACCCTGGACCAGGTCGACGCCCATTTCGATCAGCACCGCCAGTTCTTCCGGCAATTCGATTCCCTCGGCAATCACCTGGGCGCGGGAGGCCCGGGCGATTTTCAGGATCGAGCCCACGAACTCGCGCTTGAGGGCGTCCTGATGGATGCCGTCGATGAAATGCCGGTCGATCTTCACATAATCGGGTCGCAATTCGGACCACAGCCGCAGGCTCGAATAACCGGCGCCGAGGTCGTCCAGGGCAATCGAGAAACCCATGGCCCGGTAGTGATGCAGGGCGGTTTGCAGGAGCTGGAAGTCATCGATAGGGGTCTGTTCGGTCAGCTCGATCACCACCTGGCTGGGTGCGATCCCGAAGTCTTGCAGCAATTGCAGCGTGCGTCCCGTCTGGTGCGCGGATTCCAGCAGGGACTCGGGCGATACGTTGAGAAACAGCTTGCCCGGCAGTTTTTGCTCGTTGAAGCGTTGGCAGGCACTGCGGCGGCAGGCCAGCTCCAGCTCGCTGAGGCGTCCGGCCTGGCGCGCCACGGAGAGCAGCGCGATGGGCGAGTGCAGCGGGCTGTTGGAAGGGCCGCGGGTCAAGGCTTCATAGCCCACGATGCGCCTTTCGGAAAGGCAGATGATCGGTTGGAACAGACTGTGCAAGCCGCTTTGAGCCAGGATCGAACTCAAGGCACTCAGCTGTTCTGTCGTGGTCATGGCAATCTCTGGCGATAAAAAAAGGACCAGGTGCGGGGCACCCAGTCCTGTATTTCACGACAGACTGATGTCAGTTTGATGACACTCCAACGAGCATCACCATTAAATGGCCATCATCTTAGTGCTTGGCGATCGCCGTATTGAGTTTCAGGTAATCCAGCAGGATCCGCCCGGTCTCGCTCAGGTAGGCATCGTCTTCCGGCTTGGTTTTCTCCGGCTCGGTGATCAGGTCCTCGTCTTCTTTCTTCAGCTCTTTGAGCGGTTCTTCGCCCTTGGCCTTGCGACGCAAGTTTTCCATGGCCAGTTGCTTGGCCTCGATGTCGGCATGCTGCGCGCGACGGTCGGCTTCGTTGAGGGTGACGGTTTTCTCCATCATCAACTTCTGCGCCAGGGCCAGCTTGTCGCGGATGAACACGAACTCCGCATCCTGGGCCGAGCGCGCGTCATGGTCGGACTTGAGTTGGGCCAGGAACGGCTTGAACGGGTCCACGGCCGGTTTGATCGCCGGCCGGATGGTGTCCCACGGCATGGCTTCGGGCAGGGCGCTTTCACCGATTTCCTTGGTGTCGATGATCGACGGGTAATCGATGTCAGGCAGTACGCCCTGGTGCTGGGTGCTCTGGCCGGATACCCGGTAGAACTTCGCCAGGGTCAGCTTCAGCTCGCCGTGGTTGAGCGGCTGGATGGTCTGCACGGTGCCTTTGCCGAAGGTCTGGCCGCCGATGATCAGTGCACGGTGATAGTCCTGCATGGCGCCGGCGAAAATCTCCGAGGCCGATGCCGACAAGCGGTTGACCAGCAAGGCCATCGGCCCCTTGTAGAACGCGCCCGGGTTTTCGTCTTCCAGCACATCCACTCGGCCATCGGCGTTACGCACGAGCACGGTCGGGCCCTTGTCGATGAACAGGCTGGTCAGCTCGGTGGCTTCCTGCAGGGAGCCGCCGCCGTTGTTGCGCAAGTCGATGACCACGCCGTCGACCTTTTCCTTCTGCAGTTCGGTCAGCAGCTTCTTGACGTCACGAGTGGTGCTCTTGTAGTCCGGATCCCCGGCGCGGAAGGCCTTGAAGTCCAGATAGAAAGCCGGGATCTCAATGACGCCGAGCTTGTAGTCCTTGCCGTCCTGCTTGAGGTTGAGGATCGATTTCTTCGCCGCCTGTTCTTCCAGCTTCACCGCTTCACGGGTGATGGCCACGATTTTGCTGGTCTGGTCGTTCGGCGCGTTGCTGGCCGGGATGACTTCCAGGCGCACCACCGAGCCTTTCGGGCCGCGGATCAGCTTGACCACTTCGTCGAGGCGCCAGCCGACCACGTCGACCATTTCCTTGTTGCCTTGGGCGACACCGATGATCTTGTCCGCCGGGCTGACCTGTTTGGTTTTGTCTGCGGGGCCCGCCGGGACCAGGCGTACGATCTTCACCTGGTCGTTGTCGCTCTGCAGCACGGCACCGATGCCTTCCAGGGACAGGCTCATGTTGATGTCGAAGTTTTCCGCGTTATCCGGCGACAGATAGTTGGTGTGCGGGTCGTAGGACATGGCAAAGGTGTTGATGTACGCCTGGAAAATGTCCTCGGCGCGGGTCTGGTCCAGGCGCGCCAACTGGTTCTTGTAGCGCTTGGTCAGGGTTTCCTGGATCTGCTTGGGATCCTTGCCGGCGATCTTCATGCGCAGCACTTCGTCCTTGACGCGCTTGCGCCACAGGTCATCGAGTTCGGCTGTGCTTTTGAGCCAAGGAGCGTCCTTGCGGTCGACTTGCAAGGTTTCCTTGGTATTGAAATCGATTTTGTCGACGCCTTTGTCCAGCTCGGCAAGGGCGTAGTCCAGACGCGCCTTCACGCGGTCCAGGTAGCGCTTGTAGATGGTGAACCCGGCGTTCAGGTCGCCGCTCTTGAGGAAATCGTCGAACTGGGTTTTCCACTTGTCGAATTCGGCGATGTCGCTGGCCAGGAAATAACTGCGCGATGGATCGAGCAGCTTCAAATAGCTGTCATAGATGATGACCGAGCGCGCGTCATCGAGCGGCGGCTTGCTGTAGTGATGGCGCTTGAGCAATTCGACGACATTAAGGCTGGCAATCACTTCGTCGCGATCGGGCTGAAGCTTGTCCCAGCTGTTGGCCGCGAACGTATCGTTCGACAACGGTAACAGGCCGAGGCCAATGACGAGCGCGAGGGCGGTGCTGGGGAACAGGTGCTTCATGCTGATTCGACGCAGGGACAATTGATAACGCATATTAGGCCGTCTTTGAAGTCGCCGGTTCCATGTGGCCCGGGCGCATAATGCAAGAAAGCCCGGCGTTGAAGCAGCGGGCCCAGTCGAGACTCACTATGGAGGCACCGTGAAAGCATTGCAAGGCGTTGAAGGCCAAGTGGTATGGGCAGATGAGCCGAGCCCGACGTGTGATGTGGGGCAAGTTCGCATCCGTGTGGCGGCCGCCGGCCTGAATCGGGCCGATTTGTTACAGAAAGCCGGGCTTTACCCGCCGCCACCCGGCGCCAGCCAGGTGTTGGGGCTGGAGTGTTCCGGGGTGATCAGCGAGGTCGGGCCTGGCTCTTCCTGGCAGGTGGGCGACCGCGTTTGCGCGTTGCTGGCCGGCGGTGGGATGGCCGAGGAGGTGGTGGTCGATGGCCGTCACGTGCTGCCGGTGCCCGAGGGCTTGTCCTTGGCTGAAGCGGCCGCGCTGCCTGAGGTCTACAGCACCGCGTGGCTGAATCTGTTCCAGCTGGCGGCGCTCAAACCGGGCGAGAAAGTGCTGCTGCACGCCGGGGCCAGCGGCGTCGGTTCGGCCGCGATCCAGCTGTGCAAGGCGTTCGGCAACCCGTGCTGGGTCAGTGTCGGTTCGACCGAGCGGCTGTCCTATTGCGAGGCCCTGGGCGCCCAGGGCGGCGTGGTACGCACCGATGGCCTGGAGGGTTTGAACGACCTCGGTCCCTTCGACGTGATCCTCGATCCGGTGGGTGGCAGCTACGCCAAACTCAACGTGAAACTTTTGTCAGTTGACGGCCGTTGGGTGTTGATCGGCCTGATGGGCGGGCGCTCGACCGAGCTCGATCTGGCCCAGGTGCTGGGCAAGCGTATCCAACTGCTCGGCTCGACCCTGCGCAGCCGCGATGAGCAATTCAAGGCCGACTTGATCAGTGAGCTGGGGCAACAGGTGTGGCCGCTGTTTGCCGACAAGCGCCTGAGCCCACAGCTGGCCCGGACCTTCGCGATCAAGGACGCCGAGGCGGCGTTCGCGGAGCTGGCGACCAACCAGGTGTCGGGCAAGTTGGTGTTGCTGATCGACGAGAGCCTGAGCTGATTCTGCGCAGACCTGTGGGAGCGAGCTTGCTCGCGATAGCAGTGTGACAGTCAATAAAGTTGTTGAGTGTGCGACCGCCATCGCGAGCAAGCTCGCTCCCACACGGGGCTGCTTATTTCCAGGTATGGATTGGCCACCCGGCCGATTCGGCATGGGCCTTCAACACCGGGTCCGGGTTCACCACGTGCGGGTGATCGACCTTGAGCAACAACGGCAGGTCGTTGCGCGAGTCGGAATAGAAACTCGCGCCTTCCAGGTTCTCCTCCTCGGCATCCAGCCAATCCAGCAGCCGCGCGATCTTGCCTTCGCGGTAGGTCAGGGTGCCCACGGTCTTGCCGCTGTACACGCCATGGGCCACTTCAAGCTCGATCGCCAGGATCTCATCGATGCCCAGGCGTTCGGCAATCGGCTTGACCAGATGTGTGCCGGAGGCCGAAATCACCAGGATCCGGTCGCCGGCCTTGCGGTGTTCGGCGATGGTCCTGGTGGCGTCGCTGAAGATGATCGGTTCGATGAAGTCTTCCACCCACGGCGCCACCAGGTGCTCGATTTCCTCCGGTGTGCGGCCGATCATCGGTTCCAGGCTGAAGTCCATGTACTCTTCCATGCTCAGCTTGCCGTGGCTGTAGGCGTCCATCAGCTCGTTGTTGCGCCGCATGAACGACTCGGGATCGACCCAGCCCAGGCGACCCATCTGTTCACTCCAGAGGGTGGCGCAGTCGCCGTGGATCAGGGTTTCGTCCAGATCAAAAATTGCCAGGGCCATCAGCGTGTTTCCCTTTTCAAGATCAGCTTCAAAATCAACAAGGCCATCAGGCTACCTCACACAGCGCCGATGGATCGATGGAAAGTGCCAACCGTGCGCCATCGGGGTGCAGGTCGGCGGCCGAGCGGTTGAGCACATCCACCACCAATTCCACGCCACGGGCCTCGACCCGGTAGCGGATGACGTTGCCCAGCAGGCTGTGGCTGCGGATCAGCGCATCGGCCTGGCCGCTGCGGCTCAGCTCGATGGCCTCCGGGCGGATGGCGATGCGACTGTTCACCGGCCGCTGCAGCAGTTTGCTCGCGCTGTCGGCGTCCAGCAGGTTGTAGTTGCCGATGAAGCCGGCGGCAAAGACATCGACTGGCGCAGTGTAAAGGGTTTCGGCATCGCCGCTTTGTACGATCTTTCCCTGGTTCATCAGGAAAATCCGGTCAGACATGGTCAGGGCTTCTTCCTGGTCGTGTGTGACGAAGATCGTGGTCAGGCCCAACTCACGCTGGATCTGTCGGATCTGTTCACGCAAGTGCTTGCGAATCCGCGCATCCAGGGCTGACAGCGGTTCGTCCAGCAACAACAGGCGCGGCCGCGTGACCAGGGAGCGGGCGAGGGCGACACGCTGGCATTGGCCGCCGGAGAGTTGATGGGGATAGCGGGCGGCGAAATCGTGCAGCTCCACCAGGCGCAGGATCTCCAGCACGCGCTGGCGACTGTCCGAGGCGTCGACCTTTTGCATGCGCAGGCCGAAGGCGACGTTTTGCTCCACGGTCATGTTCGGGAACAGGGCGTAGCTCTGGAAGACCATGCCGATGCCGCGTTTCTGAGGACTCAGCGGGACGATGTCCTGTCCGTCGAGGATGATCTGGCCGGCATCCACCGCGGTCAGGCCGGCAATGCAGCGCAACAGCGTGGATTTGCCGCAACCGGAAGGGCCGAGCAGGGTGACGAATTCGCCCTTGGCTATCTCGCAGTTGATGTCGCTGAATACCGGGGTGCCGGCATAGCTTTTTTGCAGGTGTTGGACGCTGACGTAGCTCATTGGCTTTTGTCCTTGTTCAAGATATTGGCCGCCCAGGTCAGGACCAGTACGAAGAAGAAATAGGAGATCACCAGCGCACTGGTGAAGTGGCCGCTGCTGTTGCGCATGTTGTTCAGGTAAACCTGCAGGGTTTCATAGCGGGTGCCGACCAGGATGTTGGCAAACACGAATTCGCCGAACAGGAACGAGAAGGACAGCAGCAGCGCCACCATCAGCCCCTTGCGCAGGTTCGGCAGCACCACCAGGAATGCGGCCTGGAAGGTGCTGGCGCCAAGCAGTTGGGCGGCGTCCATCAGGTCGCGCAGGTTGATGGCTTGCAGGTTGTTGGTGATCGCCCGGTACATGAACGGCAGGGCGACAGTGAAGTAACAACCGATCAGGATCCAGGGTGTACCGACCATCGCCAGCGGCCCGGAGCCATAGAGTTGCAACAGCCCCACCGACGACACCACGGGCGGCACCGCGAACGGCAGCAGGATGAGGATGTTCATCAGCGCGTCGAGTTTGGGGAAGTGGTAGTGGACCACGAACAGTAACGGCAGGATCAACACCACCGAGAGCACCAGCGCCCCGACACAGACCAGCAACGATTGACCGAAGGCATGGAGAAAGCGCGGATCGCTCCACAACTGCACATACCATTTGAAAGTGAAGCCGCTGGGCAGCACGGTGGCCGACCAACTGCTGGCAATGGAGTAGACCAGCGTGCCGGCCAGGGGCAGCAGCAGGATGGCGAAGAGCAGGTACACCACTGCCCGATGATAGAGCCCGGCGGAGCCCGGTTCAGCGCGAGACATGGTAGCTCCTCCTGAGCAGCAACTGGTGGACGATGGTCACGATGGTCATCAACGCCACCAGCACCACGGCCAGGGCACTGGCCAGGTTCGGGTCGAGGGAAATATCGCCGGAGACCATGGCGGCGATGCGGATCGGCAGCACGTTGAAGTTACCGGTGGTCAACGCGTAGACCGTGGCATAGGCGCCGAGGGCATTGGCCAGCAGGATCACGAAGGTGCCCAGCAGCGCCGGGGTCAGCACCGGCAAGCCGATGTGCCGCCAGAACTGCCAGCCGCTGGCGCCGAGCAACTCGGCGGATTCGCGCCAGTCTTCGCGCAGGGCGTCGAAGGCCGGATAGAGCAGCAGCACGCCCAGGGGAATCTGGAAGTAGGTGTAGAGAATGATCAGCCCGGTTTTCGAATACAGGTTGAAATCCTCAATGATCCCCGCTTGCTTGAGCATGATCGTGATGCTGCCGTTGAACCCCAGCAAAATGATGAAGGCGAAGGCCAGGGGCACGCCGGCGAAGTTGCTGGTCATGTTGGCGAAGGCATTGACGAAGTTGCGCAGCCGCGAATCCACGCGGCGCAATGAGTAGCTGCCGAGCACGGCGATGACGATGCCGAACACACTGGACCAGAAGCTGATCTCCAGGCTGTGCTGGATGGCTTGCAGGTAGAACTTGGAACTGAAGATCTTGCTGAAGTTGGCCAGGCCCCAGCCGAACTCTTCCGATTCCAGGCTGTTGACCAGCACCCAGAGCAGCGGGGCGATCTGGAACACGATGAAGAAAATCGCGAAGGGCACCAGGCACAACGCTGCCAGCCATTTGCCGCGCGTCATGGCGTTCACTTGAGTAACTCCTGGCAATAGGGTTTGTCGTGGTCGACGCCAAGCAATTGGCAAATGGTGCCGCACAGCTCGGTCTGCCTCGGCGTGGCAGCGGGATCGAAACTGAAGCTGTCCCCCAGGACGAACAACGGCACTTCCCGTTCTTCGGCCAGCAGGCCGTTGTGGGAGCGGTCGTTGTTCATGCCGTGGTCGGAGGTCACCAGCACCTGGTAACCGGCGTCGAGCCAGGCTTGCAGGTAGACCGCCAGGTTGATGTCGGCCGAGCGGGCACTGTTGCGGTATTGCGGGGTGTCGAGGCCGTGCTTGTGGCCAGCGTCGTCGATGTTCATCGGGTGCACCAGCAGGAAGTTCGGCAAGTAGCGCTGGCGCAGGTGTTCGGCGTCGGCGAACAGATGGGAATCGGGGTAGTGGTCATTCCAGTAGAAATGCCCGTATTGAATCGGCAGGTCGGGGTTGTCGGTATGACGGTCGCGACCGGCCACGAAGGGCGAAGCGTTGTAGAGCTCGCTGACCCAGTGGTACGCCGCAGCCGCTGTGCTCAGGCCGGCCTGGGTGGCGTAGTGGAAAATGCTGCGCTGGTTCGACAGGCGCGTGACGTTGTTGTGCACGATCCCGCTGTCGATGGGCACGACGCCGGTGAGGATGCATTCGTAGAGTGGGCGGGACAGGGCGGGCAACTCACATTCCAATGTGTAGAGGGCCGCGCGTCCTGCGCCGACGTAAGCCTGCAAATGCCCCATGGCATGCCGGGCGACCTCATGGTTGAGGCCGTCGAGCACCACCAGGATGACGTTGTGCTTCATGGATACCAGGACTCCGGATGGACACCAGAAAACTCGGACTCACCGCAGGTCCAATGTGGGAGCGAGCTTCTGTGGGAGCGAGCTTGCTCGCGATGAAGGCGACACGGTTCAACAGCACTACCGTGTCATCGTTTATCGCGAGCAAGCTCGCTCCCACAGGGCCCGCCTCTACAATTGGATTGCCAGTGGATATCCGGGCGGGTGCTAGCGCCTTTACTTCATCTCGACGATGACTTGTTCATTCCACGTCTGCGGCAGTGCCTTGGACGTCTTCTCCCACGCATCCGCATCCTTGATCGGGGTCACGCCTTTGTACTGCTCGTTCGGCAGCAGCTTGGCCTGGACCTCTTCCGGCAGTTTCAGGTGCTCGGCGCGGATCGGACGGGCGTTGCCCTTGGCCAGGTTGATCTGGCCGGCGTCGCTGAAGATGTACTCGCGGGCCAGCTTGGCGGCGTTCGGGTGCTTGGCGTATTTGTTGATGATGGTGGTGTAGCCGGAGATGACCGAGCCGTCGGACGGAATCAGCACGACGTAGTCATCCGGGTTGGCCATCTTGGCCTTGTAGCTCAGGCCGTTGAAGTCCCAGACCACACCGACTTCGACTTCACCTTTTTCCATCGTGGCGATGGTCGGGTTGGCCATGGACAGGCGCCCTTGCTTGGCGATTTCGGCAAACATCAACAGGGCCGGCTGGAGGTTCTTCTCGTCGCCGCCGTTGGCCAGGGCCGCCGCCAGCACGCCGTTGGCGGCCTGGGCCGCGGTGCTCACGTCACCGATGGAGACTTTGTACTTGCCGGTCTTCAGGTCAGCCCATTTGGTCGGCACTTCGGAACCGTGCAGCAGCTTCTTGTTGACGATGAAGGCGATGGTGCCGGTGTAGGCCAATGCCCAGTTGCCGTCCTTGTCCTTGGCCCAGGCGGGCACTTGTTCCCAGGTGCTTGGCTTGTAGGGCTGGACCACGCCCTGCTTGACCGCGATCGGGCCGAACGCCGCCCCGACGTCGCCGATGTCGGCGCTGGCATTGTCTTTTTCGGCGGCGAACTTGGCGATTTCCTGGGCCGAGCTCATGTCGGTGTCGATGTGTTTCAAGCCGTAGACCTTGGCCAGGTCGTCCCAGGTGCCTTTCCAGTTTGCCCAGTCATCGGGCATGCCGACACTGTTGACGGCGCCTTCCGCTTTCGCAGCGGCTTCCAACGTTTTCAGATCGGTGTCAGCGGCCATGGCGGCGGTGCACATGGCAATGGTCGAGCCTAACAGTGATGCCAGGAAAAGCTGTTTCATCCGAAGCTCCTATGGGCGTTTTCAACGCTGCGATTGCGGTTGTGTTGGTCTAGGTCAGCAATACCTGAGCCAATGTAGGCGAGCCCTGTGACATTTTGATGTCGGTATCGGGGCCTCCCGGAAATACCCGGCTCGTGGAGGCTGGCTGCGAATTAAGCGTAGACCATGGTTAAACAGCTGATCTGAAAGGACTTGGCCGTTAATTTGCACGCTGGCATAACGACCGTTCGGCGGCTCTGTCATCTGCCAGTCATGTGCAGTGCCTAGGCTTGCTGGACCCAGAAGCGGATCGATGAACCGTCGATCCTGCCCCGAAACAGTGCTGGTCTAGTCCAGATAGGTAACGTTGATGCGCATCGATGCAACCAAAGCGGTGACAGCCATCGGACAGGTCCTGCAAGAGCAGCTCGACCACGGGTTGCTGGCGCCCGGCAGCAAGTTGCCGGCCGAGCGCAAGCTCAGTGAATTGTTCGGGACCACGCGGATTACCGTGCGCGAGGCGTTGTTGCAGCTCGAAGCCCAGGGGCAGATCTATCGGGAGGAGCGCCGGGGCTGGTTCGTCTCGCCGCCGCGCCTGGCCTACAACCTGATGCAACGCAGCCATTTCCACGCCATGGTGGCGGCCCAGGGGCGTGTGCCTTCTACACAAGTGATCTCGGCGCGCCTGCAACCGGCTTCGGCGGCCGTGTGTGCCTGGTTGCAGCTGCCGGCGCTGTCCAGCGTGATCCAGATCTGCCGCGTGCGCCGTATCGACGAGCGCCTGGTGCTGTACGTCGAACACTACCTGAACCCGCAGTATTTTCCGGACATCCTCGAGTTCGATCTCAACCAGTCCATCACCGAGTTGTACGCCCGCCATTACGACCTGCACTACGGCCGGGTGAAGTTCGACATCGTGCCCACTTCTTTACAGCCGGAAGCGGCAGCGGCGTTGAGGGTTTCGGTAGGCAGCCCCGGGCTTCGCATCGCACGGGTCAACTATGACCAGCACCAGCGGCTGATCGACTGCGACCTGGAGTTCTGGCGACACGACGCGATCCATGTCGGGGTGGATGTGCCCGAGCAACCGCCCGCTTGAGGTGAACTCAGGCTGACTCGTTGAGCTTGGCCAGGATCCTGAATAACACCGTGGCGAGGATCAGCAACATGCCGATCCACATGGCGAAGACCCCGACGTTCTTGTCACGGAAGTTGAAGCCGATGGCCAGCAGGATCATGCCGGCGATGATGGGGACCAGCATGCTGTTGAACGAAGACATGGAAACCATGGAGACGGCCTTGTCAGGGGGGATAAGGCCAGTCTAGTCGGGGTTTTTCCGGATTGTGATGATGTGTGTCAGCACACCCCTCAATCCCGAGGCGAACGCTGTGTGGGAGCAAAGCTTGCTCGCGATGAAGGCGACTCGATTTCTGAGAAAATCGCATCACCTTCATCGCGGGCAAGCCTTGCTCCCACAGGGTTCATCATGCCTTCGGGGCGGTTATGGCAACTCGCGAGAGGCGTAGAACGCGCTCAGCACCTTCACCAGATGCGCCAGGTCATGGCTGCCGCACAGTTCGCGGATCGAATGCATGGCGAAGGTCGGCAGGCCGATGTCCACGGTGCGCACGCCCAACTGGCTGGCGGTGATCGGGCCGATGGTCGAACCGCAACCCATGTCGCTGCGCACCACGAAGCTCTGCACCGGCACTTCTTCGGCCATGCACAGGTGACGGAAGAACCCGGCGGTTTCGCTGTTGGTGGCGTAGCGCTGGTTACTGTTGACCTTGATCACCGGACCGGCGTTGAGCTTGGGGCCGTGATTGGCGTCGTGCTTGTCGGCATAGTTGGGGTGCACGCCGTGGGCGTTGTCCGCCGACACCAGCAGGGATTTCTGAATGGTGCGGACGAATTCTTCACCTTCAGGCAGCAGGCGACGCAGGGTTTGTTCCAGCATCGGGCCGTCGGCGCCACAGGCCGAGCATGAGCCAACCTCTTCGTGATCGTTGCACACCAGTACGCACGTTTCTTCGGTGTCGGCGTTCAGCAAGGCTTGCAGGCCCGCGTAGCACGACAGCAGGTTGTCCAGGCGCGCGCCGGCAATGAAGTCGCCGTGCAGGCCAATGACCGCGGCGCTTTGGGTGTCGTAGAAACTCAACTCGTAATCGAGCACCACGTCGGCATTCAGGCCGTGTTCGCGGGCCAGTTGATCGGTGAGCACGGCACGGAAGTCGACGCGCTCGTCACCGGCGAACTGGGCGAGGATCGGCGGCAGTTCGTTCTGCGGGTTGATGGCCCAGCCCTGGTTGGCTTCGCGATTGAGGTGGATGGCCAGGTTCGGAATCGTGGCGATTGGCGCCTTGAAATCGATCAACTGGCTTTCGACCTTGCCATCGCGGCGGAAGGTCACGCGCCCGGCCAGGGACAGGTCGCGGTCGAACCACGGCGCCAGCAGCGCGCCGCCGTAGACTTCCACGCCCAACTGCCAGAACCCGTGGCGTTGCAGCTCCGGCTGTGGCTTGACCCGCAGGCAAGGGCTGTCGGTGTGGGCGCCGACCAGGCGAATGCCGTCGTGCAGCGGTGAGTTGCGGCCGAGCTTGAAGGCGATGATCGAGGAGTCGTTGCGCGTGACGTAGTAGCGACCGTTGGCCTCGGTGGCCCAGGTCTCGCGTTCGTCAAGACGCTGATAGCCGGCCGCCTCCAGGCGCTGGGCCAGGCTGGCGGTGGCATGGAACGGGGTAGGGGAGGCCTTGAGGAAGTCGATCAGGCCTTGGTTCAACTCTGCGCGCATAAGTCACTCCAGACAGCGATGGGCGGGAGTTTACCCCATCGACCGCCTGCGTTGCAGGCCCAATCCCCCGTCGCGGATTGTTCCACGGCCCCGCCATCGATCAGCCCGAGGCCGTGATCCGCTTGCGCAAGTGCGCCATGATCAGCGGCTTGTCCTGTGCCTTGGACGGTTCTGGCAGGTGCCGCGGCCAGTGCTCCAGTTGGCCGAACCACTGTTGCTGGCGTTTCGGGTCCAGGCGAAGGATCTCCCGCGATGCCGAATCCCACCAATGGTGCCGGCAGAGGTTGTAGTAAGGATGCTCCGGTGCCGCGCTGCCATACAGCAGGTCGCGACCGATCCGGTACAAGGGGCCGCTGTGATTGCGCAACTTCCATTTGATCTTCAGCCGCCGCCAGGCCGACGGGAAAGGCCGGGTGCGCGGAACGTCGTGACAACGCTCCACCAACTGCGTGTTGAACGCCTCGCCGTGCAGGGCAAAGAAGTGCGCTTGCATGGTGTGGAAGAAGCGCTTCTCGGCGAAGTAGTGATAGACGTGCTTGTTGGTTTCGCTGATGGTCTGGTTGCGCAAGGCGAATGAAATCGCGATCTGTTCGATGGTGTGGATGTCGAAGCCACCTTCGGTCCATTCATCGATCAGCCCGACGGCCTGGGCCAGCAGCGCCCCGTCTTTGTCAGTCACACCGCACAACCCGCTGTTGTAGAGCTTGAAACTGTTGTCCGGGGTGATGCCGTGGGCGCGCAGGTGCGTGCCCAGCTTGAGGTAATCCTCACGCTTGCAGACATAGTCCCAGTGGTATTCGAAGCTGTCCATCAGGTACTGCCCTGGCTGGATTTGCTTGAACAGCAGGTCGGGGTCGCAGAGGAACAGCGTGTCGGTGTCGACGAACAGGGTCTTCTCCGCCAGCGTCAGGCCGGCCGCGATGGCACAGGCTTTGCGCCGGTGAATGTAACCGTTGTCGCCTTGCCACTCGGCCAGCAACCGCGGGCTCAGCGCGAGTGTTTCGACCGGCCAGCCGCGATAATCCTCAGGCCGGTCGGTCAGGATCCTGATGCTGGGCAGGGTCGCCGGATTGCCGTGGGCCAGGGCGGTGAGGATGCTGAACTTGGCTTCGTGGCGATAAGCGTCCTTGTCGCCGTAGATCAGGTAGAGCAATTGGTGGCGGACTTTTTTGACGGGTGTTTCCAGAAAATCAATTACTTGCATGCCAAGCCTTTATCGGATGAAGCCATTTTCAACGGATCTAGAACGGTGCCGGGCACTCGAAGCGCAAGCGCTCGCCGCTTTGCGGATGGGTGAAGCTCAACATGCTGGCGTGCAGGCACAGGCGTGGCCAGGCGGAGAGGGCCTGCGGGTGGGCGTAGAGCCCGTCGCCCAGCAGCGGGTGACCGATGGACAGCATGTGTACGCGCAATTGGTGCGAGCGCCCGGTGATCGGCGTCAGCTCGACCCGGCACCAGTCGCCGCAACGTTCCAGTACGCGCCAGAAGGTCAGGGCGTGTTTGCCCTGTTCATGGTCCACCACATGCCGGGGTTTGGTCGGCGGATCGTAGCGCAAGGGCAGGTCGATGCTGCCACTGTCCAGCTCCGGTTGGCCCCAGCACAATGCCGTATAGGCTTTTTCGGTTTCGCGATCATGAAATTGCCGGGACAGTTCGCGATGGGTGTCCGGGTCACGGGCCAAGAGGATGATGCCGGAGGTTTCCCAGTCCAGTCGGTGCACGATTCGCGCTTCCGGGTAGCCGTTTTCCTGCAGGCGGGTGATCAGGCAATCTTTGTTGTCGTCGGCCCGGCCGGGCACGGAAAGCAACAGGGTCGGCTTGTCGACCACCAGGACAGCGGCGTCCTGATGAATGATGCGGATGTTGGACAGGGGCATTGAAAACAGTCTCGTTACAAACGCCAACGGCGGCTCGGGTCCTTCTCGAACCCAAGGGTGGGAGGAGAAGGACCCGAGCCGCCGTGGCTCCCGCCGGGGCGATCAGCGATCCGGCAGGGTGATATTGAGTTCCAGGATCGAGCAGCTGCCCTGGCTTTCCAGCGCCACATGCACGTCATCGCTACCGATGTTGACGTATTTGCGGATCACTTCCACCAGTTCCTTCTGCAAGGCCGGCAGGTAGTCAGGGGTGCTGCGTTGGCCGCGTTCGTGCGCCACGATGATCTGTAGACGCTCTTTCGCGACCGAGGCGGTACTGGGCTTTTTGTTGGCACGAAAGAAGTCAAAAAGGTTCATTACCTACCTCCAAACAGGCGCTCGAAGAAACCTTTCTTCGTTACATCGAGGAAACGATGCTCCACGGTCTTGCCCAGCAGGCGATCGACGGCATCGCTGTATGCCTGGCCGGCATCGCTCTGGTCGTCGAGAATCACCGGCACGCCGGAGTTGGAAGCCTTGAGTACCGCTTGGGATTCCGGAATGACACCCAGCAGGGTGACCGCGAGGATTTCCTTGACGTCTTCGACGCCCAGCATCTCGCCATCGCTGACCCGTTGAGGGTTGTAGCGAGTCAGCAGCAGGTGTTCCTTGATCGGCTCTTCGCCCTTTTCGGCGCGGCGGGATTTGCTCGCCAGCAGGCCCAGCATGCGGTCGGAGTCACGGACCGACGACACTTCCGGGTTGGTCACGACAATCGCTTCGTCGGCGAAGTACATGGCCAGGTGGGCGCCTTTCTCGATACCGGCCGGGGAGTCGCAGACCACGAACTCGAAGTCTTCCTTGAGTTGCATCAGCACTTTTTCCACGCCTTCCTGGGTCAGCGCGTCTTTGTCGCGGGTCTGGCTGGCGGCCAGCACGTAGAGGTTCTCAAGGCGCTTGTCCTTGATCAGGGCCTGTTGCAGGTTCGCTTCGCCGTTGACCACGTTGACGAAGTCGTAGACCACGCGGCGCTCGCAACCCATGATCAGGTCCAGGTTACGCAAACCGACGTCGAAGTCGACGATGACTGTCTTGTGGCCGCGCAGAGCGAGGCCGGTACCGATAGCGGCGCTGGTGGTGGTCTTACCCACACCACCCTTGCCGGATGTAACCACGAGAATCTTGGCCAAGGTGTTTCACCCCTAAGGAAAAAGGGACTTTGTCAGCCCCTGAAAAACATCTCTGGAAAACCGTTGCAATTGGACAGGCTTGGCTGGAATCGGCTGTCGGGCGGGGTCTACCTCCGGTAAACACTGCTAGATCCTTTTTCCTGCGTCGTTTTAAGCCGTTTTCGCTCGTTTTAGAGATGCTTGGAAAATGCGGCAGTATCCGTTAAAGCCGAATGATGTTCAACACGTCGCCCGACAGGCTGATCTGAACGCCGGCCCCCCACAACGGGTCGCGACGCAAATCCTCGGAGACCTTGTACTGCCCGGCGATGGAAACCAGCTCAGCGCTCAATTGCTGACAGAAGATCCTGGCTTTGGTATCACCCTTGACGCCGGCCAGCGCTCGACCGCGCATCGGGCCGTATACATGGATGTTGCCATCGGCCAGAAGTTCCGCCCCCGGGCTGACCGACGACACGATGACCAGATCGCCACCTTGGGCATAAATCTGTTGCCCGCCGCGCACTGGCGTGGTGATGACCCGCGTCGGCTTGATGGTGGGCTCCGGTGGTTTTTCCGGGGCTTTCTTCGCTTCGGCCGGGCTCAGTTCCAGCACACGTTCCCGGGCGCCGGACGGCGGTAGCACGGGAATGTCCACGGCGATGGCGGCGGCGATGTCTTCGATGCGGCTGGCGCGGATCGCCAGGGTGCGCAGACCGTGCTGGCGGCAAATGCGCATCAGGCCTGGCAGATCCACTGAGCCTTCGCCAGCCGGCAGCTTGTCCAGGGCCAGCACCAGGGGGGCATTGCTGAAGAAGTTCGGGGCCTGGGCGACTTTCGCCGCCAGTTGCCGGTCAAGGCTCTCCAGGTCGTTGCGGGCCAGTTCCAGCACCGTAATGGCGAGCATGCTGCCCTTCAGCTGGAACACGGGATCTTGGTCTAGCGGTTCGGTTTGGCTCATGGTCGGCGTACAACGGCTTGTCACTAAAAGTGCCGAGACTTATAACGAGATCGTCCGCCAGCCGCAACCCGGGTCGAACAATGTAGAATGCGCGGCCCATGTCTTAATGGAAGTTGTAATGGATCGCCCGCGTTTTCGAGCTGCTTTTTTTCATCCGCGTTTCTGGCTGCTGTGGTGTGGCCTGGGGCTGTTGTGGCTGATCGTGCAATTGCCTTATCCGTTATTGCTGCGGGTCGGTCGTGCCTTGGGGGCGCTGATGTACCGGGTGGCCGGCGACCGACGGCGCATTGCCCGTCGCAACCTGGAACTGTGTTTCCCGCAAAAGTCCGCTGCCGAACGCAAGCGTCTGCTCAAGGAGAACTTTGCCTCCACCGGCATCGCCTTTTTCGAAATGGCCATGAGTTGGTGGTGGTCGCGCTCGCGGCTGGCGAAACTGGCCCATGTCGAAGGGTTGGAACATCTCAAGCAGGCCCAGCGCGAGGGCAAGGGCGTGATCCTGATGGCGCTGCATTTCACCACGCTGGAAATCGGCGCGGCCTTGCTCGGCCAGCAGCACACCATCGATGGCATGTACCGCGAGCACAATAACCCGTTGTTCGACTACATTCAGCGTCGGGGCCGCGAGCGGCACAACCTCGATTCCCTGGCGGTGGAGCGTGACGACGTGCGCGGCATGCTCAAGCTGCTGCGGGCCGGGCGGGCGATCTGGTATGCGCCGGACCAGGACTACGGCGCCAAGCAAAGCGTGTTCGTGCCGCTGTTCGGCATCCAGGCCGCGACGGTCACCGCCACCACCAAGTTCGCCCGCCTGGGCAAGGCGCTGGTGGTGCCTTTCACTCAGGAGCGCCTGGCCGATGGCAGCGGTTATCGCCTGGTGATCCAGGCTCCGCTGGCGGATTTCCCGGGGGAGACCGAGGAAGCCGATTGCATCCGCATCAATCAATGGGTCGAGCAGTCGGTGCGCGATTGTCCCGAGCAGTACCTGTGGACCCACCGGCGTTTCAAAAGCCGTCCACCGGGCGAGCCCAAGCTGTACGACAAACGCGGTTGAGTTGTTTGATATCACCTTGAGCACGGAGCATTGCGATGACCCCAGCTGAACCGGTTACAGGTTTGATTCTTTCCGGCGGTGGGGCTCGGGCGGCGTATCAAGTGGGGGTATTGGCGGCGATTGCCGAATTGTTACCCGACGGGGCGGATAACCCGTTTCCGGTGATCGTCGGCACTTCGGCCGGGGCGATCAACGCAGTCAGCCTGGCGAGCGGGGCGATGGACTTCAAGACCGCCATCGAACGGCTGACGGCGTTCTGGCAAGCGGTGCGCAGCCATCAGGTCATGCGCAGCGACTGGCGCGGCGTGCTGGTCCAGGCGACGCGCTTCATCACCCACAGCCTGCTGGGCCTGGGAGCCAAGTTGCCGGTGGCGCTGATCGACAGTTCGCCATTGCGGGAACTGCTCCAGGCCCAGTTCCACGCCTCGGGTATCGAACTGGCCATCGCCGAGCAGCAACTGCGGGCGGTGGCGGTGACGGCATTCGGTTATGAATCCGGCCAGGCCGTCACTTTCTACCAGGGCCGCGGCACCATCGATGCCTGGCTGCGCCACCGGCGTATCGGTGTGCCGACGCTGCTGTCGGTGGAGCATCTGCTGGCCAGCTCGGCGATTCCGCTGTTGTTCGCGCCGGTCAAGATCGGCCCGCAATACTTTGGCGACGGCGCGGTGCGGCAATCGGCGCCCATCAGCCCGGCCTTGCACCTGGGGGCCAATCGCGTGCTGGTGATCGGCGTCAGCGGCAACCCCCGTGGCGCCGGTGGCCAGGATCCTTCCGAGCGCAGCTACACCGGCCTGCAACCGTCCCTGGCGCAGATCGGCGGCCATATGCTCAACAGCACCTTCATCGACAGCCTGGAAAGTGACATCGAGTTGCTTCAACGCTTGAACGGTTTCAGCCACCTGCTGCCCGATGATGTGCCGGCCCATGCCCTGGGCGCGGCGCCAGTGGAGGTATTGGTGATTTCGCCAAGCCAGCCGATCGATGAAATCGCCGCTCGCCATCGTCAGGAACTGCCCCGTGCGTTGCGGGTTTTCTTGCGTGGGCCGGGCGCGACCAAGACCAGTGGCGCGGGGGTGCTGAGCTACCTGTTGTTCGAGGCGGGGTATTGCAGCGAGCTGATCGAGTTGGGACGCCAGGATGCACTGGCGCAGCGCGAGGCGTTGAGCCGGTTTTTGGGGTTGTCCTGACTGATGCAAGCCGGTCCACCGCTATCGCGAGCAAGCTCGCTCCCACAAGGGATTTGCGGTGGGCGCTGAATCCTGGCTTTCACGAAACCAATGTGGGAGCGAGCTTGCTCGCGATGACGGCGGCACATCCAACACCTGTTTAGCCTGACCCACCGCCATCGCGAGCAAGCTCGCTCCCACCTGGGTGGCGCGGTTAGAAGTGATACTTGAGCAAGAAGCTGGTGTTGCTCTGGTTGGTCTTGAACCCTTCGCTGTCTTCGATCCCGTATTTGTTCTTCCAGTAGTCATACTCCACGCCCACATACAGCTGCTTGGCGCCAAGCTTCAAGGCCTTGCCCAGGTCATATTTGATCTGCGGGTTGATGTGCAGGTTGGCGTGGTAGGTGCCCTTGTCGTTGGTGTCGTTGTCCACCACCCAGTCGATGAAGCCGTCGATCAGGATGTCGGAAGAACCCACCGGTATGGTGTAGGCCCAGGCTGGGGTGATCTGCCAGACATTGTCGCCGGCGCGCGGGCCTTCGGTCTGGCGGTTGTAGAAGTTCAGCTGGAAGTAGTCGAAGCCGGGAATGGCCAGGTCGAAGCCCGGGCCGATCAGGTAGGACTCGTTGTCACCTTCCCCGAACTCATAGGTCATGGCCAGCAGCACATCCTTGATCGGGCCCAGTTCCAGCTTCTGGTCGAAGATCTTGCCGAACGACAGGCGCGGGCTGAACTCGCCATAGTAGGTATTCGGGCCGGACTGGCTGTCGTCCTGGCCGTTGTAGAAGATCCGGTCGAGGAAGAAGAAGTTGTCCCCGTATTTCCAGGCATCGGCGTGTTCGAAGGTCACGGTCTGCTGGATACGCGGGTTGACCTGGAAATCCTTGCCATACAGGTAGGTCAGGCTGTTGTTCTGCCATTGGAACAGATCGTCGGCCATCGCCTGGCCTGCGACCAGCAAGGATCCTGCGAGTATCAGGCTGGTGCACGTACGTTTCATTCGGTTTGCTCCCAAAGGTAAGTGGTACTGCTTTTTTCAGTCAGCGCTCTGGTGTGGCGCCTTTTTCCATGGATTAAAAACATCCGTTCGGTCAGCTTTTTGAGCGTGGCGAATGCTGATAGCAAGCGCTGAGCCAAGTCCGGAAAAAACCGGAAATGGCGTGCCTTGCGGTTTTTTGATCAGTCGGAAAAGCTGTTTTCAGAGGCGCGTCATGTCCGCCAACGCCGCAACAAGTTGGCGGTCCGGTCAGGATCGGAAGGGATTTTGTTGTAGGCCTGCTTCAAACGGCCGCGCAGGATACGGGCTTGCCTCGAAGGGCTCAAGTGCCCTGCAACAGCGCATGCGCGGCGAATTTGGGGCGTGATGGTGGGGCTTGGTCATCGGGTGCTTTCCTCTTGTTTTTATTGTTGAGGCGCAGGCAGTCGCTGACGGGGGACCGGTGGTGTGCCGGTCGACCTGTCAGCGGTATGACGATTAACGGTGTTGGCGCACGTGGCTCAGTTGGCGCGCGCGCCCTGGTTGATCCACGCGCCGATCAGGTCGCGTTCCTGCTGGGTCATCTGAGTGATGTTGCCCAACGGCATGATCTGGCTGGTCACGGCTTGGGCCTGGATGCGCGCGGCCTGTTGCTGGATCTGCTGCGGCGTGTCGAACATCACTCCGCCCGGCGCGGTACTGAACAGCGGGCTGGTGGGCTTGGCCGAGTGGCAGACCGAGCAGCGTTCCTGGATCACGCTGTGGACCTTCTCGAACGAGGGGCCCTGGGCGTTGGCGGCCTGAGCAGGCGCCGAGGCCGGTGCGGCGGGGGCGGTCGCCGGTTTCGCGCCGCCGCCCACTGCCGTTTCCGGCAACGGTTGGTACTCGATCACGCCGGGTGCCTTGGCCACGTCCGGTGCGCTGGGCATGGGTTTGGGGCCGGTGACATAAGCCAGGCAGATCATCGCCAGGGCACCGACCGGCAGCGTCCAGGCAAATCGGTTGCTGTCATGGCGCGTGTTGAAGTAATGCCGCACCAACACCGCCGCCACGGCGATACCGGCCAGGATCAACCAGTTGTACTGGCTGCCGTAGGTGCTCGGGAAGTGGTTGCTGATCATGATGAACAGCACCGGCAGGGTGAAGTAGTTGTTGTGGCGCGAACGCAACAAGCCCTTGGCCGGCAATGCCGGGTCGGGTGTGCGGTTCTCGGCGATCGCCGCCACCAGGGCGCGTTGTGCCGGCATGATGATGCGGAACACGTTGCCCACCATGATCGTGCCGATGACCGCCCCGACATGCAGGTAGGCACCGCGACCGCTGAACACTTTGCTGAACCCGTAGGCCGCGGCGATCAACAGCACGAACAGGATCAGGCCGAGCAAGGCTGGGCGCTTGCCCAGGGCCGAGTCGCACAGGAAGGAATAGACGAACCAGCCGACGAACAACGAGCCGATGCCCAAGGCGACGCCTTCGGGGCCGCTCAGGCCGCTGCCGGGGGCCAGCAGGTAGACGGTCGGGTTCCAATAGAACACCACGCACAGCAGGGCGATACCCGACATCCAGGTGAAATAGGCTTCCCATTTGAACCAGTGCAGGTTCTCCGGCATGGACGGTGGCGCGAGCTTGTATTTTTCCAGGTGGTAGATGCCGCCACCGTGGATGGCCCACAGGTCGCCGGCCAGGCCGCTCCTGGGGTTGACGCGGTTGAGGTTGTTTTCCAGCCAGACGAAGTAGAACGACGCGCCGATCCAGGCCACGCCAGTGATCATATGAACCCAGCGCACGCTCAGGTTCAGCCATTCCAGCATATGTGCTTCCACAGTCTTTACCTCTCGCCCGTCACGCTTGTCTGCGCGTGATCGGACCTTCTCTTATTGGTGGGGGGCGAGGACCAAACACTCGTCCTCTTTGAAGAAATGCTCATCGCAGTTATTGCCTGTGCCACTGCGATCAACCACCAGGAAGTCATCCCGCTTTTCGATCGTCAGCACCGGGTGGTGCCAGACGCCGCGATGGTAATTAATGCCCTGCCTGCCGTTGGTGACGAAGGCGCGGACCAAGCCTGATACAGGTGCATCGCCAAGTGGCGCGACCACGATCAGAAAGGGGTTGCCGAGCAGCGGAATGAAGGCCTGGCTGCCCAGCGGATGGCGCTCCAGCATGCGTACGGTCAACGGCATGTCCAGCGCGTCGGCGCGGAAGATGCTGATGATCGCCTGATCGTCCGGCGTGGCGGTTTGCACCGTCGCCAGGCGATGGAAGCGCATGGTCGAACCGTTGTTGATCATGAAGTGATCGCTGCCGTCGGTTTCGATCACGTCACCGAACGGGGCGAAGGCTTCTTTGGTCAACGGTTCGATCTTGAGTGTGCGCATGCTGGTCCTTTACCTTGAATTCTGTGTTGTTTGTCGTGCTGCCATCGCGAGCAAGCTCGCTCCCACAGGGGAATGCATTTCAAATGTGGGAGCGAGCTTGCTCGCGATTTGGGTTCACCCTTATTTCGATACCTTGCCCAACACCCGCAGACGACTCACGCCACCATCCGGGAATACATTGAGGCGGATGTGGGTGATGGGCCCCAGGCCCTTGATCTGCTCGGCGAAGGTGTGTTCGGCGTGCATCTCCAGCTTCTGGCTCGGCAGCAGTTCGCGCCAGAACAGCGACTGGGTTTCGATCTGGCTGTCGGTGCCGCCCTTGACGAACGCGCCCTGGATCGAGCAGCTGTCGGGGTAGTTGCCCTTGAAGTGCAGGGTGTCGACGATGACTTTCTCCACCTCGCCGGCATGGCCCAGGGCGACGATGACCCAGTCATTGCCCGGGGTACGACGACGGGCGGTTTCCCAGCCATCGCCCATGTTCACGCCACGACCCGGGTTGAGGATATTGCTCATGCGGCCGAAGTGCTCGTCGGAGCAGGCCAGGGCGCGGCCACCGTTGAGGGCGGCGGCCAGGTCGATCTGTTCGTTGTCGCCCACGGCCGACCAGTCGCGGTACGGAATGCCGTAGACCCGCAAGCGGGCCACGCCGCCATCGGGGTAGATGTTGAAACGCAGGTGGCTGAAGGCCTGGTCGTTGCTGATCTCGTGGTAGTGGTGGCTGTTGCCTTGCAACTCCACGGCTGACAGCACTTCAGTCCACTGGGTGTTATCGTCCGGCTCGCCTTCGGTCAGGAAGCAGGCTTCGAGGGAGGCCGACGGTGGGTAGTTGCCGGTGAAGAATGAAGTGTCGATGTCCACGCCTTTGATTGAGCCCGCCACACCCAGGCGGATCACCGCGCTGTCGTAGCCTTCGAAGCGCTTGCGCCGCGATTCCCAGCCGTCCATCCACTTGCCGTTATCATCGAACACGCCCTCCTTCCACACGGCCGGGGTCGGCTGGAACAGGCGGTTGGCGTCGGCGAACCAGTCATCGGTGACCGAGATGATCTTGGTGCCCAGGCGGGCGTCGGCCAGGTTGACGAACTTCTCGAAAGGTACGGCGTAAGCTTTCATTCTTCTTGTCTGCCTTTAAATAAGTTGGCTGGGGATGCTTGCAGGTTCCAGGGTTCAGGACTGCTCGCTAAAGGGTCAGTAATCGGAACAACGCGATCTTGTTGATCTCTGCCAGCGCGCATTTGAATTCGGCGTCTGCCGAGTGATGGATGCGCGTTTCGAATGCCTCGAGGATCTGGTGCCGGTTGCTGCCTTTTACCGCCATGATGAAGGGAAACTTGAACTTGGCCTTGTAGGCGTCGTTCAGCTCGGTGAAGCGTTGAAACTCTTCGGCCGTGCATTGGTGAATACCGGCGCCGGCCTGTTCGTTCGTGCTGGCTTCGGTCAGTTGGCCCTGGACGGCGGCTTTGCCGGCCAGGTCCGGGTGGGCGTTGATCAGCGCCAGTTGGCTGGCGTGATCGGCGCTCAACAGGATGTCGCTCATGCGCTGGTGCAGGGTCTCGATCTCGTCGATCGAGGGATCCTGGCCCAGGTCAAACGCCTTTTCGGCGACCCAGGGCGAATGTTCGTAGATGTCGGCGAAAGCCCGGACGAAGGCTTCGCGGCTCAAGGTGGAAGGCTTGAGGGTCTGGAAGGCGGTCATTTCGAGGCTCCTGGATTCGATGCCCCTTGGTACGGGTGGACCTGCTGCCAGTGGCGGGCGATGTCGACACGACGGCTGAACCAGACGTGTTCATGGCCTTTGACGTATTCGAGGAAGCGCTTGAGGGATGCCAGGCGCGCGGGGCGACCGATCAGCCGGCAATGCAGCCCGATGGACAGCATCTTCGGCGCCTCGGCGCCTTCGGCATACAGCACGTCGAAAGCGTCCTTGAGGTATTGGAAAAAATCGTCACCCTTGTTGAAACCCTGCACCTGAGTGAAGCGCATGTCGTTGGTGTCGAGGGTGTAGGGAATCACCAGGTGCGGCTTGCCGTTCGGGGTGTTCGGTTCCCAGTAGGGCAGGTCGTCGTCGTAGGTGTCGCTGTCGTAGAGAAAACCGCCTTCTTCCATCACCAGCCGGCGGGTGTTCGGGCCGGTGCGGCCGGTGTACCAGCCCAGCGGACGCTCGCCAGTGATTTCGGTGAGGATGCGGATCGCTTCGAGCATGTGGTCGCGCTCCTGGGCCTCATCCATGTATTGGTAGTCGATCCAGCGATAGCCGTGGCTGCAGATTTCGTGACCGGCGGCGACCATGGCGCGAATCACGTCCGGATGACGCTGGGCGGCCATGGCCACGGCGAAAATGGTCAGTGGGATATCGAACTCCTTGAACAGCTTGAGGACCCGCCAGACACCGGCGCGGCTGCCATACTCGTACAGCGACTCCATGCTCATGTTGCGCTCGCCCTGCAGCGGTTGCGCGGCGACCATCTCCGAAAGGAACGCTTCGGATTCCTTGTCGCCATGCAGGACGTTGCGTTCGCCACCTTCTTCGTAGTTGAGCACGAAGGACAAAGCGATGCGGGCATTGCCCGGCCATTGGGGATGGGGAGGGTTATTGCCGTAACCGATCAGGTCGCGTGGGTAGTCAGCGCTCACTGCAGTCTTCCTTCTTGTTCGAACCATGTGGGTGGCGCCCTGATGATGAAATATAGGCTGGCGTCACGACGATGGAGTGATTGTATACAACTTTATACGCAATTTGTAAGCCTGATTTTTTGCATTTTTCATGGCGGGTCCTGGCGTTTCTCCATTGCAAGAAACGTTGCAAGAAACCTGCCCACTTGGTCAATTAATCCCTGGAGGAATCATGTAGGTGTTGGTTCGGCTTGAATCTTGGGCGGGCGCGCCGTGAAGGATCATATAGGGGAAATTCTTGTTTTTTATTGTGTACAATATTCTATTAAAGTGTCTTAATTCGCTCATCGCCGTGGCGTTTCGTGCTCCGAAACGGTGCGGTCTGTCTTTCAACTGATCAGGAGGCGTCGTGCCGGGCTGCCCCGCAGCGAGGCGCGCACAAGCAATGGGACGTTTGACTACTCACGTTTTGGATGCTGCACATGGCTGCCCGGGCAGCGCGATCAAGATCGAGTTGTACCGTGTGGAGGGCTCGCAATTGCAGCTGGTCGCCAGCGCGCAGACCAACAGCGATGGTCGCTGCGACGCACCGCTGTTGCAAGGGGAGGACTACCGTTCGGGCGTCTATCAGCTGCAATTTCATGCCGGCGATTATTACCGCGCCCGTGGCGTCCAACTGCCCGATCCGGCGTTCCTGGATGTGGTGGTGCTGCGCTTCGGTATTTCGGCCGAGCAGGAGCATTATCACGTGCCCCTGCTGATTTCGCCCTACGCCTATTCCACCTATCGAGGCAGTTGATCCCCCAAGCAGCTGCCTCTCCTGGAAGCGACTGCGCATGGCGCTTCTTTGGTTTTTCGCCCGCTCACACTGCGGGCTTTTTTTTTGCCGCCAGCCTACAGCCTGGCGTTGTCATCCCGAATGATAAAGACAGTGTCCGCGTAACCAGGCCGGATCTGTGAACCGCCCTTTAGCCAGATGATTTTGCCGGCCTGATGGGCGTCCTTGACCGCTTGTGCGGCAGCGTCGCCGACCTGGGTCTCCAGGTTGATGCCGGTGGTGTTGGGATTCATGTGGGTGGGCAGGGAGAGTTTCGGCATGCGAGTGCGATGCAGGCTCATGAAAAATACATATTCATGCCCGGTGCGCCGAAACACCAGCGCCGGAAAGCTATTGAAACTGTTGGGCTCCATGACCGTGTAGCCATTGCGCGTCAGGATGCCGGCCATGAAGCGTTTGAGGTCCATCGGCGAGTAGGTCGACATGAAGAAATTCCACTCTCGCGGGAACCGTAGGGGGTCGAAGTCCAGCCGATCCAGTCTCCCCGTCGAGGTGGAAATGGGCAGGTCTATCGAACGCGAAGCGCTCGTGATCCCTGAAGAGGTCGGGAGCACGGGCAGCATCAGCAAGGGGTCGGTCCATTGCGGATGGGGCGAGGGAACGGCGTTTTTCCAGCTATGGAAAATCTGCCTCAGTGCGGTCAGGCCCGCAGCGTCGGCGATCGAGGAGCTGTTGGCGAGTTCGAACTGCCTTCTGGCGATATTTTCCAGGGTGACGGTGGTGACCTCGGGAAACACTTCCCTGACATAAGCCGTCAGCGGTTTCTCGAAGGGAAGCCTGGCATCGATCTCCCAATGGTTGTCCGGCGGCACGCGGATTACGCTTCGGGGCTGCTCGTCCGGGGTATGCCTGAGGATGGCCTCCAGCAGGTCAAAATCATAGGCGGGATGGCCAGGTTGCTGAATGTAGGCAATGGGGTAGTCCCGTGCGTCGACACGTGTCACCCGCTTATAGTGAACGTCGCCGATGGTGATGAAGGCCGGCAGGGTGAGCTTTGGCTCGACCCCCCATTCCTTGCGAAAAACCGGGGTGGTTTCCACTGCGACTTCACTGGAGGGTGGCGCCGTGCGCTGGCGCTTGGGCGCGGGCCCTTCCGAGGATCATCGTCCGGCACGTTGTAGCGGGTAATGGTGAGCGTGGAGTCGCTGCCGTGGGAAACCTGCCGCCACAGCAGGCTGCCTTCGACTTGTTCCAGGCGGGGGCCGGACGCAACGAGCTCAGCGCTTGAGCGCGCCCGGTAGTTTTGGTCGGCATCGCGCCCCAATAGCACCGTCCCACCTTCGGCAAGTTTGACGTAAGTCCGGGTCCTGAATGTCTGGATCCCGGAGGTCGGGTCCGGGTCCGACAGCATGGGGATCAGCTCGGGGGAAAGGTAATAATTGTCCAGCGATAGCGAGGCGGGCACATGGGCGATGGCGGCTTGGGAGGTGAGTTCCGCTACCTGGACCACCGTGGCCTGGGCGTCAGCGGCTTCGGTTTGTCGCCCAGGCGACGAGCCGGGCGACGAATCGTTGCCATCGACCCTGATAGGGCTCCTGGGCAAGCTTTCGGGGGTGGTATCGCGACTGCCGTGGGGCGTATCGGGAGGCGAAGTTGGAACGTTGGGGCGGGTGTTTTTTCTGGGGCTCATTGACGTTTGCGCTCTTGAATTTGAAAAGTATGGACAATGACTACGTCGTCGCCCGTCGTGTGGATTGACGGGCAACGCGCTGGAAGATGTTCTTGGAAAATCAACGGGCGGGTGCAGTACATATGTATTGCGTCTGCAAGAGACGTTCGCAGTCGCTCGTCAGGGCTAGGTCTGTCTGGAGGCGATCTCGCCTGGGGAGAGCAGCCAACGCCAATGAGGAAGTTCCAGGCCAAAAGTCGGGCTCAGCGCGATGGCCTGCGCAAGCATCAGTGACTTGTTCAACGTCGTGCTTTCGGCCCATTTCACGCACTGTTCGCGCAACAAGCGCAGCGCCTCGTCGTCCAGGGGGGGATTCTGGCTGAGGCCTTCGCGAGCCAGGTCCTGATAAAGGCTGAGATGGTGATCGCACAAGTTGGTTTTTCTTAGCCTCGTTGCGGCGATGACCCGGGATTCATCGCTATCGAGGGTCCACTGGCGCGCCTTGAGGTGATAACTCAGTGAGCCAGGCGAGCCATCTTTGAGCGCCACGTTGGAGACTCTCAGTTGTGCCGATGCTAACCGTGACAATTCTGGGGGCAGGGCGGCTTCGGGATCGACCGGGGGCGAAAAATACCGGCCGTCCAGTGCCGTTACATAGACGCGCTCGAACAGGCTGTCGACTGCATGGACGACCCCCTGGGCCGTGATGACGCGTATCTGGTCGACGAGGTCGTCCTCTGCATAGGCGGGTAGATGAAGGATCGTCGTGCCTACCTGCAGCAGGTTATTGGCCAGTTTGATCTCGACCTCTCCGAGGCGGGTGGCGTCGAGTTCCCAGGTGGATGCCTGGGGCAGTCGTGGATTGGCGCCGGCCAGTGCGCCTGGCGTGGTCAGCCGTAGTGTCATGCCCGGGCTCAGGTGGACAAGGTACGTGGAGCCTTGGCCTGTCAGCACTTCGATACCGGTCTGCTCAACGGCTGGCGTGAGCATCGCGCAGGTGGCCTGGCTGCCCATGGGATGGGGCTTCTTATCCAGGGGCTGGAGAAACGCGTAGTGCTTTCTGGTCGGCGTGAGTGAAAGGGGGGCTTGTGTCTTCCATTGCACCGGATCCTTGTCGATGAATCCTTTATCCAGCAACCGCGCGGGGTCGGGGGTGGGGATGGCCAGGCGGTAGGAGGCGCCGTCGCGCATGATCAGGATAAATGTGTGCTGCGAATCCAATGCGGAAAACGCACGTCGCCCGGTGGTCTTTGTCCGTGCGCTGTAGCGCTCGTCGGAACGGGCCAGGTTGTTCAGGACGACACGGCGACTGCCAAAATCCAGGGTGAGACCGCACTCACCATATTTCACCGTGTCCCCTCCGTCCTCCTGGATGACATAGGCGTTGTAGTGAGCTTCGACCCGGGTCAGTTCGCTATGGGCATAGTCCAGGTGAAGCGTGGTGCAATACTCACTTTTCTGTCTCACCTTGAGCGTGGTGAATTCAATCAACCGGGAAACGTAGTAGCTCGTGTCCTTATCGTGGGCCACCCAGCGCTCGCTTCGGTCATTGAGGATGGCCGGGTTCCGGGGGATGCCGTGTTGCACCATGACCGCTTCAATGACGAGGGGGCTGTCGTGCTCCAGCGTCTCCGGCAGGTCTGGCACCCAGTGGAAGCCGTCCTTTGTCGTGAAGGTCAGGCGGTTGTTCTGTAATGCTCTTGGATAGTCCGTATCGGCATAGACATTGTTGAGGGTGACCTTGCGTGACTCCCAGTCGTTGCCATCGAAGCACGACGTGATCACCAGGTTGCCCTGCTCGATCACCCAGCTTTCAATCAGGTCGGCGCGCCAGTCCAGGGAAATGACGCTGCTGCCCATGCCGTCCTCGGTGATCGATACGTGGCCGGGTTTGTGGGCGATGACGTAGGCATCGTCCCCGGGCCCGCCGTCGGCGTTACGGTTGTTGCCGCCGAGAATGAAGATCCGGTCGTCTCCCGCGCCAGCCTCGATGAGATCGTTGCCCCGGGACTTGATGATGTTCGCGCCGGCGCTGCCCTTGATGACATGGGTGCCGCCCTCAAGGATTTCCACATGTTCGATGCCTTCAAGAAGCGCGTGGCGATACTGTCCGCTTTCGCTCCTGGGACCTTCCTGAGTGATGATGGACGCCTGCCCAGCCTCCAGATCGATGTGATAACCCAGTCGCGGCACCTGGCCATGGCCGGGATTGCCGGCCAGTATCAACGTGTCGTTACCCGAGCCACCGACCAGCCGGTTCGGCGCAGGCACTTCGTCTCCCGGGGCAATGGATGTCGAGCCTTCGAAAACGAATACATCGTCTTTCGCGCCGCCCCTCAGCCGCTTGACGCCTGACCCGTAGTGGAAAACGTTCGGCTTGTTTTCTACCCCGAAAACCGTGTCATTGCCGCCGCCGATGTACCAACGGATGCCTTTGTGCTCCGCCGCCGCTTCTATGACTGCGCCAGGCGTTTCGAGCGTGACGCCTTGGCGGGCATCAATCCAGTCATCGCTGTCCTTGATTTTCGGGCGCGTGTTCGTTGCCTGATACTTTTCGCCGGTCCACCAGTTCCAGGTGTTGTAGGTCACTCGCTCGAGTTCCACGGTGAATCGACCGTTCACGATCGCCTCGGTACTATCTTTCAACGGGCCCTTGAGCAAGGTCAAGGCGTTGGCCCGCAGTTGCCTGGTGTGTTCGGCGGTCGCCTTGGCGAGGGTGTAGCGCTCCTGGATATCGTCGTCAGGGCTGATTGTCCAGAAGGCGAACCAACCCGTTCGCAGGCGCTCGTGGGCACTGAGGGTTATGTAGTCGTCGATCTCATCGACCTGGCGAATCGCCCCCCAGACCTGTGACCCGACCACCAGGATAAGCCCGGCGGCGAGGCCCACCGGACCGGCTGAACTGAAGCCCGCCAGCGCGGCCAAGCCGATGGTCAGGGTCATGGCGGCGCTGGTGACGCTCAAAGCGGCGCTGACGTAATGGTCGGTGGCCGCTTTGCCACTCGCGTTGGCGGCGGCCTTGAAAGCGTCAACTGCAGAGACGATATCGAAAGGCAGGGTCAACACGCTGGCAATCAGCCCACTCCCCCGAGCCAGTCGAGTCGCGAAGGTGGTTTTCGCGAAATCCCCCAGGGAGCGCTGACCGGCCCGGATCATTTGCGTGGCTTGGCGGGTCACCAGCGCTTCGACGCCCAAGGAAGCCACTTCGGCGGCCATGCTGGCGCCGTTGAACAGGGTCTGGTAGTCGTCCTTGTTGCGGATGGCGTCTTGCAGGCCGCGCAGGCCGCTGTAGATTCCGAAGGCCTGGAGTCCCAGGCCGGTGGGGATGAGGATCTGGCTCTTGGTCTTGTTTACCCAGTTCAGTGAAGTCTGGGCAAACTGATGAGGGTCGAGGCCCTGTGCAGACTTCAGGAGTTTTTCCAGGATATTGTGATAACTGCCCGCTTCAGTCTGTACTGCAAGGTTGGCTCTTAATAATGGGCGCGCAGAGCGTGAGCGTTGGCTGGCTATTTCAAAAAGCAATGTCGGCAGGCGGTAGTCGTTTGCATCGGCGGTCAGTTTTATATGAGTTTCGACATCCGCTGCATTGAACTGCAGTGAGTCCAGGAAAAAACGACTGGCGATGCGAAAGAAACTGTTTTCACCGTTCAATACCTGACCGTCAGTGGTTGCACCCAGTGCATTCAGGGCGGAGCGGGTCACGGCTACGGAGCCGACCTGGAGCGGGCCGTAAAGTTTGTCGACGACTTCGAGTTGGGCTTGCCGGTGCTTGTGTTCCGGATTGAGTCGCGATTGATCGGCGACTTTGAAGTCGAGCGTCTCGATCGTATGCTCATTGGCCTGAAAGACAATATCGCTAATGACGACACCCCGGTCGTCAGTAGCGCAAGAGGGCGCTATAAGTTGGGCCATTGTGAACTTCCTTGTTCAACGATGTTTGAATTGGTCCTCTATGTAAGGTGTTTTCCCGAGTGCTGTATATCGATGGGTTGTTGCGATGTTTTGCGAATGCCGCACACAAAGGCATTCGCAAAGCCGAGGGTTCAGTGGGCGGACATTAAGGAGGCTGCACCCGCGCCGCCAAACAGGCCCGCGCTGATGCGATTGAACCAGCTCTGGCCCTTGCCGGTACGCAGATAGCGCGCCGCGCCGTGGGCGCCGAGGCCGTAGGCCAGTTTGCAGAGCAGGTCGAGTACGGTCCAGGTGGCGATCATGATCAGCAGCTGCGGCAGGAAGGGTTGTTCGGCGCTCAGGAACTGCGGCAGGAACGCGGCAAAGAACAGGATGTCCTTCGGATTGCTGGCACCCAGCACGAACGCCCGGCCGAACAACGCGCGGAAACGTGGCACCGCGGCGGCCTGGGGCACTTCGGCGCCTTGGGCAGGTTGCCGCGATTGTTGCCAGCTCTGCCAGGCCAGGTAGAACAGGTACAGGGCACCGACGATTTTCAGGGCGCTGAACAATTGCTCCGACGCCAGCAGCAACGCACCGAGCCCCAGCGCCGAAGCGCTCAGCAGGCAGATCGACGCGATCACCCCGCCGAGGAATGCCGGGTACGAGCGGCGCAGGCCGTAGTTCAGGCTGTTGCCGATCATCAACAGCGACAGCGGGCCGGGGATGAGGATCACCACCAAGGCGGCGCCACTGAACAACAGCCAGGTTTCCAGATTCATTGCTTTGCTCCTGATGGACAAAAGCCTCACCCAAGGGGTGAGGCGGGGTGGATACGGTATCGCTTACAAGAAGATGAACTTGGCGATGAAGATCGCGCAGAGCACCCACAGGCTGACGGAGATTTCCTTGTGTTTACCGGTGCCGGCCTTGAGCACCACGTAGGTGATGAACCCCAGGGCGATACCGTCGGCGACCGAGAACGTCAGGGGCATCATGATGGCCGTGACGATGGCTGGAATGCTGTCGGTCGGTTCGTCCCATTCGATGTGGGCCATGCCGCCCATCATCAGCATGGCCACGTAGATCAGCGCGCCGGCGGTGGCATAGGCCGGGATCATCCCGGCCAGCGGCGCGAAGAACATGGCGGCAATAAATAGCACACCGACGGTCACGGCGGTAAGCCCCGTGCGGCCACCGGCGGCCACACCGGCGGCACTTTCGACGTAGCTGGTCACCGGCGGCACACCGACCATGGCGCCGAATACGCTGGAGGCGCTGTCGGCTTTCAAGGCGCGGGACAGGTTCTCGATCTTGCCATCGGCTTTCACCAGCCCGGCGCGCTGGGCAACGCCCATCAAGGTGCCGGCGGTGTCGAACATGTGCACGAACAGGAAGGCCAGCACCACGCTGATCATGCTGACGTTGAACACACCGGCCACGTCCATCGCCATCCAGGTCGGGGCCAGGCTGGGTGGGGTCGACATGACGCCGTTGTACTGCACCAACCCCAGCCCCCAACCGGCCAGGGTCACGGCGATGATGCTGATCAGGATCGCCCCGAACACGCGGTGGTAACTGAGCACGGCGATCATCAGGAAGCACACCGCGGCCAACAGCGGACCGGGCTCACGCAACGAACCGAGCTTGATCAGGGTGGCGGGGCTGTCGACGATGATCCCGGCGGTTTTCAGGCCGATCAGCCCGAGGAACAACCCGACCCCCGCGCCCATGGCGAACCGCAGGCTCACGGGAATGCTGTTGAGCAGCCATTCGCGCACCCGTGACAGGGTCAGGATCATGAACAGCACACCGGAAACGAACACCGCGCCCAACGCGGTTTCCCAGTTGTAGCCCATGGTCCCGACCACGGTGTAGGTGAAGAAGGCGTTCAGGCCCATGCCCGGTGCCAGGCCCACCGGCCAGTTGGCGTACAGGCCCATCAACAGGCAGCCCAGGGCGGCGGCGATGCAGGTGGCGACGAACGCGGCACCGTGGTCGATGCCGGCATCGGCCATGATATTGGGGTTGACGAAGATGATGTAGGCCATGGTGATGAAGGTCGTCAGGCCGGCAATCAGTTCGGTCTTCACCGTGGTGCCATGCAAGCTGAGTTTGAAGAGGCGTTCCAGCCAGCCACTGCGCAGTGGCGGCGAGAGGTCCAGCGTCCGGGCTTCGGGTTTGCGGCTTTCCACAGCGAGTACTCCTCAAGAGTCTTATTGTTATTTCCGGCACCGCAAGCGCCCTGGGGAGGCTGCGATGCGCTGAGGCAGGTAAGGCTGGCGAAGTATGTTGACCTTTTGGTCAGGAACTCGCACGAAGCGAATTATGCTTTTGTATACAAATAATGCAAATAATGTTTTCTATGTTGTCGACGAAATGTCTGGCGATAGGGGTATATCGCCCTTGCGGGCGCTATCGCGAGCGAGCTCGCTCCCACAATGGGCTGTGGTGAATGCAAGATTTGTGTCTGGCGACGTCTCCTGTGGGAGCGAGCTTGCTCGCGATAGCGTCGGATCAGACGCCCTCAGTCGCCAGACTTGCCCAGTGCCAGGTTCACCGCCAACCATCCAGTCACCGCCGTCTCCCCAGCCTCGGCAAACACCCGCTCCAGCAATTTCACCTGCTCACGCCGCAACGCCTGTTCGAACCGCTCGCCCTCGGCCGTCAGCTCCAACAGCCGCTTACGCTTGTCGGTCTCGGACGCGACGCTGTTCACCAGGTGCATTTCCATCAACTGCCGCAACGGCATGTTCAGCGCCTGCTTGCTCACCCCGAGCAGGGCCAGCAATTCCTTCACGCTCAAGGACGGGTAGCGGGCGATGAAAAAAACGATGCGCTGGTGGACCCGACTCAACCCACGACGCTCGAGCATTTCATCGGCCTTGGCAGTGAACGCCTGGTAACCGAAGAAAAACGCTTCCATGGCCATTTGTTGGGAGGTCGGGTTTTTAAGGTCAATCATATTGACGTATCCAGAGAGGTCGGAGTAATTTCGGTCAATCAGTTTGACTCATTCTTCCAGCGACCCGCTACAGGTGACCCCCATGGCTTTTTCCGAACGTGTCTCGCGCCTCAAAAGTTCTTTGATTCGAGAAATCCTCGCGGCGGCGCAGCGCCCTGAAGTGATGTCGTTCGCCGGCGGCCTGCCGGCCGAAGCCATGCTGCCGAAGGTGGAATGGACGGCCATGCCGTTGTCCATGGGCCAGTACGGCATGAGCGAAGGCGAACCGGCCCTGCGTGAAGCCCTGGCGGCCCAGGCGCGGGGGCTGGGTTTGGCCTGTGAGGCGAGTCAGGTGTTGGTGGTCAGCGGCTCCCAGCAAACCCTCGACCTGGCGGCCAAGCTGCACATCGACGTGGGCACTGAAGTGATGCTCGAAGCGCCGACCTACCTGGCGGCGTTGCAGATTTTCCAACTGTTCGGCGCCGACTGCATCACCGTGCCCCTGGAGGCCGACGGCCCAGACCTGCACCAGTTGCGGACCCTCCTGGAGCGGCATCGGCCAGCGTTCATCTACCTGATTCCGACGTTCCAGAACCCCTCGGCGGTGCGCTACAGCGAAGCCAAGCGCGATGCCGTGGCGGCGCTGCTGGACGAGTTTGGCGTTACCCTGATCGAGGACGAACCCTATCGCGAGCTGACGTTCGATGGCGGCAGTGCCACGCCGATCGTCAGTCGCTTGAAGAAGGCCAGTTGGATCTACACCGGTACCGTGTCGAAAACCCTGTTGCCGGGGCTACGGGTGGGCTACCTGATCGCCAGTCCGGATTTGTTCCCGCACCTGCTGCGGCTCAAGCAGTCGGCGGACCTGCACACCAACCGCATCGGTCAATGGCAGGCACTGCAATGGATCGGTACCGAGCAGTACCGCAGCCATTTGAGTGAATTGAGGGACTTCTACCGGGACCGTCGCGATCGGTTCCAGGCGGCGTTGCAAAAGCATTTCTCTGATATCGCGGACTGGAACGTGCCCCAGGGCGGGTTGTTTTTCTGGCTGACCCTCAGGCAACCGCTGGACACCCGCACCTTGCTCGCCGCGGCGCTGGCGGCCGACGTCGCGTTCATGCCGGGGGAGCCGTTCTTCCCGGAGCCGGACCAGCATCCGGGGCACTTGCGCTTGAACTTCAGCCACATCGACCCGGCGCGGCTGGATGAAGGGCTCAGGCGGTTGGCGGGGGTGGTGCGGGAGGCATTGGCGGCTAAAGCGGCTTGATGTCAGGGGCTTTGTGGTGGCTGTCCGGGCCCCATCGCGAGCAAGCTCGCTCCCACAGGGGACCGGTGTTGATTGAAAATCTGCAATCATCCACAAAGCCACTGTGGGAGCCGAGCTTGCTCGCGATGAGGCCAGTAGTCACAGTAGAAAATGGTCAGGCCGCAGAGAACCGCTTATCCAGATACTCAATGATTACCTTGGACTCATACATCCAGGTGGTCTCGCCATTCTCTTCAATACGCAGGCACGGCACTTTGACCTTGCCGCCTTGTTCCAGCAGCGTCTGGCGATCCTGCGCGTTGTTCTTCGCATCGCGCAGCGCCACCGGTACGTTGAGGCGGCGCAAGGTGCGGCGGGTCTTCACGCAGAACGGGCAGGCGTGGAATTGATACAGCGTCAGGCTGCGGGCGGCCTGGTCGACCTGCGCCTGGGCCTCGGCCGGGCGCTGTTTCTTGCTTGGGCGGGTGATGAAGTCGATGAAGATGATGAGCTGGCCCAGGCCAACTCGAAGCGCTTTGACGATCACGGTATTCAGCCTCGCGGCGGGGAAGAAGAGGGCGCGCAGCTTACCTGATTTTTCACCGGCGAAAAAAAACCGGCGATGCAGGCCGGTTTTCTTCTGGCGACGGGTTACTTGATGAGGCTGAGGAATTCGCTGCGAGTGGCGGCGTTTTCCCGGAACTCGCCGAGCATCACCGAAGTGATCATCGAGGAATTCTGCTTTTCCACACCGCGCATCATCATGCACATGTGCTTGGCCTCGATCACCACCGCCACACCCAGGGCGCCGGTCACTTGCTGGACCGCGTCGGCGATCTGGCGGCTGAGGTTTTCCTGGATCTGCAGGCGCCGCGCATACATGTCGACGATGCGCGCGACTTTCGACAACCCCAGCACCTTGCCGCTCGGGATGTAGGCCACGTGGGCCTTGCCGATGAAAGGCAGCAGGTGGTGTTCGCACAACGAGTACAACTCGATGTCCTTGACCAGCACCATCTCGCTGTTATCGGAGCTGAACAAGGCACCGTTGGTGACTTCTTCCAGCGTTTGTTCATAACCGCGGCAGAGGTACTGCATGGCCTTGGCAGCGCGCTTGGGCGTGTCGAGCAGGCCCTCGCGGGAAACGTCCTCGCCCAGTTGGCCGAGAATCGCGGTGTAATTCTGTTCCAGAGACATGAAGCTACCTGTGGGATTTTTCGCAAAGGGCAAGGGTACGGTGGCGGACACGGCGCTGCAAGCTCGGCAAGCGAAGGCTATTCGTCGCGGCCTTCCATCATGGTGCGCTTGAGCATCACGTAGACCGCCCCGGCGCCACCGTGTTTCGCCTGGCAGGAGGTGAAGCCCAGCACTTGCGGGTGCTGGCGCAACCAGGTGTTGACGTGGCTCTTGATCATCGGTCGCTTGCCGTCCAGGCGTACGGCTTTGCCATGGGTGACGCGCACGCAGCGGATTTCGAATCGGGTGGCTTCGGCCAGGAACGCCCAAAGGGTTTCCCGGGCTTTTTCGACGCTCATGCCGTGCAGGTCGAGGCTGCCTTCGAAGGGGATCTGGCCGACCTTCAGCTTGCGCATCTGGCTTTCCTGGACACCGTCGCGGGCCCACATCAGCTCGTCTTCCGGCCCGACGTCGATCACGAACTGATCGGACAAGCCGTCCACGGTCGTGGCGTCGGTGCGCACGGTGGCGGCCTGGCGCAGCTTGGCGATTTGTGCGCGATCGGCCTTGGGCTTGCCGGTCTCGGCACGGTCGTGCTTGATCGGTTTTACGCCCTGGATCGCACTTTTGAACAGGGAAAAGTCGTCGTCTTGCATGTCAGCCTCCGCGAAGCCGACCAGTTTACCCAACTCTGGCGGGATCAGGCGCGACAAAACGTCGGGTGGCGGATCAGTCGTGCTTTTTCATCAGGTGTGGAGCCATGGCCAGCTCCAGGGATTGGCGGGCGCGACGGCGGCAGCGGCGCCAGAGCCAGACGCCCAATAGCAGTACGACAAGACCGGCTGCCAGGATGATCGCCGAACCCAGCGGGGTGGCATTCAACTCGCCCAGTGCGGGTGGACGGCCCAGCAGGCTGGCTGCACCGGCCATGGCCAGCAGGACACCGAGTGTTGCCAGGAGCGCAGCGATCGCCGCGCCAAAACGAAAACGCCAGTTGCTCGGGCCCTTGGGCCGCAAGCGACGTGCGTCAAAACCATCGGATAACTTCATTCCGACCTTCCTCAATGGGTATCGGCCCTTCGACCGGAAGATATTCGGGTTGTTCCTGAAGGTAGGGCAATTGCGGCAAATGAGAGGCTTTTGCGGATGAGCGGCAGGACGGGCCGCTCATCAAGGCGCATCAGGTGAAGTCGCGGGTCAAGGCCAGGGTGGCGAAGTTGTCGGCCATGATCGCCATTTCGGTCTGCTGCACGTGTTCGGCGCTGAGGACACCGCCCTTGTAAGGCAGGTCGCGGGTGGCGCAGGCGTCTTCCACCAGGGTGCAGCGAAAGCCCAGGTTCTTGGCGGCGCGCACGGTGGTGCTGACACTGGAGTGGCTCATGAATCCACACACGATCAGATCCAGGGGGCCGAAATCTTCCAGGCGCTTTTTCAGTTCGGTGCCGTGGAAGGCGCTGGGTAGCAACTTTTCGACCACGGTTTCGTCGCCCTGGGGTTCGAGGCCGGGAATGAATTCCCCGCGTTCGCCTTGTGGATCGAACAGCCCGCCATGGGTGCCCAGGTGGCGCACATGCACGATCGGGCGACCGGCTGCACGGGCCGCGCCGAGCAGTTGCTTGATGTTCGCGACGGCTGCATCCATGCCGCTCAGGGCCAGGGGCCCTGCGAGGTATTCCTTCTGGGCATCGATGATGATCAAGGTCGCTTGACTCAGATTGGCCGCTGCATAACCACGGCCGCTGAGTTGAAACATCGTTTTTGGAACGGACATTCTGGGGCTCCTTCGAGTGGGGCTTTTGCGACATTGTCCTCTGGCTGAGCGGTTCTGTGAATCGCTTCCATCGCAAGGGCCGCCGTTGCTGGCCTACAGCCTTGTCAAGATGCTCGTCCTGTTCAATAGATGGTGCAAAAAACGGATAAATCCTACGATTGGTCCGGCCCTTTTCGTTCGTCATCATGGCGCGTTTGGGTGGGGCCGCGTTTGGCTGGTAGACTCGCCCGTCGATTTTTCTGGAGTTTGCCGCCGTGATCACTTCCCGTCTCCGTACCCTGCGCGACCATATCCGTTGGGCCGTCAGCCGTTTCCATGGGGAGGATCTGTTTTTCGGCCATGGCACCGACAATGCGTGGGACGAAGCCCGGCAACTGGTGTTGGGCGCGTTGCACCTGCCGTGGGAAATCGCCGATAGCTACCTGGACTGCCGTCTTGAAGACGAAGAGTTGGTCCATGTGCAACGTCTGCTGCGTCGGCGTATTGCCGAGCGTATCCCGACGGCTTACCTGTTGGGTGAGGCCTGGTTCTGCGGCATGTCGTTCATCGTCGATGAACGGGTGCTCATTCCACGCTCGCCCATTGGTGAACTGATCGATAAGCGTTTTGAGCCTTGGCTGGGCCAGGCGCCGGCACGGATTCTCGACCTGTGCACCGGTTCCGGCTGCATCGGCATTGCCTGCGCCTATGAATTCCCGGAGGCCGAGGTGGTGCTGGCCGACCTGTCGTTCGAAGCACTGGAAGTGGCCAACCAGAACATTGAGCGCCATGGCGTCGATGAGCGCGTGTTCACCGTCCAGGGCGATGGTTTCGACGGTTTGCCGGGGCAGCGTTTCGACCTGATCGTGTCGAACCCGCCTTACGTCGATGCGCAAGACTTCGCCGACATGCCGCCGGAATACCAGCACGAACCGGAGCTGGGCCTGGCCTGTGGCGATGATGGCTTGAACCTGGTTCGCCGGATGCTGGCCGAGGCGGCCGATCATCTGACCGAGAAGGGATTGTTGATTGTCGAGGTTGGCAACAGCCAGGTGCATGTCGAGGCGCTGTACCCGGAAATCGATTTCGCCTGGCTCGACTTCGAGCGCGGCGGCCATGGCGTGTTCATGCTCAGCGCCGAGCAGTGCCGCCAGCACCAGGGGTTGTTCGCTTCGCGGGTTTGATCCCCTCTTAGTCCATCCGGATACACCCACTGTGGGAGCGAGCTTGCTCGCGATGGCGTCGGATCAGCCACATTGCAGTTGACTGATCCATCGCTATCGCGAGCAAGCTCGCTCCCACAGGGTTACTCACGCGCTATTGAGTTCAATGGCGCGTCGCAATCCAGATCAGCAATCCCGCCTGGAACATGGCAAAGGCCACCAGGCAGGTGATGGTGAAGCGCAGGCCGGCGTCTTCGCGCTTGAACTTGGTGACCTTATCTTCCTGCTGCTTGAGTTTGACTTCCTGTTCCGCCAGGTTCTGCTCGGCTTGTTGCAGCATCTGCGCGGCTTCAAGGATGGTCACGAACTGCAGCTTCTCGGTGTTCCAGTCCCCGACCAAATCGCCCACCTGGGCCGGCTTGATGCTGCCCTTGAGGTGCTGGGCGTCGGCGTAGGCCACCTCGAAACCCTGGGCCTTGAGGAAGCGGTCGCGGCGCAGGCGAGTGTCTTCGTTCAGGGCGTCCTTGTTATCCAGGTCGGAACCCTCGACCTGGTAGGCCGACCAGCGCTTCTTGGCCCAGGTAATGCCTTGGGCCGCGAGGAAACGGCCGATGCCCCGATTCAACGGCTCGATTTGCAGGTTTTCCGGCGAAAAGAACAGGCGTTTTTCGACGTGGTCGGCCCAGACATCCAGATGATTCTGTTCCTTGCGCACCCGCTGGTTCGGCAACTGGATGCTCATGCGCAGCAGGCTGCGTTCCTTGCTGTGGCGCTCGACATAGCTGAACTCGACAAACCGCAGCGGCCGCACACCGGTGGCGCGGTCGGTCTTGAGCGGCGCCAGGCGGAGCATTTTGTGATGCTCGGTATGCACATCGGCCCACGGCAGCTCCACCGCAGACGAGGCGGGGGCTTCGGCAGCGGTGTCGGGGGAAGCTTGAGTTTCAGTCATAACGGCAAAATCCTGTCCAGGCCGGCGGGTCGGTAGCCATTGCGCTATCCGACACCGGGTTATCGGCTGTTTTTGCCAGTACTGAAGCTAAATCGACTAAAACCGCCTAACGCGCGGCTAACGAGTCAATAAAACGCAGAATCCGCGTACCCAGTTCGGCCGCCAAGGGCAGGTTGGGGTCCTTGTAGGAGGCCAATTGTCGTTTCACGTCGTTGGGCACGATGCGCATCACGTGGTTCATGCCCTCGATCAGCGCCAGTTCGGCGTCGGGCTTGGCGGCTTTCAACTGCCGGGCATCATCGGCGCCGACCTGGATATCGTTGCTGCCCTGAATGATCAAGGCTGGCATCTTCAGCGCGGCGAAGGCCCGGGCCGGGTCCTGGCGGAACAGCGAAATCAGGTAGGGCTGTACGCTGGGGCGGAAAATGACCTGCAGTTGCGCCGGCACGTTGCTGTCGAGCCGACCGGCCTTGAGACTGTCGAGCAGCTCATTGCTGCGCAGCATCAACGGCGGCGGCAGGCGGTTGCTCAGTTGTTGGCGCAATACCTGGTCGATCGGCCGGGCACTGCCGGACAGCGAAATCACCGCTGCCGCGTTGGCCTGGGGCGCGGCGAGGCTGGCGATCAGCGCACCTTCACTGTGGCCCAGCAGGATCAACGGGCCCAGGCGTGGATCGGCGGCGAGCTTGTGGCTCCAGGCCACGGCATCGGCCACATAGGCCTCGACGCTCAGGTTGCGCTCGTCCGGGGTCGCCGCGAGGCTGGCGGCCACGCCTCGTTTGTCATAGCGCACGCTGGCGATGTTGTGCCTGGCCAGCACCCAGGCCAGGCGCTTGAGGCTGTCGTTACGCCCGCCCTCGGGGTTGTTGCCGTCGCGATCCGTAGGACCGGACCCGGAAATGATCAGGACAACCGGCACCGGCGTGTCGGACTTGGGCAGCAACAACGAGCCGAAAAGCTCACCGCTGCCGGTGTCGAGGCTGATGGGGCGTTGCAGCACCGTGGCCTGTGCCAGGCAGGAAAACAGGCCGGTAAACAAGGTAAGGCTTAGGGCAAGCAGCTTTAACATCATCACGCCATTAGTTGCGAAGGTGCCGGTTGGACTGGTGGCCGCCGATAAGGTTCGAGGATGAACTACGCGGGGAGCCTGCGTATACTGGCGCCCACTACGAATCCAAGGTTGAGTCTCTCAGCGTTTTTCACGGAGCACCCTGCATGTCCGGCAATACCTACGGCAAGCTGTTCACTGTCACCACCGCGGGCGAAAGCCATGGCCCGGCGTTGGTCGCCATTGTCGACGGCTGCCCGCCGGGGCTGGAGATTTCCCTGGACGACCTGCAGCGTGACCTGGACCGTCGCAAGCCCGGTACCAGCCGCCACACCACCCAGCGCCAGGAAGCCGATGAAGTCGAAATCCTCTCCGGGGTGTTCGAAGGGCGCACCACCGGCTGCGCCATCGGCCTGCTGATCCGCAACACCGACCAGAAGTCCAAGGACTACTCGGCCATCAAGGACCTGTTCCGCCCGGCCCACGCCGACTACACCTATCACCATAAATACGGCGAGCGCGACTACCGCGGCGGCGGCCGCAGCTCGGCCCGGGAAACCGCCATGCGCGTGGCGGCCGGGGCGATCGCCAAGAAGTACCTGGCCAGCCAGGGCATCGTCATCCGTGGCTACATGAGCCAGTTGGGGCCCATCGAAATCCCGTTCAAGACCTGGGATTCGGTAGAGCAGAACGCTTTCTTCTGCCCCGACCCGGACAAGGTGCCGGAACTCGAGGCCTACATGGACCAACTGCGCCGTGACCAGGATTCGGTCGGTGCGAAGATCACCGTGGTGGCCGAGGGCGTGATGCCGGGCCTGGGCGAGCCGATCTTCGACCGCCTCGACGCCGAGCTGGCCCACGCGCTGATGAGCATCAACGCGGTGAAAGGCGTGGAGATCGGCGCCGGTTTCGCCTGTGTCGCCCAGCGTGGCACCGAGCACCGTGACGAACTGACTCCGGACGGTTTCCTCAGCAACAATGCCGGCGGTATCCTCGGCGGCATTTCCTCGGGCCAGCCGATCGTGGCGCACCTGGCCTTGAAACCGACGTCCAGCATCACCACGCCGGGGCGCTCCATCGACATCCATGGCAACCCTGTCGATGTGATCACCAAGGGCCGTCACGACCCGTGCGTCGGCATTCGTGCCACGCCCATCGCTGAAGCCATGATGGCCATCGTGCTGATGGATCATCTGTTGCGTCATCGCGGCCAGAACGCCGACGTCCGCGTCAGCACCCCGGTGCTGGGGCAACTTTGATGGCCGGCCTGCCAGCCGCCGTGGCCTGACGACCATGGCGGCACTGCCGTACTGGCGGCTCTCCAGCTTCTACCTGTTCTATTTCGCCCTGCTGGGTTCGACGGCGCCGTTCCTGGCGCTGTATTTCGATCACCTGGGCTTCAACGCGGCGCGCATCGGTGAGCTGGTGGCGATCCCGATGCTGATGCGCTGCGTGGCGCCGAACATCTGGGGCTGGCTGGGGGATTACACCGGCCGACGCTTGGCGATCGTGCGGTTTGGCGCGATCTGCACGCTGCTGACCTTCTCGCTGATCTTCATCGATAAAAGCTACGCCTGGCTGGCGATGGTCATGGCTTTGCATGCATTCTTCTGGCACGCAGTGTTGCCGCAGTTCGAAGTCATCACCCTGGCCCACTTGAGCGGGCAGGCCTCGCGCTACAGCCAGGTCCGCTTGTGGGGCTCCATCGGTTTCATCATCACCGTGGTCGTGCTCGGCCGCTTGTTCGAATGGCTGAGCCTGGACATCTACCCGGTGGCGCTGGTGTTGATCATGGCCGGCATCGTCCTTGCCAGCTTCTGGGTGCCCAACGCCCAGCCCTTGCAGGGGCCGCGAGTCGTGGGGGAGGGCTTCCTGCGGCAACTGCGCAACCCTGGCGTGCTGGCGTTCTACACCTGCGTGGGCCTGATGCAGGTGAGCCACGGGCCGTATTACACCTTCCTGACGTTGCACCTCGAACGCCTGGGCTACAGCCGTGGGTTGATCGGGCTGCTCTGGGCGGTCGGTGTGGTGGCGGAAGTCTTGGTCTTCCTGCTGATGAGCCGGATCCTGGCGCGGTTTTCCGTGCGTCGGGTACTGCTGGCCAGTTTCCTGTTGGCGGCGTTGCGCTGGCTGTTGCTGGGCTCGCTGGCCGAGTTTCTCTGGGTGTTGTTGTTCGCCCAGGTGCTGCATGCGGCGACCTTCGGCAGCTTCCACGCCGCGGCCATCCATTTCGTGCAACGCAGCTTCGGTCCTCGCCAGCAAGGCCAGGGGCAGGCGCTGTATGCCGCGCTGGCCGGTACCGGCGGGGCCTTGGGCGCGTTGTACGCCGGCTACAGCTGGAACGCCCTGGGCGCCAGTTGGACGTTCAGCCTCGCCAGCCTCGCCGCGTTCGCGGCAGCCGTTATCATTGCGACACGCATGCAAGAGGACCGGCCATGAGCCTTCGAACCATTAATTTGCTGGAGCCATTGTCATGAGCAGCCTGTCCGTTTATCACGTCTCGAGCCCTGACCTTCCGAACAAGGTGTTGACTCATTTCGAGGACATTGCCGCGACCCTGGCCGAACAAGGTGTTCGCTTCGATCGCTGGGAAGCGGCGGCGAAAATTCAGCCGGGGGCCAGTGAGGAGGACATCATCGCGGCTTACCAGGCTCAGATCGATGCGTTGATGACTGAGCGGGGTTACGTTGCGGTCGATGTGGTCAGCGTGAGCAGCGATCACACCGAACAGGTGGAGCCGCAGGCTGAGTGGCTTGATGAATATCGCCATGGCCAGGACGAGGTACGATTTTTCGTCAGCGGTCGAGGGTTGTTTAACCTGCACATTGGCGATTATGTCTATGCGGTGCTGTGTGAAAGGAACGATCTGATAACGGTGCCTGCCGGTACGCCGCATTGGTTTGACAGGGGGGAGCGGCCGCATTTTGTTTCGATCCGTTTGTCCGGTGACGCCCAGGGGGTGGTCGCGGAGTTCACAGGCGATGATATCGCTCGCCGGTTTCCTCGCCTGGAAGACTGACCTGCGTTCAAAAGTGAGCGGCCGTTACCGTCGAACGGATAGGCCCACCCATCGCCCGGAACACGGCGGGCTTTTGCAAGACGCAAAAAACGGCGCTTCCCATTTCTGAAAGAAGCGCCGTTTTCCAGTCAACAGCAACGCGAGTTTCCGGCAGACTCAAGCGCTGTGGTAAGTCGGCAGCGCAAACCGATGCTGGCTCTGCAACAGCGTGATCTGGGGCAACTCGCTGGCCTGTTCGGCCAAGTCGCGACGGATCGCGCTGATCGCCCAGGACAACTGATCCCCCGCGTGCAGTTGCGCATAGGAAATCGTGCGTTTGAACAGCTTGCCGTCGCTATTACGCAAGGTCAGCAGAATGCCGCCATCCGGGCGGGGTTGAGTGGTCACTTCGTAGTTGGAAAACAGGGATGCAAACTTTTCTTGAATCATGTTCATAGTTGACTGCTCCATGGTGTGGCAAACCGTGGAGGGGTAGTTGCACTGTCTGTGCCAGCATTTATCACCTTAAAATTACTTTAAAAAACAATGTGTTACGTTTTTGCTCGATTTTCGCTTTCGTGCATCTTGCATGAACGGCCATCGTGCATCCTGCATTTTGCGTGGTCGGGCAACGATATTTGGAACCAAATCGTTTTCCGGCGCTCACGCTTCGCCTGCCTCGGGCAGCAGATACAAAACATTGCAAAAACCGCATGTACAGTGCCGCGACCGGCGGCGTACTTTCGAGCCAAAATCACCGCCAGCCCGATAACAAGAACCGAGACCCACGAGGTCGAACGGGGAAGATCACATGAGTCGTACATCCAGCGACGCCATTACCTGGGGCATGATGCTGCGCAAGCTGCCAGCCATCGCCAGAGCCGTTCCCCGGATCGTCAAAGGCAGGAAGCTGGCCAATGTCCAGGATCCGACCCAACCGTGTGGCCTGGGCTGGTGTTTCGAACAGGCCACCCGACGCAATCCCGAGGGCCCGGCGCTGCTGTGTGGCGATACGGTGTTGAGTTATGCACAGGTCAACGGGCAGGCCAATCGCATCGCCCATTACCTGTTGGCCCAAGGCATCGGCAAGGGCGACTGTGTGGCGATATTCGTCGAGAACCGGCCGCAGTTGTTGATCAGCGTGCTGGCGATGGCCAAGGTGGGCGCGGTCAGTGCCATGCTCAACACCTCGCAAACCGGCGATGCGCTGGTGCACAGCCTGGCCCTGGTCAACCCGATCGCGGTGCTGGTCGGGGATGAGCGGGTCGCGGCTTTCAACGATGTGCGAGCGCGCACCGCACTGCCGGTCAACAGGACCTGGTGGCTGGCGGATCAGGACGGCGTCGATGTGCCGTCCGGTTTCGTCGACCTGATGGCCGGTTGCGAGGATTACCCGGACGATAACCCGGCGTGCAGCCGCGAGGTTTTCTGCAACGATCCGTGTTTTTACCTCTACACTTCGGGCACCACCGGGCTGCCCAAGGCCGGGGTGTTTCGCCATGGTCGCTGGATGCGCACCTCCACCAGCTTCGGCCTGATCGCCCTGGACATGCGGCCCGATGATGTCGTCTATTGCACCTTGCCGCTGTACCACGCCACCGGCCTGTGCGTGTGTTGGGGCGCGGCGATCTGTGGCGCGTCGGGGTTCGCGATTCGACGCAAGTTCAGCGCCAGCCAGTTCTGGAGCGATGTGCGCCGTTACCGGGCGACCACATTGGGGTATGTCGGTGAGTTGTGCCGGTACCTGATCGACCAGCCCGTCGTTGCCGATGACCGCCACCACGGTGCGAAGAAAATGATCGGCAACGGCCTGCGGCCCGGGGCCTGGTCGGCCTTCAAGACGCGGTTCGGCATCGATCATATCTGCGAGCTGTATGCGGCCAGCGACGGCAATATCGGGTTCACCAACGTCCTGAATTTCGACAACACTGTCGGGTTCTCCCTGATGGGCTGGGAATTGGTGCAGTACGACCATGCCAGTGGCCTGCCGCTGCGCAACCTGCAGGGTCGCATGCAAAAAGTGCCCAAGGGCCAACCGGGCCTGCTGCTGGCGCGGATCGACGAGAAGGCGCCACTGGATGGCTACACCGAGCAAGCCTTGACCGAAAAAACCATCTGCCGGGATGTCTTCGTGCTGGGGGACCGTTACTTCAACACCGGAGACCTGCTGCGCAACATCGGCTTCGGGCATGGGCAGTTCGTCGATCGCCTCGGCGACACCTATCGCTGGAAAGGCGAGAACGTCTCCACCACGGAAGTCGAAAACGTCTTGCTGCAACACCCGCAGGTGGCCGAGGCGGTGGCTTATGGCGTGGAGATCAATGGCACCAATGGCCGTGCCGGCATGGCGGCGATCACCCCGTCCGAATCCCTGGCGACCCTGGACTTCAGCGAGCTGCTGCAATTCTTGCAATGCAAGTTGCCCGCCTATGCCGTGCCGCTGTTCCTGCGCATCAAGGTGAAGATGGACACCACCGGCACCTTCAAGTACCGGAAGACGCGCCTGAAGGCTGAAGGGTTCGACCCGTGCGTCGCCGGGGATGAGCCGGTCTATGCCTGGCTGCCGGGTACCGATACGTACGTGCGGGTGGACCGGCAACTCGCGGTGCGGATCCAGGATGGACAATTGCGTTATTGATCCTGGCTATGGCGGGCACAGTGAAAAAAGGGATGACAGCGCCCGGGGCCCTCGGGAAACTAGCCGCTTTGCGAAGAGCCGAGTGGAGTTTCCCATGTCCGATACAAGCCGCCAGATGACCCCGGAAGAGGCTGCCGAGTTTGCCGAGCAGGTGTTCAACGTCGCACGCCAGGGCGACGCGGCCATGATGGCCGCGCTCCTGAGCAAGGGCCTGCCGCCCAACCTGCGTAATCACAAGGGCGACACCCTGTTGATGCTGGCCGCTTACCACGGGCATGTGGAAACGGTGAAAGTGCTGCTGGAGCACAAGGCCGATCCGGAAATCCGCAACGACAACGGCCAGAGCCCGATTGCCGGCGCGGCGTTCAAGGGCGACCTGGCAGTGGTCTCGGCGTTGGTGGACGGCGGCGCGCAAGTGGAGGGCGCCTCCTTCGATGGCCGTACCGCCTTGATGATGGCGGCGATGTTCAACCGGGTGGAAATCGTCGACTACCTGATCGGCAAAGGCGCCGACCCGAAAGCCAAGGACGCCAACGGCGTCTCGGCCCTCGATGCCGCCAGGACCATGGGCGCGGTGGACACCACGGCGCAGTTGGAAAAAATGTTGGCCCTGTAGGAGCTGCCGAGCGAAGCGAGGCTGCGATCTTTCACCTGACAGTTGAATCTCAAGCGAGCGATCAAGATCAAAAGATCGCAGCCTCGCTTCGCTCGGCAGCTCCTACGGACCGATGTGATGCGCTATCCTGCCCGCCCTAAAGACACCCTTCGCCACAGGATTCACCCCCATGAAAGCCGCTCTCATCGAACTCGTCGGTAAAATCAGCTCCGGCTGCCTCGGCGAGGCGGACATCGCGAAAATCGCTGACGAAGCGGCCCAGGCCTACGCCGATCCGACGGCTTTCCTGGCCGCCAACCCCGATATCAACTACGACGACACGTTCCCGATCCCGTTGGGTGAGTGGGTGGTGGTGGGCAGCCTGCCGGACACCGTGCTGTTCCAGGCCGACACCTACGTGGACCTGTTCGAACAGATCGTCGCCTCGTTCGGCCCTGGCGTGGCGTTCAATCTCAAGCCCAAGCAGCTGGCGAAAACCGAAGCCCTGACCGCGCTCAACCGCATCCAGATCCAGATGAGCAGCCTGAACAAGGAAAACGGCGGCTACGTGCTGATGAACTTCAGCCAGTTGCTCGACGATGAATTGCAAATGGTGCTGGTGTACGGCAACGACGTGCCGCAGGTGCTGGAACTGTGTGCCGAAGTCGGCATCGCCGCCGCGCCGGCCTTGGAAGCTCTCAAGGTCGCGGTCCACGTCTGAAGCAATAAAACGGAACCCTTGCCTGGGGCCCGCTATCCTAAGGGTGCCTATCACCATTTGGGAGCGACACCATGGGTTCCACCTTCAACGGCCTGGTCGGCCTGATTATCCTGGCGCTCGATATCTGGGCGATCATCAATGTGCTCAAGAGTGGCGCGGAAACCGGGATGAAAATTCTCTGGGTGCTGCTGATCCTGCTGCTGCCGGTCCTGGGCCTGATCATCTGGGCGATTGCCGGGCCGCGTGGCAACGTGCGGATTTGACCGCTCCATGAAAATGCCCGGTCGCCTCGAGCGACCGGGCATTTTTTATGCGTGGGGTTTCAGGCCGTGGCCAGGGACGGCTTGCGCGAGGCACTCAAGAAGCGCAGCAAGGCCAACAGCGGAAAGGCGCTGCCGACGATCACCACCCACAACCAGCCGCCGTGCTCGTATACCGCGCTGGCAATCGATGAGCCAAAGGCGCCGCCGACGAAGATGCTGGTCATGTACAGCGCATTCAGCCGGCTGCGACTCTTGGCATCGAGGGCGTAGATGGTGCGCTGGCCCAGGACCATGTTCATCTGCACGCAGAAGTCCAGGACCACGCCGGTCACCGCCAGGCCGATCACACTATAGAGCGGATGGATGAACGCCGGCAGGAAACTCAGGCTGGCGAACAGCATCGCCAGCAGCGAGGCGTTGCGGGTATGGCCGGCATCCGCCAGGCGACCGGCGATGGGCGCGGCGATGGCACCGATGGCACCGACCAGGGCGAACAGGGCGATTTCAGTCTGGGACAGGCCATGGTTGCGTGACAGCTCCAGCGGCACGGCGGTCCAGAACAGGCTGAACGTGGCGAACATGCAGGCTTGATAGAACGCCCGTTGGCGCAACAGCGGTTGTTGGCGCAGCAGGGTGCCGAGCGAACCCAGCAGTTGACCATAGGAGGCGCTATGGTCGGGCTGGCGCTTGGGCACGGTCAGCGCCAGGACGATGCTGATCGCGACCATCAACGCGGCGGCGATGATGAACATGGCCCTCCAGCCGAAGTGATCGGCCACGACGCTGGAGACCGGCCGCGCCAGCAGGATCCCGAGCAGCAGGCCGCCCATGATCCCACCGACGACCCGCCCCCGGGACTCCTCCGGCGCCAGGTGCGCGGCCAGCGGAATCAGGACTTGCACCGACACCGAACTGAATCCCACCAGCAGCGAGACCAGCAGGAACACATTCGGCTGGTCAGTGAACGCCGCCCCCAGCAAGCTGGCAATCGCCACCAGCGTGGTGAGAATCATCAGTCGACGGTTCTCCAGCAAGTCACCCAACGGCACCAGGAAAAACAGGCCCAGGGCATAACCGATCTGGGTCAGCGAGACGATCAGGCTGGCCATGGTGCTGCTCAGGCCGACATCGGGTGCGATCAGTTCGATGATGGGTTGGGCGTAGTAGATGTTGGCGACAATGGCGCCGCAGCAGAAGGCGAAGAGCAGGACCATGCCGCGGGTCAGGGTGCTGCCGGGCGAGGTGGGTGAATGAGCACTCATGGCAATCTCATCGATCGATTGAAAGGATGGCGTGAGGCTAAAGACTTGCGGGGCTCAGGAACAGGGCTTGTGGCTGATATCAGTCATGCCGGGAATTAATGGCAACGATCAGATCCTGTGGGAGCGAGCTTGCTCGCGATAACGGTCTGTTCTACATCAATGATGTTGGAATGAAGCCGCAATCGCGAGCAAGCTCGCTCCCACAGGTTTGCACTTGGCTGACAGCGTGGTTTTGAGGCGAGTCGAGCCTCACTGCCCGCTATAGATCTGGTCGAAAATCCCACCGTCATTGAAGTGAGTCTTCTGCACCGTGCGCCAGTCGCCGAAGGTTTTTTCCACGGACAGGAAGTCCACTTTCGGGAAGCGGTCGGTGTATTTGGCCAGTACTGCCGGGTCCCGTGGGCGCAGGTAGTTGGCGGCAGCGATTTCCTGGCCTTCGGGCGACCACAGGTATTTGAGGTAGGCCTCGGCGGCTTCGCGGGAGCCTTTTTTCTCGACGACTTTGTCGACCACGCTCACCGGTGGCTCGGCCTCGGCGGAAACGCTTGGGTAGATCACTTCGAACTGGTCGCGGCCGAACTCGCGGGCGATCATTTCCGCCTCGTTTTCAAAGGTCACCAGCACGTCGCCGATCTGGTTGGTCATGAAGGTGGTCGTCGCGGCGCGACCGCCAGTGTCCAGAACCGGCGCCTGCTTGAACAGTTTGCCGACGAAGGCCTTGGCCTTGTTCTCGTCACCGCCATTTTTCAGCACGTAACCCCAGGCCGACAGGTAGGTGTAGCGACCGTTGCCGGAGGTTTTCGGATTGGGCACGATCACCTGCACACCGTCCTTGAGCAGGTCGGGCCAGTCCTTCAGTGCTTTGGGGTTGCCTTTGCGCACGATGAACACCGTGGCCGAGGTGAACGGCGCGCTGTTGTTCGGCAGGCGGGTGACCCAGTTCTCGGGCACCAGCTTGCCATTGTCCGCCAGGGCGTTGATGTCGGTGGCCATGTTCATGGTGATGACATCCGCCGGCAGCCCGTCGATCACCGAGCGCGCCTGTTTGCTGGAGCCGCCGAACGACATTTGCACGGTGATGTTTTCGTTGTGCTCGGCCTGCCAGTGCTTCTGGAAGGCTGCGTTGTAGTCCTTGTAGAAGTCGCGCATGACGTCGTAGGAAACGTTAAGCAGGATCGGGGCGGCGTGGGCCAGGCTGCCGAAGGTCAGGCCAACGGCGAGAAGGGAGGCGCCAAAGAAGTTCTTCACTTACGAATTCCTTTTTATTTGAACGGGGATTCCGGGCAATTAGCCAGCACACTAGCTGCATGCCTATAGACCTTCAAGCATCAAAAAGTGCTTTGCTTATTCCAATTTCTTAAACAGTGCATTGCCACAACGGGAGCAGAAAGCGGCGCCGTGTTCGTGGTTGTTTTTGCTGCACACCGGGCAATCGTGCCTGAGCTGGTCACCGCGCATGGCCGTGGCCAGTTCAGCCGTGAAAATACCCGTTGGCACGGCGATGATCGAGTAACCGGTGATCATCACCAAGGACGACACCACTTGGCCCAGGGGCGTCTTGGGCACGATGTCGCCGAAGCCTACGGTGGTCAGTGTCACGATAGCCCAATAGATACCCTTGGGGATGCTGGTGAAACCGTGCTCGGGGCCTTCGATGACGTACATCAGCGTGCCGAAGACGGTCACCAGGGTCGAGACGCTGACCAGGAACACGATGATTTTCTGCTTGCTCCCGCGCAGCGCCGCCATCAGGTAGTTGGCTTGCTTGAGGTAAGGGCTGAGCTTGAGCACGCGGAAAATCCGCAGCATGCGGATGATCCGAATGATCAGCAGGTATTGGGCATCGCTGTAGTACAGCGCCAGGATCCCCGGCACGATCGCCAGCAGATCCACCAGGCCGTAGAAACTGAAGGCATAGCGCAGCGGCTTGGGCGAGCAGTACAGGCGCAGGCCGTATTCGACGATGAAGATGAACGTGAAGCCCCACTCGATAGCCGCCAGCAGGGCCGCATAGTGCTTGTGCACGCTGTCGATGCTATCGAGCATCACGATCACCAGGCTGGCGAGGATGATCAACAGCAGGGTGCTGTCGAAGCGCCGGCCGGCCACGGTGTCGGTCTGGAAAATGATCACGTAGAGGCGTTCACGCCAGTTGTCGCTGCTTTGCATAATCTTCGCCTGAACCGGAATCAGCGAAGCCTAGGGGGATTGCCCCGTACAGCGCAAGGCGCGATGTCGAGGCTGGCCTGACGCCACGCCCGGCCGGTGGCCTGGATCAGCCAGCAGGCGAGGATGAACGGCGCTGTCAGGGGAGGCAGGCCGAGGGCGGTAAAGCCTGGCGTGAGCATGATTGCCAGGACGATGCCCATCAGCGGCAGCCATGGGCGGCGCTGTTGGCTGAGGGCCAGCGCCACCAACACCGGGTTATAGCCGCCCAGCCCGGACAGGGCGGTTGCGTTTTCATGCTGCGACAAGGCGAAGGCCAGGCCGAAGGCGGAAGCGAACAATGCCCACGCGCCGGCGCGCCGGTTGGCCAGCAGCAGACCGGCGGCGATCAGCGCACCGGCCGCTGGATGGTCGAGAAACATGACCTGGCCCAGTCCGCTCAGAAGCGCGGCCAGCAGGTTGGGCAGGGTCATTTCAATCGAGGTGACGGCGGGCTGCGGCAGGGTGAACCCCATCAGCAGCCAAGCCAGCCCGACAAAGGGCGCGGTATAGGCGGGCAGGCAACGAGGGCCTCGGGTGCGCTTGAGCCATTGCTGGGTCAGCATCGCGCTGAGGCCACCCGCGGCGATGATCAGCGGTGGCAACAGGGTGGACCAGGGCAACGCCAGGCTCAGCAGCAAGCCCAGCAGGATGCCGTTGTAGCTGAACAGTCCGGCTTGCCGGTCGGCCTTGGTGTAACCGCGTCGCTGGGCCGTCAGCAACCCGGCCACCCCGCCGAGCAATGCGCCGCCGAACAGGGCGGGCGCCGTGAGCAGGATCGCCAACAGGCACAGCAGGCCGCACAGCGGATGGCGCTGGAGAAAAACCTGGCTGAAGCCGTTGAGCAGGGCGGTGGCCCAGTCGGGGCAGTGGGTGTTGGGCATGGTAGGTGTGTGCCAGAGGGACCGAGTCGACTTCATCGCGAGCAAGCTCGCTCCCACAAGGGCACCGCAGCCCCTGTGGGAGCGAGCTTGCTCGCGATGAGGCCAGTACAGACGCTAGATCAACGTCTCGATGCGCAGCGAATTGGTCGACCCCGGCTGCCCGAACGGCACGCCCGCGGTGATCAGCAAGGTATCGCCACGCTGGGCCATGCCTTGGGCCTGGGCGATTTCCAGGGCGGTGGAACAGACTTCGTCCACCTGCTTCAACCGATCATTGACCACCGAGTGCACGCCCCAGGCCACCGTCAGGCGGCGGGCGGCCTGCAGGTTCGGCGTGAGGTTGAGGATCGGCACCGCCGGCCGTTCCCGCGCCGCGCGCAGGCTGGAGCTGCCGGATTCGCTGTAGTTCACCAGCACCGCCACCGGCAGGATGCTGCTGATGCGCCGGATCGCGCAGCTGATGGCATCCGACACCGTGGCCTCGGCTTTCGGTCGGCTGACGTCCAGCTGCGCCTGGTAGTCGGGACCGTTTTCCACCTGGCGGATGATCTTGCTCATCATCTGCACGGCTTCGAGGGGGTAATCCCCTGAGGCGGTTTCTGCCGACAGCATCACTGCATCAGCCCCTTCGGCCACGGCGTTGGCAACGTCAGTGACTTCGGCGCGGGTGGGCGCCGGGGAAAAGCGCATCGACTCGAGCATCTGGGTGGCCACCACCACCGGTTTGCCCAGGGCGCGGCAGGTGCCAATGATGTTTTTCTGAATCTGCGGCACGCTTTCGGCCGGGACTTCGACCCCCAGGTCGCCGCGGGCGACCATGATCGCATCGCTCAATTCGGCGATTTCCCGCAGTTGGGTCACCGCCGACGGCTTCTCGATCTTCGCCATCAGGAACGCCTTGTCGCCGATCAGCGCGCGAGCTTCGCGGATGTCCTCGGGCCGCTGCACGAACGACAATGCCACCCAGTCCACGCCCAGCTCCAGGCCGAAACTCAAGTCGCGCCGGTCCTTGGCGGTCAACGGGCTCAGGTCGAGCACGGCCTGGGGCACGTTCACGCCTTTGCGGTCCGACAGCTCGCCGCCGTTGAGCACTTCGGTGTCGATGGCGTCGCGGTGCCTGGCGGTCACGCGCAGGCGCAACTTGCCGTCGTCCAGCAGCAGGTCCATGCCCGGCTCCAGGGCCGCGATGATTTCCGGGTGGGGCAGGTTGACCCGGCGTTGATCACCCGGCGTCGGGTCCAGATCCAGGCGCAGGGCCTGGCCCCGTTGCAGCAGGACCTTGCCGTCGGCGAATTGGCCAACCCGCAGCTTCGGACCTTGCAGGTCCATCAGGATGCCCAGGGGGTAATTGAGCTGCTGCTCGACGTCACGAATCCACTGGTAGCGCTGGGCGTGGTCCGTATGGTCGCCGTGGCTGAAGTTCAGGCGGAAGATGTTCACGCCGGCCTGTACCAGCTCGCGGATGTCATCGATCCCACGGGTGGCGGGGCCGAGGGTCGCGAGGATCTTGACCTTTTTATCAGGCGTCATGTTGGGGGTTCTCGAGGATCAGGATGGCGCGAAAGTCGTTGACGTTGGTGCGGGTCGGTTCGGTGACGATCAGCGCATCCAGGGTGGCGAAGTAGCCGTAGCCATTGTTGTTGTCCAACTCGTCGCTGGCGCACAGGCCCAGTTTGGCGGCGCGGCGATAGCTGTCCGGGGTCATGAGGGCGCCGGCGTTGTCTTCGGAACCGTCGATGCCGTCGGTGTCGCCGGCCAGCGCATAGATGCCGGGATGGCCCTTGAGGCTGTCGGTCAGGCTCAGCAGGAATTCGGCATTGCGCCCGCCACGGCCATCGCCGCGCACGGTAACGGTGGTTTCGCCGCCGGAGAGAATCACGCACGGCGCCGCCAGCGGCTGGCCGTGCAAGGCGATTTGCCGGGCAATGCCGGCATGGACTTTCGCCACCTCCCTGGATTCGCCTTCCAGGTCGCCGAGGATCAACGGGCTGAAACCGGCCTGGCGAGCCTTCACCGCTGCGGCTTCCAGGGATTGCTGGGGACGGGCGATCAATTGGAAGTGGCTGCGGGCCAGGCTCGGGTCGCCGGGCTTGACGGTTTCCGACGCTGGGTTGTGCAGCCAGTCGCGCACCGACGCCGGCACATCGATGTGGTAGCGCTGGAGAATCGCCAGGGCTTCGGCCGATGTACTGGGGTCGGCCACCGTGGGGCCGGATGCGATGACCGTGGCCAGGTCACCCGGCACATCGGAAATCGCGTAGGTGTACACCGTCGCCGGCCAACAGGCCTTGCCCAGGCGCCCGCCCTTGATCGCCGAGAGGTGCTTGCGCACGCAATTCATCTCGCCAATGGTCGCACCGGACTTGAGCAAGGCTTTGTTGATCGACTGCTTGTCGGCCAGGGTGATGCCTTCGGCGGGCAAGGCGAGCAGGGCGGAGCCGCCGCCGGACAAGAGGAAGATCACCCGGTCGTCTTCGCTGAGATTGCTCACCAGCTCCAGTACCCGCTGGGCCACGGCCAGGCCCGCGGCGTCAGGCACCGGGTGGGCGGCTTCCACCACTTCGATTTTCTGGCAGGGCGCGCCATGGCCGTAGCGGGTCACCACCAGGCCGGACACTTCACCCTGCCAGCAGCGTTCGACCACTTGCGCCATGGCCGCCGCGGCCTTGCCGGCGCCAATGACGATCACCCGGCCGCTGCGGTCGCTGGGCAGGTAGTGTTCAAGGACGTGGTGCGGATGGGCCGCGTCGATGGCTGTGGCAAACAGCTCGCGCAGCAGTTGTTGCGGATCGACCGACATGGCGGACTCCCGGTTTTTTATTATGGGTGTTGATGCGGACCCTGTGGGAGCGAGCTTGCTCGCGATAGCGGTTTTACATTCAGCAACGATGTTGGCTGGGCTACCGTTATCGCGAGCAAGCTCGCTCCCACAGGGGGGCAGGGTTTATTTGTCGCGAATCGAGAAATTGGCCATGTGCTCCAACCCCTTGATCAGCGCCGAGTGATCCCAGTGGCTGCCGCCAATGGCCGCGCAGGTGCTGAACACCTGTTGGGCGTTGGCGGTGTTGGGCAGGTTGATGTTCAGTTCCTTGGCGCCTTGCAGGGCCAGGTTCAGGTCCTTCTGGTGCAGGCTGATGCGGAAGCCCGGGTCGAAGGTGCCCTTGATCATGCGTTCGCCGTGCACTTCGAGGATCTTCGACGACGCGAAACCTCCCATCAGTGCTTCACGGACCTTGGCCGGGTCGGCACCGTTTTTCGCGGCGAACAACAACGCTTCGGCCACCGCCTGGATGTTCAGGGCGACGATGATCTGGTTCGCCACCTTGGCGGTCTGGCCATCGCCATTGCCGCCCACCAGGGTGATGTTCTTGCCCATGGCCTGGAACAGCGGCAGGGCGCGCTCGAAGGCGGCGTTGTCGCCACCGACCATGATGCTCAGGGTCGCGGCCTTGGCACCGACTTCACCACCTGAGACCGGGGCATCGAGGTACTGTGCGCCTTTTTCATTGATCTTCGCCGCGAACGCCTTGGTGGCGGTGGGGGAGATCGAACTCATGTCGATCACCACCTTGCCCGCGCCCACGCCCGCCGCCACGCCGTCGGCGCGGAACAGCACGTCCTCGACCTGCGGCGTGTCCGGGACCATGACGATGATGAACTCGGCTTCCTGGGCCACTTCCTTCGGGTTGGCCAACGCCACCGCGCCACCGGCCAGCAGGTCGGCCGGAGCCGCGTCGTGGTGCTGGGACAGGAACAGGCTGTGACCGGCCTTTTGCAGGTTCAGTGCCATGGGGTGGCCCATGATGCCGGTGCCGATGAATCCGATTTTAGCCATGGGGAAATCCTCTTGTTTTTGTATTGCTTCAAGCAAATGGGAGACGGCTTTTTGTGGGAGCGAGCCTGCTCGCGATGGCGGCTCTACATTCAATAAAGATGTTGGCTGGACTACCGCTATCGCGAGCAGGCTCGCTCCCACAAGGTTTTCAGCCAGCCCAGGCCGGCTTCGGTGGTGGTCAGCGGCTTGTATTCACAGCCGACCCAACCCTGGTAGCCGATGCGGTCCAGGTGTTGGAACAGGAAGCGGTAGTTGATTTCCCCCGTGCCCGGCTCGTTGCGGCCCGGGTTGTCCGCCAGTTGCACATGGTTGATCTCGCCCAGGTGCGCCGACAGGGTCCGGGCCAGGTCACCTTCCATGATCTGCATGTGGTAGATGTCGTATTGCAGGAACAGGTTGGCGCTGCCCACCTGCTCACGGATCGACAAGGCCTGGGCGGTGTTGTTCAGGTAGAAGCCAGGAATGTCGCGGGTATTGATGGCTTCCATCACCAGCTTGATGCCTTTGGCCTGCAACTTTTCGGCGGCGTATTTCAGGTTGGCGACGAAGGTTTTCTCCACCAGGGTTTCACTGCAGTTCTGCGGACGAATCCCCGACAGGCAGTTGACCTGCGTGTTGCCCAGCACCTGGGCGTAGGCGATGGCCAGGTCGACACCGGCGCGGAATTCCTCGACCCGGTCCGGCAGGCAGGCAATGCCGCGCTCGCCCTTGGCCCAGTCGCCGGCCGGCAGGTTGAACAGCACTTGGGTCAGGCCGTGGGTGTCGAGCAAGGCCTTGAGTTCGGCGGAGCTGTAGTCATAGGGGAACAGGTATTCGACACCACTGAAGCCGGCCTTGGCGGCGGCTTCGAAACGGGCGAGGAAATCCTGCTCGGTAAACAGCATGGACAGGTTGGCGGCGAAACGCGGCATGGTGGTCTCCTGTGAATATTTATCAGGCCCCCTGGGGGAGCGGGCTTGCTCGCGATAGCGGTGTGTCTGCTTGCATCCAGGTTTGAATGTAGCGCCGTCATCGCGAGCAAGCTCGCTCCCGCAGGGACGCCGGTCGGTCAGTCGAGCAACGAAATGGCGGTCGGTGCATCGTTGCCCACAAGCGCCAAGTCTTCAAACTCATTGACGGCATTGATCTCGGTGCCCATGGAGATGTTGGTCACCCGCTCCAGGATGATCTCGACGATCACCGGCACCTTGAACTCCTCGATCATCGCTTGGGCCTGGCGCAGCGCCGGTTGGATACCCGCCGGTTCGAACACCCGCAGCGCCTTGCACCCCAGGCCCTCGGCCACGGCAACGTGGTCCACACCATAGCCGTTGAGTTCCGGGGCGTTGAGGTTGTCGAAGGACAACTGCACGCAATAGTCCATGTCGAACCCGCGCTGGGCCTGGCGAATCAGACCCAGGTAGGAATTGTTCACCACCACATGGATGTAGGGCAGTTTGAACTGCGCACCCACCGCCAGCTCTTCGATCATGAACTGGAAATCATAGTCGCCCGACAGCGCCACGACCTTGCGGCTCGGATCGGCCTTGACCACCCCCAGCGCCGCCGGAATGGTCCAGCCCAAGGGACCGGCCTGGCCGCAGTTGATCCAGTGGCGTGGCTTGTAGACGTGGAGGAACTGCGCCCCGGCGATCTGCGACAGGCCGATGGTGCTGACGTAGCAGGTGTCCTTGCCGAACACCTGGTTCATTTCTTCGTACACCCGCTGTGGCTTGACCGGCACGTTGTCGAAGTGGGTCTTGCGCTGCAGGCTGGCCTTGCGTTGCTGGCAGTCCTGCAGCCAGGCGCTGCGGTTTTTCAGTTTGCCGGCGGCTTGCCATTCGCGGGCCACTTCGATGAACACGGTCAGGGCCGAGGCGGCGTCGGAAACGATGCCCAGGTCAGGGGTGAAGACGCGGCCGATCTGGGTCGGCTCGATGTCCACATGAATGAACGTGCGGCCTTCGGTGTAGACGTCCACCGAACCGGTGTGACGGTTGGCCCAGCGGTTACCGACGCCCAGCACCACGTCCGACTTGAGCAAGGTCGCATTGCCGTAGCGGTGGGACGTTTGCAGGCCGACCATGCCGACCATCTGCGGATGATCGTCGGGAATGGTGCCCCAGCCCATCAGGGTGGGGATGACCGGGATACCGGTCAGCTCGGCGAACTCCACCAGCAGGTCGCTGGCATCGGCGTTGATGATGCCGCCGCCGGCCACCAGCAATGGACGCTCAGCCTGGTTGAGCATGGCCAGGGCTTTCTCGATCTGCACGCGGTTGGCCGCGGGTTTGGCCAGCGGCAGCGGTTGATAGGCGTCGATGTCGAACTCGATCTCGGCCATCTGCACGTCGAACGGCAGGTCGATCAGCACCGGGCCCGGGCGGCCGGAGCGCATCTCGAAGAACGCCTTCTGGAAGGCATACGGCACCTGGCCCGGCTCCAGCACGGTGGTTGCCCACTTGGTCACGGGTTTGACGATGCTGGTGATATCCACAGCCTGAAAGTCTTCCTTGTGCATACGGGCGCGGGGGGCTTGTCCGGTGATGCACAGAATCGGGATGGAATCGGCCGAAGCGCTGTAGAGCCCGGTCACCATATCGGTGCCGGCCGGGCCCGAAGTGCCGATGCACACACCGATATTGCCGGCCTTGGTCCGGGTGTAGCCCTCGGCCATGTGCGAGGCGCCTTCAACGTGGCGAGCGAGGACGTGATCGATGCCACCCACCTTCTGCAGGGCGGAGTACAGCGGGTTGATCGCGGCACCCGGGATGCCGAAGGCCGTGTCCACGCCTTCACGGCGCATCACCAGAACGGCAGCTTCGATTGCTCTCATTTTGCTCATTGTTTTGTGCCTCTTACGTTTTGTAATTGTATACAAGTGGCTTTGTGCAGAGTGTATTCATGGCGAACGACGCAGGTCAATCCCTTTCCTCAAGCACCTGTTTCATTCGTCGGAAGGTCAGGTTTTGCTGCTTTCTTCTATCAGTTAAGGTGATTTGTGAAAATTATTGTATACAAAAATATTCTATGTTGTGTTCTATTTATGGGGTTCGGTTTTGCTGAAAGTGAAGCCCTCAAGGCTTTTCCATAACAAAAGAAGGACAGCACCCATGAGCGTTCTAACTTTGAAAATCGCCGTCAATCTGGCCGGGCAAGCCCTTGCCGCCGGTCATGAAATCAGCGCTGCGCCCTTGACCGTCGCGGTCCTGGACAGTGGCGGGCACCTGATTGCCTTGCAGCGCGAAGACGGCGCCAGCCTGCTTCGCCCGCAGATCGCCATCGGCAAGGCCTGGGGCGCCATCGCCCTGGGCAAAGGCTCGCGCCTGCTCGCCCAGGACGCCCAACAACGCCCGGCGTTCTTTGCCGCTTTGAATGGGTTGGGACAGGGCAACGTCGTACCGGCCCCGGGTGGGGTATTGATCAGGGATCAGAACGGCAGGGTGCTGGGGGCGATTGGTGTCAGTGGCGATGTTTCGGATGTGGATGAGCAGGTGGCGGTCAGGGCGGTGGAGGCGTTGCAGTTGAGGGCGGATGTGGGGGTGGTCGCTTGATTTTGGGGTGAATGGACTGACGCCATCGCGAGCAGACTCGCTTCCACCAGATGGGCTGCGGCGAACACAATATGTATGAGATTTTGCAAATCTCCTGTGGGAGCGAGCCTGCTCGCGATAGCAATCGATCAGACACATCCGGGTAAAAAGTTGGCCCGCATCCAAGTGTCTTCAGGTCTAGGCTTGCTCAGGATTCGATCATCTAAGGGGCACGGAATGCCTGGTTCACCAGCGTCACATCGGCTGCGCCTTGGCCGTAGTGCTGAGTCCAACCGGACTTATTTATTGACCACTAATACATTTGGCCGAGAGCCAATCTTCAATGACTTTATCCTAGGCAGATTGGTTGTTGAACAGTTTCGGAAGGCGGAGGATCAAGGCTTCGCCAACTCATTGGCATGGGTCGTTATGCCTGATCACTTCCATTGGTTGATCGAATTGCGCAAAGGGTCATTGGGTGACTTGATGCAGAGGACAAAATCACTGAGCACCAAATCAGTGAAGCTGCGTCTCGATCGCAAGCTCAGCATTTGGCAGGCAGGCTTTCATGACCGCGCGCTACGACGGGAAGAGGACTTGGTAAAGCTTGCTCGATATGTTGTCGCCAACCCGTTACGGGCAGGTTTAGTGAAGAAACTTGGCGATTATCCATTGTGGGACGCCATTTGGGTTTGACTCATAACCGAGTCGCCGTCATCGCGAGCAGGCTCGCTCCCACAGTGATTTGTGTGTGCCTGTGAGTTTTGCGGCTGTTGAGGGCCGAAGTGTGGGAGCGAGCTTGCTCGCGATTGAAGCCGCCTCGGGCTATCAGTCTGGCTCACACCCTTTCAGCACCAACCGAATGATCGTCTGCGCAGCGGCTTCATAGTCGGCTTCGTCCAGCTTCGCCTTGCCGGTCACGGCGCTGATCTGCCAGTCGAAGTCGGCATAGGTCTGGGTGGCGGCCCAGATGCTGAACATCAGGTGGTTGGGGTCGATGGGGGCGATCTGGCCGCGGTCGATCCAGCTCTGGATGCAGGCGATGTTGTGCCGGGCCTGGGCGTTGAGTTGTTCCACCAGGTCGGGGCTCAGGTGGGGGGCGCCGTGCATGATTTCACTGGCGAAGACTTTCGAGGCGAAGGGCAGGTCGCGGGAGATGCGGATCTTGGAGCGGATGTAATGGCTCAGCACCTCGCCGGGCACGCCGTCGGCATTGAACGGGGTCGAGGCCTGGAGAATCGGCTCGATGATGCTTTCCAGTACCTCGCGGTAGAGGTTTTCCTTGGATTTGAAGTAGTAGTAGACGTTGGGTTTGGGCAGGCCTGCCTTGGCCGCGATGTCGCTGGTCTTGGTCGCGGCGAAGCCCTTGTCGGCAAATTCTTCGCTGGCGGCACGCAGGATCAATTCTTTGTTGCGCTCGCGGATTGTGCTCATAAACCCAGGGGTTCCTTGCCTGTTCTGGCGGTGGCGCATGGTAGCACCGGCTTCGCGCGGCGCTCAAGAATGCCCCAAGGCGCCGCGGCTCGCGGTATGCTGCGCGGCATTATTATTCAAGGAGCCCCTCCATGGCTGGAAGCAGTTTGCTGGTACTGATCGACGACATCGCCACCGTGCTCGACGATGTCGCGCTGATGACCAAGATGGCCGCCAAGAAAACCGCCGGCGTTCTCGGCGATGACCTGGCGCTCAATGCCCAGCAAGTGTCGGGCGTGCGTGCCGAGCGAGAGCTGCCAGTGGTGTGGGCGGTGGCCAAGGGATCGTTCATCAACAAATTGATCCTGGTGCCGTCGGCGCTGGCGATCAGCGCTTTCGTCCCGTGGTTGGTGACGCCGTTGTTGATGGTGGGCGGTGCCTATTTGTGTTTCGAGGGGTTCGAAAAACTGGCCCACAAGTTCCTTCACAGCAAGGCCGAGGACCAGGCCGAACATGCGCAACTGGTCGAGGCGGTGGCGGATCCGGCGGTCGATCTGGTGGCCTTTGAAAAGGACAAGATCAAGGGCGCGGTACGCACCGACTTCATCCTCTCGGCCGAAATCATCGCCATCACCCTCGGCACCGTCGCTGACGCAGCATTGACCCAGCAGGTGATCGTCCTGTCGGGCATCGCCATCGTCATGACCATTGGCGTCTATGGCCTGGTGGCCGGGATCGTCAAGCTCGATGACCTGGGACTCTGGTTGACGCACAAGCCAGGCCAGGCCGCCAAAAGCATCGGCGGTGCGATCCTGAGTGCGGCACCCTACATGATGAAAAGCCTGTCGGTGATCGGCACCGCGGCGATGTTCCTGGTGGGCGGTGGCATCCTGACCCATGGCGTGCCAGTGGTGCATCACTGGATCGAAGGCGTGACGGCCAGCGCCGGTGGTGCCGGGTTTATCGTGCCGACGTTGCTCAATGCCGTGGCTGGGATCGTTGCTGGGGCGGCGGTGTTGGCGGGGGTGATGGTGGTTGGCAAGGTCTGGAAAGCGCTGAAAGGCTGAGACCTGGCAACCCATGATCACTGTGGGAGCGAGCTTGCTCGCGATGAGGGCCTGACATTCAACATTTAGTTGTCTGACAGAGCGCTATCGCGAGCAAGCTTGCTCCCACAATGGGTTTGGGGTGGTCGAAAGTTACTCGGCGATCTGCAACTTGCGCGACTCGGTGTACACGTAGCGCACCTTCTCATACTCGAAGGGCGTGTTGAGTTGCCCGTAGCGGAAACTGGTCTGGTAGCGCTTGTCGACGCCGCGCAGGAGCAGCAATTCCGGGTGGTTGGAGCTGACTTCGGAGACGTTCAGGAAGTTGATCGCCGATTCGGCCGTGTAGTCCACCAGCAGGCCCGAGGTGTCGCGCAGGTTCGACGGGCCGAAGATCGGCAGCACGAAATACGCACCGGCCGGCACGCCATAGAAGCCGAGGGTCTGGCCGAAATCTTCGCTCTGGCGCGGCAGGCCCATGGCGGTGGCCGGGTCCCACAGGCCGGCGATGCCCACAGTGGTGTTGAGTAGCAGCCGCGCCGTGGTTTCCATTGAACGCTTGCCCTTGAATTGCAGCAGGCTGTTCATCAGGTTCGGCACGTCCCCCAGGTTGTTGAAGAAATTGCTGACCCCTGTGCGCACGAAGCCAGGGGTAATGTAGCGATAGCCGTCGACGACGGGCAGGAAGACCCATTGGTCGAAGCGGTAGTTGAAGTGATAGACCCGGCGGTTCCAGGATTCCAGCGGGTCATAGACGTTCAACGCGTTGAGGGTCGAGCGCTCGAACTCGCGCTGGTCAAGCCCCGGGTTGAACTTGAGTTTGGTCAGCGGTTCCTTGAAACCGTCCGAATCCACCACCACAGGCGCATTGGCTTTGCTGTTGTCGGCGTGGACCATGCCCGCACTCATTAACGCAGCGATAAGCAGCAGATATTTAGCCACGGAAAAACTCCAGCATGGCGTCGCTGTTGACGCGGTAGTTAAGGTTGCCGCAGTGGCCGCCCAGCGGATAAACCGTCAGGCGATCGCCAAAGGTCTTGCGCAGGAAGCCCAGGTCGCCCGGGCCGAGAATGACGTCGTCGGCATTGTGCATGACGGCAATCTTCGGGCTGTCGTGCAGGTAATCCTTCAGCGCGTACAGGCTGACCTGGTCGACCAGTTGCAGCAGGCTGCCGCCGTCGGTGCGCGCGCGCCACATCGGGATCACCTGCTCGGTGAGGTAACAGTCGAAATCGCATTGCAGCGCACGCTTGAGGAACGGCGTCAGGCTGGTGCTTTCGGTGATCGGGAACTTGGGGGGGATGATCAGGCCGCGACGGTTGATCAGGTCCGAGGTGAACGCGATGTCCGCCGCCGAGAAACGGAACGAGGTGCCGATCAACATCGCCATCTGTTCATTGCTCAGGTGCTGCTTGGACTGTTGGAAGTCATAGAGCAGGGCATCGTTGAGGTCGATGTAGCCTTTTTGCTGGAAGTAACGGGTCAGCTTGTTCAGTACCAGTTCATAGAAAGTCGTGGTGCTGTTGATGCCCTTGACTTCGGTCTGGACCAGTTTGTCCAGGTTGGTGATCGAGGTATAGAGGTTCACCGGTGGGTTCAGCAGCAGCACTTTCTTGAAATTGAAGCTGCGCCGGGTTTCGTCCAGGTGGGCGACAAAGGCCGCATCCAGGGCGCCGAGGCTGTAGCCGGTCAGGTAGTACTCGGTCACCGGCAGCTTGGGGTTCTGTGCGCGCACGGCCTGCATCACCCGGTACATGTCCTCGGCGTCTTCCTTGGAAATGCCCGGCGTGGCAAAGCGCGAAGCGGCACTCATGAAGTCGAAACTGGTGGGCGAGGACAACTGCACCACGTGGTAGCCGGCCTTGTAGTAGAGGCGCTTGAGGTATTCGTTGAGGGTGCTGTCGTAGCGTGCACCGGTGCCGGCGATCAGGAAGATCAGCGGCGCGGGCTTGTCCTGGGTGGCCATGCGGTAGGTGAGGCTTTTTACTGGCCAGAAGTTGTCCGGCAGGATGAACTCGCGTTCCGGGCGCAGGGTCAGGTTGTGGTCCGCCTGATTGATGTCTTCGATCAGCGGCAGCTCCGGACGCAGGTCCGGCGGCGTAGTGGCGATGGTCGCCTCGAACGGGTTGGTCAAGGGGTAGCCATAGCTGGCGGCGTCTATATCTGCCGCCAGCGCGGACGCACTCAGGATAAGGCCGCCGAGGAGGGCAGCGAAGCGCAAGGAACGGAGCATGACTGGATCCCTTAGAGGAAGGTGCCGAATGAAGTTCGCAGCCTATGACCACCGAAGCGGAGCCAAGTGCCATGATGGGCACAAAACAGGCACGGACGGGGCGCGATAGTAGCGGGACGATACACGGTCATGCGCAGTCGCGGCTAGTTATCTGGCATTTACCGGATTTGGCCTGCAAATCTCACGTGTGAGGAGGCGCCAATTGCCTGGAAACAATAGCTGGCGTTCTGATGTCGTTTCTCGTTGCTTCGACGTCGCAGACAGAGCAGGTTCCGTAGCGTCACAGGTTGATGATCGATCCTGTCAGTACTCCACTGGCGTTCAGACCGGTTTGAGGCGAGCGTGATGGGGGCGCTGAGCATCATAACTATACGTTGACGCCGCCCGGCATCCGCCGGGCGCAGCACTTTCGGGGAAGTAACGATGAAGATGCGACGACTCTTGGGCGCAGGTGCCGCACTGGTACTGGCCATCAGTTCCACCTTGGCCAGCGCCGAAACCAAAACCCTGAGCATCGGTTACGTTGACGGCTGGTCCGACAGCGTCGCGACCACCCACGTGGCCGCCGAAGTGATCAAGCAAAAACTCGGTTATGACGTGAAGCTGCAAGCGGTCGCGACCGGGATCATGTGGCAAGGTGTGGCCACCGGCAAACTCGACGCGATGCTCTCGGCCTGGCTGCCGGTGACTCACGGCGACTATTGGACCAAGAACAAGGACTTGGTGGTCGATTACGGCCCCAACTTCAAGGACGCAAAAATCGGCCTGATCGTGCCGGAGTACGTCAAGGCCAAGTCGCTCGAGGATCTCAAGACCGACGACTCCTTCAAGAAGCGCATCGTCGGCATCGACGCCGGTTCAGGCGTGATGCTCAAGACCGAACAGGCGATCAAGGATTACGACCTGACCGGTTATCAACTCAAGGCCAGTTCCGGCGCCGGCATGATCGCCGAGCTGACCCGTGCCGAGAAGAAAAACGAATCCATCGCGGTCACCGGTTGGGTGCCGCACTGGATGTTCGCCAAGTGGAAACTGCGCTTCCTGGAAGACCCGAAAGGCGTCTACGGCGCGGCTGAGACTGTAAACAGCATCGGCAGCAAGGAACTGGGCACCAAGGCCCCGGAAGTGGCCGAGTTCCTGAAGAAATTCCAGTGGGCGTCGAAAGACGAGATCGGCGAAGTCATGCTGGCGATCCAGGAAGGCGCCAAGCCGGACGCCGCTGCCAAGGACTGGGTCGCCAAGCACCCGGACCGCGTGAAGGAGTGGACCGGCAAGTAATCAATCTGATTTAGCTGGCTCGCGAAGCCGCATGACGTTGTGTCATGCGGCTTTTTTGTGCCTGCAATTCTTCGATGGGCGCCGGACCCCTTGTGGGAGCGAGCTTGCTCGCGATAGCGATGTGTCTGCTTGCATCGATGTTGAATGTGGCGCCGTCATCGCGAGCAAGCTCGCTCCCACAGGGGGGATTGCGAATAATGTGCGGAAAACTGGCAAAACCGTCATGTCGTTCTAATACTAAGGTCGTCTGGAACCTGGCCTTGAGCCGCATAGAGTAGGGTCGTTCCAATTAAATCTGTGCTGCGAGGATAAAAACAATGAACGACAGCATTTACCTCTCGATTCAAAACAGCCCGCGCTTCAAGGAGCTGGTGAGAAAAAGGGAAAGGTTCGCCTGGATTCTCTCGGCGATCATGCTTGGTCTGTATTCCGGCTTCATTCTTCTGATCGCCTACGGGCCACACATTCTCGGGGCCAAGATCACGCCTGAGTCCACCATCACCTGGGGTATTCCCATCGGTGTCGGCCTGATTGTCTCGGCCTTCATCCTGACCGGCATCTACGTGCGGCGCGCCAACGGTGAGTTCGACGACCTGAACAATGCGATTCTCAAGGAGGCTCAGCAATGATCCGGCGTCTACTGGCTCTATTGAGCATCGCGGCGTTCGCACCGGGCGCCTGGGCGGCTGACGCCCTGACCGGTGCCGTGCAGAAACAACCCCTCAACGTCGCGGCTATCCTGATGTTCGTGGCCTTCGTCGGCGCGACTTTGTATATCACCTACTGGGCGTCCAAGAAAAACAACTCGGCGGCCGACTATTATGCGGCCGGCGGCAAGATCACCGGCTTCCAGAACGGCCTGGCAATCGCGGGCGACTACATGTCGGCGGCGTCCTTCCTGGGCATTTCCGCGCTGGTGTTCACCTCCGGTTATGACGGCCTGATCTACTCCATCGGCTTCCTGGTGGGTTGGCCGATCATCCTGTTCCTGATCGCCGAACGCCTGCGTAACCTGGGTAAATACACCTTTGCCGACGTGGCGTCCTATCGCCTCGGGCAAACCCAGATCCGCAGTCTGTCCGCCTGCGGCTCGCTGGTGGTGGTGGCGTTCTACCTGATCGCGCAAATGGTCGGTGCCGGCAAGCTGATCCAGTTGCTGTTCGGCCTGGACTACCACGTTGCGGTGATCCTGGTGGGTATCCTGATGTGCCTCTACGTGCTGTTTGGCGGCATGTTGGCCACCACTTGGGTGCAGATCATCAAGGCGGTCTTGCTGCTGTCGGGTGCTTCGTTCATGGCCTTGATGGTCATGAAACACGTCAATTTCGACTTCAACATGCTGTTTGCCGAAGCGGTGAAGGTTCACCCTAAAGGCGAGGCGATCATGAGCCCCGGCGGTCTGGTGAAGGATCCGATCTCGGCCTTCTCCCTGGGCCTGGCGCTGATGTTCGGTACCGCTGGCCTGCCGCACATCCTGATGCGCTTCTTCACCGTGAGCGACGCCAAGGAAGCGCGCAAGAGCGTGCTGTATGCCACCGGCTTCATCGGTTACTTCTACATCCTGACCTTCATCATCGGCTTCGGCGCGATCCTGCTGGTCAGCACCAACCCGGCCTTCAAGGACGCGGCAGGTGCCTTGCTGGGCGGTAACAACATGGCGGCGGTGCACCTGGCCAACGCCGTGGGCGGCAGCATCTTCCTGGGCTTCATCTCGGCGGTAGCCTTTGCCACCATCCTGGCGGTAGTGGCGGGCCTGACCCTGGCCGGTGCCTCGGCGGTGTCCCATGACCTGTATGCCAGCGTGATCAAGAAAGGCAAGGCCAACGAGAAGGACGAGATTCGCGTCTCGAAAATCACCACCATCGCCCTGGCGGTGCTGGCGATCGGCCTGGGTATCCTGTTCGAGAAGCAGAACATCGCGTTCATGGTGGGCCTGGCGTTCTCCATCGCGGCGAGCTGCAACTTCCCGGTACTGCTGCTTTCGATGTACTGGAAGAAGCTGACCACTCGTGGCGCCATGATTGGCGGCTGGCTGGGCCTGGTCAGTGCCGTGGGCCTGATGATCCTCGGCCCGACCATCTGGGTGCAGATCATGGGGCACGAGAAGGCGATCTTCCCGTATGAATACCCGGCGCTGTTCTCGATGGCCATTGCGTTCGTCGGCATCTGGTTCTTCTCCATCACCGACAAGTCGGCTGAAGGCGCAAACGAACGGGCGCTGTTCTTCCCGCAGTTCGTGCGTTCACAGACTGGCCTGGGGGCGAGTGGGGCGGTTAAACATTGATGTAGCGGTCAGTGCTTGAAGAAATACCCCGGTCGAAAGGCTGGGGTTTTTTTTGTGCCGGGTTTAAGGGTGGCAGGGCTGCCGTCATCGCGAGCAAGCTCGCTCCCACAGGGGATCTCCAGTGAGCACGGGGTTTTTATTCACAACAGGTCAACTGTGGGAGCGAGCTTGCTCGCGATGGCGTCGGGTCTGTCAATGCCGCTTCTGGATCAGATGAAAAGAGGCATAAACAAAACAGCCCCCGCTCTTATATAAGAAGCGGGGGCTGTTTCGGTGCAGCTTGAGACCTTATTGCAAGGCAGGTCTTACTTGCGGTCTTCCAGCTGGGTGATGTCACGCGACTCGTAGCCGGTGTACAGCTGGCGCGGGCGGCCGATCTTGTACGGGCTGGAGAGCATTTCCTTCCAGTGGGAGATCCAGCCGACGGTCCGCGCCAGGGCGAAGATCACGGTGAACATGCTGGTTGGAATGCCGATCGCCTTGAGGATGATCCCCGAGTAGAAGTCGACGTTCGGGTACAGCGAGCGTTCGATGAAGTACGGGTCGGTCAGGGCGATCTCTTCCAGGCGCATGGCCAGTTCGAGTTGCGGATCGTTCTTGATCCCCAGTTCCTTGAGCACTTCGTCGCAGGTCTGCTTCATCACGGTGGCGCGCGGGTCGCGGTTCTTGTAGACCCGGTGACCGAAGCCCATCAGCTTGAACGGATCGTTCTTGTCCTTGGCCTTGGCGATGAACTTGTCGATGTTCGAGACATCGCCGATTTCATCGAGCATGGTCAGCACCGCTTCGTTCGCACCGCCGTGGGCAGGGCCCCAGAGTGCGGCGATACCGGCGGCGATACAGGCGAACGGGTTGGCACCCGAGGAGCCGGCCAGGCGTACGGTGGACGTGGAGGCGTTCTGCTCGTGGTCGGCATGGAGGATGAAGATCCGGTCCATGGCCTTGGCGAGCACCGGGCTGATCGGTTTGATCTCGCACGGGGTGTTGAACATCATATGCAGGAAGTTCTCTGCATAGGTCAGGTCGTTGCGCGGGTACATCATGGGCTGGCCCATGGAGTACTTGTAGACCATGGCTGCCAGGGTCGGCATCTTCGCCACCAGGCGGATCGCGGAAATTTCGCGATGCTGGGGGTTATTGATATCCAGGGAGTCGTGGTAGAAAGCCGAGAGAGCGCCGACAACGCCGCACATGACGGCCATCGGGTGGGCATCGCGACGGAAGCCGTTGAAGAAGGTCTTCAACTGCTCGTGAACCATGGTGTGGTTCTTCACGGTGCTGACGAACTGGGCTTTTTGCTCTGCGGTTGGCAGCTCGCCGTTGAGCAGCAGGTAGCAGGTTTCCAGGTAGTCCGATTTTTCAGCCAGTTGCTCGATCGGGTAGCCGCGGTGCAGCAGGATGCCGTTGTCGCCATCGATGTAGGTGATTTTCGACTCGCACGAGGCGGTCGACATGAAACCTGGGTCAAAGGTGAAACGGCCCGTGGCCGTCAGGCCCCGTACGTCGATTACATCGGGACCAACGGTGCCGGTTAAAATGGGCAGCTCGACGGGGGCTGCGCCCTCGATGATCAACTGCGCTTTTTTGTCAGCCATGTGGCCTCCTATTAATGCTTGAAATCATCAGACAGACCCCCCACGCAGGGCCCGCACCACTATAGTGAGATAAATCCGAAAGTCAATTTGCCTAAAGTCTTGCTCCAGAAGGCTTTAACCGCACTTTTTCCGCGAAATTACCTGCCGTTTACGCCTTTTGTGCCATATGTGCAATGCGCTATTAGGGGAAGGTGAACGCGTTGTCATTAGTAGCCTAACTGTCTATACTCGGCCACCGACCGCCAGGGGCTTTTGGGCCTGCTTTCTTGGGGGTCGTCACTCCCTGGGTGGTGAGTACCTGACCAGTGCGCGCCCCAACAACTTTGCCCTGATTGTTAGGGGCTCTTCAGTGTGAAAAAAAAGCCGTGAAAAGCCAACGACCTGTAAACCTAGACCTAAGGACCATCAAACTCCCAGTCACTGCTTACACGTCCATTCTTCACCGTATTTCCGGTGTCATCCTCTTCGTCAGCCTGGCCATCATGCTTTATGCATTGGACAAGTCGCTCGATTCGGAAGAAGGCTTCGGTCAGGTGAAAGCGTGTCTGACCAGTCCGCTAGCCAAGCTAGTGATTTGGGGCATCCTGTCCGCCTTGCTGTATCACTTGGTCGCCGGTGTGCGCCACTTGATCATGGACATGGGCATCGGTGAGACGCTGGAAGGCGGCAAGCTGGGCTCGAAAATCATTATCGCCGTGTCTGCGGTGCTGATCGTTCTGGCAGGAGTCTGGATATGGTAACCAACGTCACGAACCTTTCGCGTTCGGGCCTCTACGACTGGATGGCCCAGCGTGTGTCTGCGGTCGTTCTCGCGGCTTACTTCATTTTCCTGATCGGATATGTCGTGGCAAACCCTGGCCTGGGCTATGCCCAATGGCATGAACTGTTCGCAAACAACTGGATGCGTATCTTCAGTCTGCTGGCACTTGTCGCACTGGGCGCTCACGCCTGGGTCGGCATGTGGACCATCGCGACCGACTACCTGACGCCCATGGCGTTCGGCAAGTCGGCGACTGCCGTACGTTTCCTTTTCCAGGCAGTATGCGGCGTTGCGATGTTCGCTTACTTCGTCTGGGGTGTGCAGATTCTCTGGGGTATCTGATCCATGGCTAACATTCCAACGATTTCTTTCGACGCCATCATCATTGGTGGTGGCGGTGCCGGCATGCGCGCAGCGCTGCAACTGGCACAGGGCGGTCACAAGACTGCCGTGATCACCAAGGTTTTCCCGACGCGTTCGCACACCGTTTCCGCCCAGGGCGGCATCACCTGCGCCATCGCTTCGGCCGACCCGAACGATGACTGGCGCTGGCACATGTACGATACCGTCAAGGGGTCCGACTACATCGGTGACCAGGACGCTATCGAATACATGTGTCAGGAAGGCCCGGCCGCGGTGTTCGAGCTGGACCACATGGGCATGCCCTTCTCGCGTACCGAGCAAGGTCGTATCTACCAGCGTCCGTTCGGTGGCCAGTCCAAGGACTACGGCAAGGGCGGCCAGGCCGCGCGTACTTGCGCGGCGTCCGACCGTACCGGTCACGCACTGCTGCACACCCTGTACCAGGGCAACCTGAAAGCCGGTACCACGTTCCTGAACGAGTACTACGCCGTCGACCTGGTGAAGAACCAGGACGGCGCCTTCGTCGGTGTGATCGCGATCTGCATCGAAACCGGCGAAACCACCTACATCCGCGCCAAGGCCACCGTACTGGCGACCGGCGGTGCAGGCCGTATCTACGCATCCACCACCAATGCCCTGATCAACACCGGTGACGGCGTCGGCATGGCCCTGCGTGCTGGCGTGCCGGTACAAGACATCGAAATGTGGCAGTTCCACCCGACCGGCATCGCCGGCGCCGGTGTACTGGTGACCGAAGGTTGCCGTGGTGAAGGTGGTTACCTGATCAACAAGCACGGCGAGCGTTTCATGGAACGTTATGCGCCGAACGCCAAGGACCTCGCCGGTCGTGACGTTGTGGCTCGTTCGATGGTTAAAGAGATCATCGCCGGCAACGGCTGTGGCCCGAATGGCGACCACGTGATGCTCAAGCTCGATCACCTGGGCGAGGAAGTGCTGCACAGCCGCCTGCCAGGTATCTGTGAGCTGTCGAAGACCTTCGCCCACGTCGACCCGGTCGTCGCGCCGGTTCCAGTGGTTCCAACCTGCCACTATATGATGGGCGGCGTTGCCACCAACATCCACGGCCAGGCGATCACCCAGAACGCCGAAGGCGTGGACGAAATCATCCCTGGCCTGTTCGCAGTGGGTGAAGTGGCGTGCGTATCGGTCCACGGTGCCAACCGCCTGGGCGGCAACTCGCTGCTCGACCTGGTGGTCTTCGGTCGCGCTGCCGGCCTGCACCTGGAGAAAGCGCTGACCGACGGTATCGAATATGACGATGCCACCGACGCCAACATCGAAGCCGCCCTGGCGCGTCTGTCCGCTCTGAACGAGCGTACCGAAGGCGAAGACGTGGCAACCCTGCGCCGCGAGCTGCAGAACTGCATGCAGAACTACTTCGGTGTGTTCCGTACCGGCGAATACATGCAGAAGGGTATCGCCCAGCTGGCGCAATTGCGTGAACGAATCGCCAACGTGAAGATCAACGATAAGTCGCAGGCGTTCAACACTGCCCGTATCGAAGCGCTGGAATTGCAGAACCTGCTGGAAGTGGCCGAAGCCACCGCCATCGCCGCAGAAGTGCGTAAAGAGTCCCGTGGTGCCCACGCCCGCGAAGACTTCGAAGACCGTGACGACGAAAACTGGCTGTGCCACACCTTGTACTTCCCGGGTGAAAAACGCGTCGCCAAGCGTGCCGTGAACTTCTCGCCGAAGACTGTTCCGACTTTCGAACCAAAAGTCCGGACTTATTAAGGGTGACCGCTATGTTGCAAGTCAGTGTTTATCGCTACAACCCTGATCAGGACGCTGCGCCGTTCATGCAGGACTTCCAGGTCGATACCGGTGGTAAAGACCTGATGGTGCTGGACGTACTGGCCCTGATCAAAGAGCAGGACGAGGGTTTTTCCTATCGTCGCTCTTGCCGCGAGGGCGTTTGCGGCTCCGACGGCATGAACATCAACGGCAAGAACGGCCTGGCCTGCATCACGCCGCTGTCGGCCGTGGTCAAGGGCAACAAGCTGGTGGTTCGTCCGTTGCCAGGTTTGCCGGTTATCCGTGACCTGGTCGTCGATATGAGCATCTTCTACAAGCAATACGAGAAGGTGAAGCCATTCCTGCAGAACGACACGCCGGCTCCGGCCATCGAGCGTCTGCAGTCTCCGGAAGAGCGTGAGAAGCTCGACGGTCTGTACGAGTGCATCCTGTGCGCTTGCTGCTCGACCTCGTGCCCATCCTTCTGGTGGAACCCGGACAAGTTCCTGGGTCCGGCCGCCCTGCTGCAAGCGTACCGCTTCCTGGCAGACAGCCGTGACACCAAGACGTCCGAGCGTCTGGCTTCGCTGGATGACCCGTTCAGCGTATTCCGCTGCCGCGGGATCATGAACTGCGTCAACGTCTGCCCGAAAGGCCTGAACCCGACTAAGGCCATCGGTCACATTCGTAACATGCTGCTGCAAAGCGGCGTGTGATTCAGCTGCTGTACCCGTAGGACCGTTGTACCCGTAAAGGCCAGGGCGCGGGCTTCAACCCGCGTCTTGGCTATAACCAGAACAGCCGCTCACAAAGCGGTGGTTCTTATTTTGAAGAAATGAGACAAGCAGGGGCATCCGGGCTGGTACCCGGACTATCAGCGTGATCCTAAGTGGCTTGTTTTAGTCGCTGCACTCGGACTTCTGCAAGTTTGCTCGGTGTTTTCGCCGGTGGTGTTCCCCTAATCGAGGGTGACCAAGCATGCAAGAAAGCGTGATGCAGCGCATGTGGAACAGTGCCCACCTCTCCGGTGGTAACGCTGCCTATGTGGAAGAGCTCTACGAGCTCTACCTGCACGACCCTAACGCTGTGCCAGAAGAATGGCGCACCTACTTTCAGAAGCTACCGGCCGACGGTAATTCTGCCACTGATGTTTCGCACTCGACGATTCGCGATCATTTCGTGTTGCTGGCAAAGAACCAGCGCCGCGCTCAACCGGTGTCTGCCGGCAGCGTGAGCTCCGAGCACGAGAAGAAGCAAGTTGAAGTATTGCGACTGATCCAGGCCTACCGGATGCGTGGCCACCAGGCAGCCCAGCTTGACCCGCTGGGGCTGTGGCAGCGTCCTGCACCTGCAGACCTGTCGATCACTCACTACGGCTTGACCAATGCCGACCTTGATACGACCTTCCGTGCCGGCGACCTGTTCATCGGCAAAGAGGAAGCGAGCCTACGCGAAATTCACGAAGCGTTGCAGCAGACATATTGCCGCACCATCGGCGCTGAATTTACGCACATCACCGATTCCGAGCAGCGCCAGTGGTTCCAGCAGCGTCTGGAAAGCGTTCGTGGCCGTCCGACGTACTCCGCCGACATCAAGAGCCACTTGCTCGAGCGCGTCACCGCCGGTGAAGGCCTGGAGAAATACCTGGGCACCAAGTACCCGGGTACCAAGCGTTTCGGCCTGGAAGGCGGCGAAAGCCTGATTCCGATGCTCGACGAGCTGATCCAGCGTTCCGGTTCCTACGGCACCAAGGAAGTCGTCATCGGCATGGCCCACCGTGGCCGCCTGAACGTACTGGTCAACACCTTCGGCAAGAACCCGCGCGAGCTGTTCGACGAGTTCGAAGGCAAGAAGAAGGTCGAGTTGGGTTCCGGTGACGTGAAATACCACCAGGGCTTCTCGTCCAACGTGATGACCACCGGTGGCGAAGTGCACCTGGCCATGGCGTTCAACCCGTCTCACCTGGAAATCGTTTCCCCGGTGGTCGAGGGTTCGGTCCGCGCCCGCCAGGATCGTCGCAACGATCCGACCGGCGAGAAGGTACTGCCGATTTCCATCCACGGTGACGCGGCATTCGCCGGTCAGGGCGTGGTCATGGAAACCTTCCAGATGTCGCAGACCCGCGGTTTCAAGACCGGCGGCACCGTGCACATCGTGATCAACAACCAGGTTGGCTTCACCATCAGCAACCCGCTTGACTCGCGCTCCACCGAGTACGCGACCGACGTCGCGAAAATGATCCAGGCGCCGATTCTCCATGTGAATGGCGATGATCCGGAAGCCGTGCTGTTCGTGACCCAGTTGGCCATCGACTACCGCATGCAGTACAAGCGCGACGTGGTGATCGACCTGGTCTGCTACCGTCGTCGCGGCCACAACGAGGCCGACGAGCCAAGCGGCACCCAGCCCCTGATGTACCAGCAGATCGCGAAGCAGCGCACCACCCGTGAGCTGTATGCCGAGCGCCTGACCCAGGGCGGCGTTCTGGATGCCGCCCGCGTCCAGGAAAAAGTCGATGAATATCGCAATGCCCTGGACAACGGCCTGCACGTGGTAAAAAGCCTGGTCAAGGAACCGAACAAAGAGTTGTTCGTGGACTGGCGTCCATACCTGGGCCACGCCTGGACCGCGCGTCACGACACCCGCTTCGACCTCAAGACCTTGCAGGAGCTGTCCGCCAAGCTGCTGGAGATCCCGGAAGGCTTCGTGGTCCAGCGCCAGGTCGCGAAGATCTACGAAGACCGGCAGAAGATGCAAGCCGGCGGCCTGCCGATCAACTGGGGTTACGCCGAAACCATGGCGTACGCGACCCTGGCGTTCGAAGGTCACCCGGTCCGCATCACCGGCCAGGACGTAGGCCGCGGCACTTTCTCGCACCGCCACGCGGCGCTGCACAACCAGAAAGACGCCAGCACCTACATCCCGCTGCAACACCTGTACAAGGGCCAGCCACGTTTCGACCTGTACGATTCGCTGCTGTCCGAAGAAGCCGTCCTGGCGTTCGAATATGGCTACTCCACCACCGAGCCGAATGCGCTGGTGATCTGGGAAGCCCAGTTCGGCGACTTCGCCAACGGCGCCCAGGTGGTTGTCGACCAGTTCATCACCAGCGGCGAGCACAAGTGGGGCCGTCTCTGCGGTCTGACCATGCTGTTGCCACACGGTTATGAAGGGCAGGGGCCGGAGCACTCGTCGGCACGTCTGGAGCGCTACCTGCAGCTGTGCGCCGAGCACAACGTCCAGGTTTGCGTACCGACGACGCCGGCGCAGATCTACCACCTGCTGCGTCGTCAGGTCATCCGTCCGCTGCGCAAGCCGCTGATCGTGCTGACACCGAAGTCGCTGCTGCGTCACAAACTGGCGATCTCCACGCTCGAAGACCTGGCCGAAGGCTCGTTCCAGACCGTTATTCCGGAAATCGACACGCTGGACGCGGCGAAGGTGACTCGCCTGATCCTGTGCAGCGGCAAGGTCTACTACGACCTGCTGGAAAAACGTCGTGCCGAAGGCCGCGAAGACATCGCCATCGTGCGTATCGAGCAGCTCTACCCGTTCCCGGAAGAAGACCTGATGGAGGCCATCGCGCCTTACACCAACCTCACCCACGTGGTGTGGTGTCAGGAAGAACCGATGAACCAGGGCGCCTGGTACAGCAGCCAGCATCACCTGCGTCGCAGCATCGGCAACCATAACAAGGCCCTGGGCCTGGAATATGCCGGCCGTGATGCTTCCGCTGCACCTGCGTGTGGTTATGCGTCGATGCACGCCGAGCAGCAGGAAAAACTGCTGCAAGATGCTTTCACTGTTTAAGCCTTCGTGCTGACTGAAACCGAATTTTAAGGACCCACAGATAATGGCTATCGAAATCAAAGCCCCGTCATTCCCGGAATCGGTTGCCGATGGCACCGTTGCCACCTGGCACAAGAAACCAGGCGAAGCTGTAAAGCGTGACGACCTGATCGTCGACATCGAGACCGACAAAGTCGTTCTGGAAGTGTTGGCCGAAGCTGACGGCGTGCTCGGCGCAATCGTTGCCGAAGAGGGCGCTACCGTCCTGTCCAACCAGGTACTGGGCTCGATCGAAGAGGGCGGCGCCGCTGCCGCTGCTCCGGCTGCCGCTGCTGCTCCTGCCGCTGCCCAGGCCGCAGCGCCTGCTGCCGATGGCGAAGACGATCCAGTCGCCGCGCCTGCCGCGCGCAAGATCGCCGAAGAGAACGGCATCAACATCGCTTCCGTTGCCGGCACCGGCAAGGGCGGTCGTGTGACCAAGGAAGACGTGGTGGCAGCCGTCGCCGCCAAGAAAGCCGCGCCAGCCGCCGCACCGGCCAAGCCAGCCGCACCTGCCGCCGCCGCTCCGGTGTTCGCTGCCGGTGATCGCGTTGAAAAACGCGTTCCGATGACCCGCCTGCGTGCCAAGGTTGCCGAGCGTCTGGTCGAAGCACAGTCGAACATGGCGATGCTGACCACCTTCAACGAAGTCGACATGACCGAAGTCATGGCCCTGCGTTCGAAGTACAAGGATCTGTTCGAGAAGTCCCACAATGGCGTACGCCTGGGCTTCATGTCGTTCTTCGTCAAGGCTGCCACCGAAGCGCTGAAGCGCTTCCCGGCGGTCAACGCGTCGATCGACGGTTCCGACATCGTCTACCACGGTTATGCCGATATCGGCGTCGCGGTTTCCAGCGACCGTGGCCTGGTGGTTCCGGTGCTGCGCAACGCCGAACTGATGAGCCTGGCCGAAATCGAAGGCGGCATTGCCACCTTCGGCAAGAAGGCCCGTGACGGCAAGCTGTCCATCGAAGAGATGACCGGCGGTACGTTCACCATCACCAACGGTGGTACATTCGGTTCGATGATGTCGACCCCGATCGTCAACCCGCCACAGGCGGCTATCCTGGGCATGCACAACATCCTGCAGCGTCCGATGGCGATCAACGGTCAAGTCGTGATTCGTCCGATGATGTACCTGGCACTGTCCTACGATCACCGCCTGATCGACGGCAAAGAAGCCGTGACGTTCCTGGTCACCATCAAGAACCTGCTTGAAGATCCGGCTCGCCTGCTGCTGGATATCTGATTTTCGCCGCGAGGGCCGGTCTGTCGACCGGCCTCTTGCTGAAACAACCGGTTTCGTCCCTCGACGGTCATCACAAGTGATCGTCCGGTTTGATTCGAAAAGGAATGACTCATGACTCAGAAATTCGACGTGGTAGTGATTGGTGCGGGCCCTGGCGGCTACGTAGCGGCCATCAAGGCTGCGCAACTGGGCCTTACCACTGCCTGCATCGAGAAATACACCGATGGCGAGGGCAAGCTGGCCCTCGGCGGTACTTGCCTGAACGTCGGTTGCATTCCTTCCAAGGCGCTGCTGGACAGCTCCTGGAAATACAAGGAAGCGAAAGAAAGCTTCAACGTTCACGGTATCTCTACCGGTGAAGTGAAGATGGACGTCGCCGCGATGGTTGGCCGCAAGGCTGGCATCGTCAAGAACCTGACCAGCGGTGTTGCCACCCTGTTCAAGGCCAACGGTGTGACCTCGATCCAGGGCCACGGCAAGCTGCTGCTGGGCAAGAAAGTCGAAGTGACCAAGCCAGACGGCTCGGTTGAAGTGATCGAAGCCGAAAACGTCATCCTGGCGCCAGGCTCGCGTCCGATCGACATTCCGCCGGCTCCGGTCGACCAGAAGGTGATCGTCGATTCCACCGGTGCCCTGGAATTCCAGAGCGTACCAAAACGCCTGGGCGTGATCGGCGCCGGCGTGATCGGCCTCGAGCTGGGTTCGGTATGGTCGCGCCTGGGCGCGCAAGTGACCGTTCTCGAAGCCCTCGACACCTTCCTGATGGCCGCTGACGCTGCGGTTTCCAAGGAAGCGCTGAAAACCCTGACCAAACAGGGCCTGGACATCAAGCTGGGCGCCCGCGTGACCGGATCGAAGGTCAACGGCGAAGAAGTCGTGGTCAACTACACCGACGCCAATGGCGAACAGACCATCACTTTCGACAAGCTGATCGTTGCGGTCGGCCGTCGTCCGGTGACCACCGACCTGCTGGCTGCCGACTGTGAAGTGACGCTGGATGAGCGTGGTTTCATCCAGGTTGACGATTTCTGCGCCACCACCGTGCCAGGCGTCTACGCCATCGGTGACGTGGTCCGCGGCATGATGCTGGCGCACAAGGCGTCCGAGGAAGGCATCATGGTCGTCGAGCGCATCAAGGGCCACAAGGCCCAGATGAACTACGACCTGATCCCATCGGTTATCTACACCCACCCGGAAATCGCATGGGTCGGTAAAACCGAGCAGGCCTTGAAAGCCGAAGGCGTTGAAGTTAACGTCGGCACCTTCCCGTTCGCCGCCAGTGGCCGTGCCATGGCAGCCAACGATACCGGTGGTTTCGTGAAAGTCATCGCCGATGCCAAGACGGATCGCGTATTGGGCGTTCACGTGATTGGCCCAAGCGCTGCCGAGCTGGTACAGCAAGGCGCGATCGGTATGGAATTCGGCACCAGCGCTGAAGACCTGGGCATGATGGTCTTCTCCCATCCGACCCTGTCCGAAGCCTTGCACGAAGCGGCCCTGGCCGTAAATGGCGGCGCCATCCACGTGGCCAACCGCAAGAAGCGTTAATAGACAATAAGAAACCACGGCGGTATGGCCCGTCGTGAGCCTTGCGAGCAAGACTCACCGCGGAATATCCGCTGGACGCAGCCTTGCGTAGCGGCACCGGTTGACCGGAACGCTACGCAAGCAGCAGTCACAGGTGGTGCGGCACCAGAACGGTGCAGCACCGAATGCGCAGTACCTAACGAAGACGGTAATAAGCATGAATCTTCACGAGTATCAGGGTAAGCAGCTGTTCGCTGAATACGGCCTGCCAGTATCCACCGGCTACGCGGTAGACACCCCGGAAGCGGCAGCAGAAGCTTGCGACAAAATCGGCGGCAGCGAATGGGTTGTCAAAGCCCAGGTTCACGCCGGTGGTCGCGGTAAAGCGGGCGGCGTCAAGCTGGTTCGCAGCAAAGAAGACGCCAAAGCCTTCGCACAGCAGTGGCTGGGCAAGCGTCTGGTGACTTACCAGACTGATGCCAACGGTCAGCCAGTCACCAAGATCCTGGTTGAATCGTGCACTGATATCGCTAAAGAGCTGTACCTGGGCGCGGTCGTTGACCGTTCGAGCCGCCGTATCGTGTTCATGGCTTCCACCGAAGGTGGCGTGGACATCGAGAAAATCGCTCACGATACCCCTGAGAAAATCCTCAAGGCCACCATCGATCCACTGGTTGGCGCACAGCCATTCCAGGGTCGCGAGCTGGCATTCCAGCTGGGCCTGGAAGGCAAGCAGGTCACTCAGTTCGCCAAGATCTTCGTAGGTCTGGCCAAGCTGTTCCAGGACCACGACCTGGCACTGCTGGAAGTGAACCCGCTGGTGATCAAGGCCGACGGCGACCTGCACTGCCTCGATGCCAAGATCAATATCGACGCCAACGCCATGTACCGTCAGCCTAAGCTGAAGACTTTCCACGATCCGTCCCAAGACGATCCGCGCGAAGCGCACGCTGCCAAGTTCGAACTGAACTACGTAGCCCTGGAAGGCAACATCGGCTGCATGGTCAACGGTGCCGGCCTGGCCATGGGTACCATGGACATCGTCAACCTGCATGGCGGCAAGCCAGCCAACTTCCTCGACGTGGGCGGCGGTGCTACCAAGGAACGCGTTACCGAAGCGTTCAAGATCATCCTGTCCGACACCAACGTCGCCGCAGTACTGGTCAACATCTTCGGCGGCATCGTTCGCTGCGACATGATTGCCGAAGGCATCATCGGCGCCGTGAAAGAAGTCGGCGTGAAAATCCCGGTTGTTGTTCGCCTCGAAGGCAACAACGCTGAGCTGGGCGCTAAAGTACTGGCAGAAAGCGGTTTGAACATCATCGCTGCTACCAGCCTGACCGACGCTGCTCAACAAGTCGTCAAAGCTGCGGAGGGCAAATAATGAGCGTCCTGATCAATAAAGACACCAAGGTTATCTGCCAGGGCATTACCGGTTCGCAAGGTAGTTTCCACACCCAGCAAGCCATCGAATACGGCACCAAGATGGTTGGCGGCGTAACGCCAGGCAAAGGCGGCACCGAGCACCTGGGTCTGCCCGTGTTCAACACCGTGAAAGACGCTGTAGCTGCCACTGGCGCCACCGCCAGCGTGATCTACGTTCCGGCTCCTTTCTGCAAGGACTCCATCCTTGAAGCAGCGTTCGGCGGCATCAAGCTGATCGTCTGCATCACCGAAGGCATCCCGACCATCGACATGCTGGAAGCCAAGGTCAAGTGCGACGAGCTGGGTATCACCCTGATCGGCCCTAACTGCCCAGGCGTGATCACCCCAGGCGAATGCAAGATCGGCATCATGCCAGGTCACATTCACTTGCCAGGCAAGGTCGGTATCGTTTCCCGTTCCGGCACCCTGACCTACGAAGCTGTTAAGCAGACCACTGACGCCGGTTTCGGTCAGTCGACTTGCGTCGGCATCGGCGGTGACCCGATCCCGGGCTCGAACTTCATCGACATCCTGAAGCTGTTCCAGGAAGACCCGAAGACCGAAGCGATCGTCATGATCGGTGAGATCGGCGGTTCGGCTGAAGAAGAAGCGGCTGCCTACATCAAGGCCAACGTGACCAAGCCGGTTGTGTCCTACATCGCGGGTGTGACTGCTCCTCCGGGCAAGCGCATGGGCCATGCTGGCGCAATCATCTCTGGTGGCAAAGGCACTGCAGACGAGAAATTCGCTGCACTGCAAGACGCAGGCGTGAAAACCGTGCGTTCGCTGGCAGACATCGGCAAGGCCCTGGCCGAGCTGACTGGCTGGGAAATGAAGAAGTAAGCTTCGGCTGACCTTTTCGTTCCAGCAACAAAGGCCACCTTCGGGTGGCCTTTGTCGTTTCTGGATCCGTGGCGCCAGGAAGGGTCTCATCGCGAGCAAGCTCGCTCCCACAGTCGAGCGCATTTCATTGTGGGAGCGAGCTTGCTCGCGATGACGGAATGACAGCCCGCCAACCATTTACATGCAAAAACGCGACACGGGGACGTCGTGCATCGGATAGTTCGCCCCTTTACAGTGCGTTTTATCGCCGGATTCGTTAGGCTAGCAGCCATTTTTGCGACCGCTGCCCACAAGGAAGCGCCGCGCTAAACGGGTCGGTCCCATACGGATCGGCAGCATTTCCCTTTACCCTCGGGGAAATCCCTCTCTAAATTCCGATTCAGTAGTGTGGTTTCCTTAATGAAAGTGTTGAAAGGCCAGGACATCCTGGCGCTTGGTTTCATGACATTTGCCCTGTTCGTCGGGGCTGGCAACATCATCTTCCCGCCTATCGTCGGTTTGCAGTCCGGGCCTCATGTCTGGATGGCGGCGCTGGGCTTTTTGATCACGGCGGTCGGGCTGCCGGTCATCACGGTCGTGGCACTGGCCAAGGTGGGCGGGGCGATGGACGCCTTGAGCAGCCCCATCGGCAAGGTCGCCGGCGGGTTGCTGGCGGCGGTGTGCTACCTGGCCGTTGGCCCGTTGTTCGCCACACCGCGTACCGCTACCGTTTCGTTCGAAGTCGGCCTGGCGCCATTGACCGGCGAAAGCCCGCTGGCACTGTTCCTGTATAGCGCCGCGTATTTCCTGCTGGTGTTCTTCATCTCGCTCTACCCGGGCCGGCTGCTGGACACCGTCGGACGTTTCCTCGCTCCCCTGAAGATCATCGCCCTGGCCGTGCTCGGTATCGCCGCGTTTGCCTTGCCGGCCGGCGATATCGGCGTGGCGACCCCCGAATACGTGGCGGCGCCGTTCTCCCAGGGCTTCATCAATGGTTACCTGACCATGGATACCTTGGGCGCATTGGTGTTCGGGATCGTCATCGTCAACGCAATCCGTTCCCGAGGCGTCGAGTCGCCGGCCTTGATCACCCGCTACGCGATCATCGCCGGGCTGATTGCCGGGGTGGGCCTGGCGCTGGTCTACGTCAGCTTGTTCCGTCTCGGTTCGGGCAGTCATGAAGTGGCCATGGGCGCGACCAACGGCGCGGCGGTGCTGCATGCCTATGTGCAACACACCTTCGGCAGCCTGGGCAGCGGTTTCCTGGCGGTGCTGATCTCCCTGGCGTGCCTGGTGACTGCGGTCGGCCTGACCTGCGCCTGCGCCGAGTATTTCAGCCGCGTTTTGCCGCTGTCCTACAAGACCCTGGTGGTGATCCTGGCGGCCTTTTCGCTGCTGGTGTCCAACCTGGGCCTGACCAAGCTGATCGCATTCTCTATTCCGGTCCTCACCGCGATCTACCCGCCGTGCATCGCCTTGGTGGCCTTGAGCTTCTGCAAGGACTTCTGGCACGAGCAGGGGCGCATCGTTGGCCCGGTGATGCTGGTGTCGTTCCTGTTTGGCCTGATCGATGCGCTCAAGGGCGCCGGGCTGGCGGATTGGATGCCGACGCAACTGGCCCACTTGCCGCTGAGCGAACAAGGCCTGGCCTGGCTGGTGCCTTCGGTGATGACCCTGGCGGTCGCGGTGGTGTGTGATCGCCTGCTGGGCAAGCGCAGCGAAGCACTGGCTTAAACAACTTCAGGCAGATTCACCGGCCACCACCGAAATGCCCCGTATCAATCGATACGGGGCATTTTTTTGAGTGCGGTGTCTTTTTTCGTGGGCTGTGGGAGCGAGCTTGCTCGCGATAGCGCCGGAACTGCTGACATCGAAGTGAAAGTTAATCCGCTATCGCGAGCAGGCTCGCTCCCACAGGGTTCGCTGATACCATTGCGATAGATTTTGTTTTGTCACAGGAAATCGAATGTCATTCATCCAAGCCAACCTGATCCATCTGCTTGCCGCCGCCTGGTTCATCATCTGCTGGGCGGGCTACACCCGTTACGCGACCTGGAAGGCCCGCGATACGGCCTGCCTGGCCAGTGTCATGCACCTGTACCGCGAAGACTGGATGCGCCGCATGCTGCTGCGCGAGAACCGCATCGCCGATGCCAGCGTGATCGGCAACCTGGAGCGCAACGCCTCATTCTTCGCCTCCAGCACGCTGATCATCCTGGCTGGCATCCTGACGGTGCTCGGGGCGTCGGATCGGGCGGTGTCGTTACTGGCGGACATCCCCATGGTGCAACAGGCTTCCCAGGGCATGGCGGAGGTCAAGTTGCTGTGCCTGGCACTGGTGTTCGTGTATGCGTTCTTCACCTTCAGTTGGTGCATGCGCCAGTACAACTTCGCGGCGGTACTGATTGGCTCGGCACCGATGATCGGTGAGCGGCATGTCTCGGAGCAGGAGCGCAAGGCCTTTGCCCTAAGGGCGGCGCGAGTCATTTCCATGGCGGCCAACCAATTCAACTTCGGCCTGCGTTCCTACTATTTCGGCATGACCATGTTGGCGTGGTTCGTCAGCCCCTGGTTATTCATGTTGATGAGTGCCGGCGTGGTGTTCGTGCTGTATCAGCGCGAGTTTCACTCCGATGTGCTGGACGTGATGGTCTATACCCCCACGCAAGCACCAGTGCCCGAGGTTGGCAAGGAAGCGGCCTGACAGGCGCCGCCAAATCACAGGCAAAAGAAAACCCGCACCAGGCGGGTTTTCTTTTACAGCTAAAACCGTATCAGTTGGTTTTAGGCGCGGTGGCAGGTGCTTGTTCCTGCTGGGCGGCGCTGTTCGATTCAGACTGAGCTTTGGCGGCTTCGGCGTTTTCTTTAGCCGCGTCGTTCACTTTATCCTGTGCTTTGTTCATGTCTTGCTGAGCTTGCTCAGCGTGTTGTTGGGCATCTTGAGCTTTGTCCTCGGATTTTTTATCGCAGGCAGCGAGACCGAGGGAGGCGGCCAACATCAAGGCAATAGCAAAAGTCTTACGCATGGGGTGTTTCTCCTTATGGAAATAACTACTGGCCTTTTGAGCGACCCCCCTCGGGTTAAGTTCCTCTTTTGCTACAGATATATAACTTCGCACGGTCGCGGAACTTTAGCGAACTCGCCTGTTGCCAGGCCTCTAAATAAACAAGGGCATTGATGGACATGGCTGAAGATCCCGTTTTTGAGCGTGCCACCCGTTTTTTATCGGCCCTGCGGCATTGTCAGGTGTTGGGCTTGAAGTTGCACAGCGCCAGTCGTGATGGGCTGACGCTCATCCTGCCGTTCAGCCCGCAAATCGTCGGCAATCCCCTGACGGGCATCATCCATGGTGGCGCGTTGACCTCATTGATGGACAGCGCGTGCGGCATGTCGACCTTGTGTGTGCTGCCGCAATTCGAAGTCTGTCCCACCCTCGACCTGCGCATCGACTACATGCACGCCGCCGAGCCCCACAAGGACGTCTACGGTTTCGCCCAATGCTATCGGGTAACCCCGGACGTGATCTTCACCCGCGGTTTCGCCTATCAGGACGACCCCGAGCAACCCATCGCCCATGTGGTGGGCACGTTCATGCGCCTGGGCCAGCATGCCAGGGGCATGGGGAAGGCCAGTCCGTTGACTGCCGTGGGCCAGCCATGACCGAGACCATCCAGGAACAACTGCGCCGGGCCTGTGAACAGGGCGACTACGCGCTGCTGCTCGCCTCGATCCCCTATGCCCAGCTCATCGGCGTCGAGTGCACGCGCCAGGGCGACGACTGGGTGTTTCGCCTGCCGGCCAACAAGGACAACATTGGTAACCCTTTACTGCCGGCTATCCACGGTGGAGTCATCGCCGGCTTCATGGAATTGGCGGCCGCCGTTCATCTGTTGATCGCCACCGGCACGCCGGGGGTGCCAAAGATCATCGACTTTTCCCTGGATTACCTGCGCACCGGGCAGTTTCGCGACACCTATGCCAAATGCCAGGTCTGGCGCCAGGGCCGGCGGGTCGCCAATGTCGCGATCACCGCCTGGCAAGATGTCGAGGCCGAACCCATCGCCACCGCCCGGGCGCATTTCAAGATCCAGGAGCCTTCGAAACCGGAACGCCCTTGAAATCATCAGCGTCGCCCCCACCTTGAGGACATCCCGCCGCCAATCTCTGCGAGGCGGACACCACCATCCACTTGGAGTTTGATGACCATGAGCGTGGAAACTCAAAAGGAAACCCTGGGCTTCCAGACCGAGGTGAAGCAACTGCTGCACCTGATGATTCACTCGCTGTATTCGAATAAGGAAATTTTCCTTCGCGAGCTGATTTCGAACGCCTCTGACGCTGTCGACAAATTACGTTTCGAAGCCCTTTCCAAGCCTGAACTGCTGGAAGGCGGCGCCGAGCTGAAAATCCGTGTGAGCTTCGACAAGGACGCGAAAACCGTCACCCTCGAAGACAACGGCATCGGCATGAGCCGCGAAGAGGTGATCACGCACCTGGGCACCATCGCCAAGTCTGGCACTGCCGACTTCATGAAGAACCTGTCCGGCGACCAAAAGAAAGATTCCCACCTGATCGGTCAGTTCGGCGTCGGTTTCTATTCCGCGTTCATTGTGGCCGACCAGGTCGAAGTGTTCAGCCGCCGTGCCGGCCTCGCTGCGAGCGAAGGCGTGCATTGGTCGTCAAAGGGCGAGGGCGAGTTTGAAGTCGCCACCGTCGACAAGGCTGATCGCGGCACCCGCATCGTGCTGCACCTCAAGTCCGGTGAAGACGAGTTCGCCGATGGCTGGCGCCTGCGCAACATCATCAAGAAGTACTCCGACCATATCGCGCTGCCCATCGAGCTGCCGAAGGAAGTCACCGCTGCCGAAGGCGAAGAAAAGCCTGAAGTGGAATGGGAAACCGTCAACCGCGCCAGTGCCCTGTGGACCCGTCCGCGCACCGAAGTGAAAGACGAGGAATATCAGGAGTTCTACAAGCACATCGCCCACGACTACGAGAACCCGCTGAGCTGGAGCCATAACAAGGTCGAAGGCAAGCTGGAATACAACTCGCTGCTGTACGTGCCGGCCCGTGCGCCGTTCGACCTGTACCAGCGCGAAGCGCCACGTGGCCTGAAGCTGTATGTTCAGCGTGTGTTCGTGATGGACCAGGCCGAGTCGTTCCTGCCGCTTTACCTGCGCTTCATCAAGGGCGTGGTGGATTCCAACGATTTGTCGCTGAACGTTTCGCGGGAAATCCTGCAGAAAGATCCGATCATCGATTCCATGAAGTCGGCACTGACCAAGCGCGTGCTGGACATGCTGGAAAAACTGGCGAAGAACGAGCCCGAGCAGTACAAGAGCTTCTGGAAAAACTTCGGCCAGGTCATGAAAGAAGGCCCGGCCGAGGACTTCGCCAACAAAGAGAAAATCGCCGGCCTGCTGCGCTTTGCGTCGACCCAGGGTGACGATGGCGAGCAGATCGTTGGCCTGGCCGATTACCTGGCCCGCGCCAAGGAAGGCCAGGACAAGATCTACTACCTGACCGGTGAAACGTATGCACAGGTCAAGAACAGCCCGCACCTGGAAGTCTTCCGCAAGAAAGGCATCGAAGTGCTGCTGCTGACCGACCGCATCGACGAGTGGCTGATGAGCTACCTCAACGAATTCGACGGCAAGAGCTTCGTCGACGTGGCCCGTGGCGACCTGGACCTCGGCAACCTGGATTCGGAAGAAGACAAGAAAGCCGCCGAAGAAGTCGCCAAGAGCAAGGAAGGCCTGGTCGAGCGGATCAAGACGGCCCTGGGCGATGCTGTCAGCGAAGTGCGTGTCTCGCACCGCCTGACCGATTCTCCGGCGATCCTGGCCATCGGTGAGCAGGACCTGGGCCTGCAGATGCGCCAGATTCTCGAAGCCAGCGGCCAGAAAGTCCCGGATTCCAAGCCGATCTTCGAATTCAACCCGGCCCACCCGCTGGTGGAAAAACTCGACAACGAGCAGAGCGAAGAGCGTTTCGGCGATCTGTCGCACATCCTGTTCGACCAGGCGGCCCTGGCGGCCGGCGACAGCCTGAAGGATCCGGCGGCGTATGTGCGTCGCCTGAACAAGCTGTTGGTTGAACTGTCAGCTTAATCTGACGCAGGAAAGTCCCTTGTGGGAGCGAGCTTGCTCGCGATTTCGGTCCAACATTCAACAGATACGTTGACTGGTCTACCGTCATCGCGAGCAAGCTCGCTCCCACAAGGGCTTCTTGAATGTTTCATCAGGAGGAGTCTGTCATGAGTCAGGTTACGGTTCGTTCGCTGGTCTATCAGATCGATGGTCAAAGTTATGAAGGTCGCCTGGCCTTCGACGTCAACCAGCAGGGCCCGCGCCCGGGTTTGCTGATGGCGCCGAACTGGATGGGCGTAGGGGCAGGTGCCGAGGAGATCGCCAAGTCGGTGGCGGCCAACGGCTATGTGGTGTTGATCGCCGACTTGTACGGGCAGACGGTGCGCCCGAGCAATGCCGATGAAGCGGGGGCGGCGATGATGCCCCTCAAGAACGACCGGGCCTTGTTGCGCAAGCGCATGCAGGCCGCGTTCGAACAACTGCAGAGCCAGGGTGATGCACAGGTCGACACGGCGAGACTGGCCACGTTCGGCTTCTGCTTCGGGGGTTGCTGCGCCCTGGAGCTGGCTCGCAGTGGCGCCCCGCTGAAGGCGGCGATCTCCTTTCACGGCACCCTGGATACACCGAACCCGGCCGATGCGCAGAACATCAAGGGTGCGGTATTGGTGCTGCATGGCGCCTCCGACCCGCTGGTGCCGAAAGAGCAGCTACCGGCTTTCGAAGATGAAATGAACGCGGCCGGGGTGGATTGGCAATTGCTGAGCTACGGCGGTGCGGTGCACTCGTTCACCGACCCGCAGGCCAATATGCCGGGCAAGATGATGTACAACGCCAAGGTCGCCGGACGCGCGTTCCGGTCGATGCATAACTTGCTGGATGAAGTATTCAAGGGCTGAGGTTGGGTTCTGGATTTGAATCTCTTGTTGTCTGACATAAAGCCATCGCGAGCAAGCTCGCTCCCACATTGGATTTGAGTGATCACGGATTTGCGTTCACAGCGGATCATTGTGGGAGCGAGCTTGCTCGCGATGGCGGCCTGACAAGCAATCCTGAAATCAGGGCAACTCGATCCGCTCGCTTTCCCCGGGCACGGTCGGCCAGTCTCCGGCTGCCCAGCGCCGGCGGGCTTCGTCGATCCGGGCCGGGTCGCTGGCTACGAAGTTCCAGTTCATCCGACGCGGTCCATCCAGTGGCGCGCCACCGAACAGCACGGCATGGCAATCGCTGTCGGCAAACAGCGTCATCTCTTCCCCTGTTGGCAATATCACCAGGGAATGGGCTTCTACCGGCTCGCCATCCAGTAACGCCTCGCCGCTCAACACATACAGGGCCCGCTCTTCGTGCTCGGTGGGAATCAGCAACGTCGTCGCGGTCTGCAGGTGCAGTTCGGCATACAGCGTGGGCGAGAGCACCGGCACCGGCGATTCCAGGCAAAAGCCTGACCCGGCGATCATGCGGATGCTGACCCCCAGGTGCTCACTGACCGGCAGGCTCTGTGCCGGATGATGGCTGTAGTGCCCCGGACCTTGTTCGTAGGCTTTGGGCGAGGCCAGCCAGACTTGCAACCCATGCATGACGAAAGGGCTGCCCAGCAGGGACTCGGGGGTGCGTTCGACGTGGGCGATGGCGCTGCCGGCGGTCATCCAGCTGACATCCCCGGCGTCCACCACCTGGTCGGAACCCAGGCTGTCCTTGTGCTGGAGTTTGCCTTCGAACAGGTAGGTGAGGGTGGACAGGCCGATATGCGGGTGCTGGCGGATGTTCATGCCTTTGCCGGCCGGGTAGGTGGTTTGCAGCATGTGATCGAAAAACACGAAAGGTCCGACGCTGCGGCATTTGGCGGACGGCAGCGGGCGAAGAATCGGCTGGCCTTCGACGTCTTCGGCGCGGGGGCGAACGGTCAGGGGCGTGGTCATGTTGTCTTCCAGGTTGAACAACGGTTGCGCGAAGCATAACCCGTCGCCGGTGGACGCGGCAGATGCGCCTTGAACCGCAGCGGGACGGTGAGGGTCTATGTTGCTCATGGCTTCTGGAGACTGCCCGTGCCTTTGCCCCGTTTGATCTTTGCCTGGCTGCTGGTCGTTGCGAGTGGCGGCGCCGCGGCCCGCGAATATGCCTACAGCGATGCGCACCTGCATTACGTCGATTTCTTTCAGGAAACCGCCGGCATGCCCAAGCTGCTCCAGGCGATGGCGGACAATCGCATCGAGCATGTGATGATTTCCGGTGTTCCGGTGGCCAAGAAATGGCATGAAGACGAGCCCAAGCGCCCGCGGTATTACGCCGGTGACGATGCAGACGCCTATTGGTACAGCGCCACCGATGTGATCGTTGCGGCGGCAGTGAGCAAGCTGACCGAGGAACAACGCCAGCGCTTCCATCCTTTCCTGTCGGGCTTCAATCCCAACGACAAGAACTCCGCCGCCCACATCCAGCGCATGCTCGATCTTTACCCGGGGTTGTGGCAAGGCATCGGCGAAGTCTTCACCCGCCATGACGACCTGACGGCGCTGACCTCGGGCGATACCCCACGGGCCAACAACGAAGCCATGACCCGGATCTATCACCTGGCGGCCGAGAATGACCTGCCGGTGATGCTGCATTCCAACATCACCTCCAAGCGTGAAAGAAATCCCCTGTACCTGGCGGAGATCGAGGAACCGTTGCGCAACCACCCGCATACGCGTTTCATCTGGGCCCATGCAGGCACCAGCATGGAAATCCATCGCCACCAGACCCGCCTGGATTTTCTGTTGCCGACCCTGACCCGCATGCTTGAAGCCTATCCCAATCTGTACATCGACCTGTCCTGGAGCCTGCTTACGCCTTACTTGCTGGACGAGGCGGGCAAGCCCCGGGACGAGTGGGTAAAGCTGGTGGAGCGCTTTCCTGAGCGCTTCATGGTGGGCTCGGATGTGGTCGGGCGTTTCAACAAGTTGGGCAAGGCGTTGCACGGCTTCGATCCGTTCCTCGATGCCTTGCCGGAAGAGGTGGCCAGGAAAGTGGCGCGGGATAATTTCCTGGCGGTGTTGCCGCGTTCCGTCGCCCGCTGAATTGGCTGTGTGGCGAGGGAGCTTGCTCCCGTTCGGTTGCGCAGCAACCGCAAGAACTGGGGGCCGCTGCGCAGCCCAGCGGGAGCAAGCTCCCTCGCCACGGGATGATCGCTGTGCATGTTTGTCATCAGCCTGTCACTGCGGCGTCATACCCTCGCGCTCATCTCAATCAAGGAGCGCACTATGCACCTCACCCGTTCAAGCGCACTGGTCGCGCTGTTGTTGACCTGCGGCCTGGCACAGGCCGAAGTCCGTGTCGAAGGCCCGGTGGAATACGGTGTCTTCGAAGGGCCGCAAGCCGAGCTGCAATCGGGGGAGCGGGTCCTGCGGCGCAGCAATGAGCAGATCCGCCAGACCGAAAGCGTGCCGGCGAAGCTGGGCACCAAGTTCGGCATGCGTTATCAATTGGCGGGCAAGGTCGCAGACGACCAGCCGTTGACCCTGTTGTACTTCACTCCCGGTATCCGCACCCCCGATGGTGTGCGCCACGACAAGTTCGAAGTCATCCAGAAACTGGTGCCCGGCGCGCCTCAGGACGTCATGGCCTATGAATTCACCGAAAGCCACGAAGTGGTGCCGGGGGAGTGGCGGTTCATGGTGTTCCAGGGCGATCGGTTGCTGACGCAGCAGCGGTTTGTGGTGCGCTGAATTCCATTCACCACAGACCTGATGTGGGAGCGAGCTTGCTCGCGATTGCGGTAGGCCAGTCAACTTATCTGTTGTATGACACACTGCAATCGCGAGCAAGCTCGCTCCCACAAGGGAACTGTGGCGAATTGGCAGGCAAAAAACGCCCCGAACCAGTCGGGGCGTTTTTTATTGATTTGCTAGGCGCTGGCAAAGCCTGCGATCTTTTCGCTTAAAAGATCGCAGCCTGCGGCAGCTCCTACGCGCCCTGCCAGCGCTTCATCACCAGGGTGGCGTTGGTGCCACCGAAGCCGAAGCTGTTGCTCATCACGGTATTGATGGTGGCGTTTTCGCGAGTCTTGGTCAGGATGGGCAGGTCGGCCACTTCCGGATCCAGTTCGTCGATGTTGGCGGAACCGGCCATGAAGTTGCCTTCCATCATCAGCATGCAGTAGATCGCTTCGTGAACGCCAGCGGCGCCCAGGGAGTGACCCGACAGGCTCTTGGTGGAGCTGATGGCCGGAGCCTTGTCGCCGAACACTTCGCGTACGCCTTTCATTTCCATCACGTCGCCCACTGGGGTCGAGGTGCCGTGGGTATTCAGGTAGTCGATCGGTGCATCGATGGTGGCCATGGCCATCTGCATGCAACGCACGGCACCTTCACCGCTTGGCGCGACCATGTCGTAGCCGTCGGAAGTCGCGCCGTAGCCGACAATTTCCGCGTAGATCTTCGCGCCACGGGCCAAGGCGTGTTCCAGCTCTTCGACCACGACCATGCCACCACCGCCGGCGATGACGAAGCCGTCACGGTCGGCATCGTAGGCGCGGGAAGCTTTTTCCGGGGTGTCGTTGCGCTTGCTGGACAAGGCGCCCATGGCGTCGAACAGGAACGACTGGCTCCAATGTTCTTCTTCACCGCCACCGGCGAACACGATGTCCTGCTTGCCCAACTGGATCTGCTCGACCGCGTTGCCGATGCAGTGAGCACTGGTGGCGCAGGCGGAGGAGATCGAATAGTTGATGCCCTTGATCTTGAAGGGCGTAGCCAGGCAGGCCGAAACGGTGCTGCCCATGGTCCGCGTGACGCGGTAGGGGCCAACGCGCTTGACGCCTTTTTCGCGCAGGATGTCCAGCGCTTCCATCTGATTCAGGGTCGAGGCGCCGCCGGAACCGGCGATCAGGCCGGTACGCACGTTGGACACTTGCTCTTCGGTCAGGCCGGAATCAGCGATGGCGTCCTTCATGGCCAGGTAGGCGTAGGCCGCCGCATGGCCGACGAAACGGTAGATCTTGCGATCGATCAGTTCTTCGAGATTGAGGTCAATGGAGCCGGAAACCTGGCTACGCAGACCCATTTCGGCGTATTCCGGGTTGAACCGGATGCCAGGGCGACTTGCACGCAGGTTAGCGGAGACGGTCTCTTTGTCATTGCCCAGGCACGAAACGATGCCCAGACCAGTGATAACGACGCGGCGCATGCGGATAACCCTTAGAAGTTGTCAGTGGAGGTGAAAACGCCGACCCGGAGGCCTTCGGCGGTATAGATCTCGCGACCGTCAACGGCAACCGAACCATCGGCAATGGCCATGTTCAGCTTGCCCTTGAGGACGCGTTTGATATGAATGTTATAGGTGATTTTCTTGGCGGTCGGCAGGACCTGACCAAAGAACTTCACTTCGCCCGAACCCAAGGCGCGACCGCGGCCCGGCAGGCCTTGCCAGCCGAGGAAGAAACCGACCAGTTGCCACATGGCGTCCAGGCCCAGGCAGCCCGGCATCACCGGATCACCTTCGAAGTGGCAGGCGAAGAACCACAGGTCCGGAGTGATATCCAGCTCGGCGACCAATTCACCTTTGCCGTACTTGCCACCCTCTTCGCTGATATGGGTGATGCGATCCACCATCAGCATGTTCGGGGCGGGCAGTTGCGCGTTACCTGGGCCGAACAGCTCACCGCGACTGCAGCGCAGCAGGTCTTCCCGGGTAAAGGCGTTTTGTTTGGTCATGCGAGCTCCTCAATAGTCCCATGCGGCAGGGTGGGGCAAATCTTCCCGGCCGATCGAAGCGTTCATGCCTCGAATCGACAGCCTACTCATAGACTATTGCGTTGTAGTGAAAGTCACAGCACACGGGAAATGAATGTACACCTGTGCACTGAAATTTTTATTCAAGCCCCGATCGAGGCTTGTTCGGGTGCCTAAGACTGCCGCACTTTCGCCTTTCACGCCAGTCACAGATGGTCCGGTGAGCGGTTCTAATTCACCCAGCGCTGCAGAATCTGCTGCAGGTCGTTCCTTTTGAACGGCTTGGCCAGGTAATCGTTCATGCCCGCCGCGAGGCAGGCTTCGCGATCGCCCTGCAAGGCGTTGGCCGTCAGGGCGATGATCGGCACCTCGCCGCAGCCCGGCAACTGCCGGATCTGCCGGGTGGCTTCGTAGCCATCGATGATGGGCAAGCGGCAATCCATGAGGATCGCTTCGAAGATCAGGCTTTCGGCGCTGCGTACGGCCTGGGCGCCATCGGTGGCGACGCTGACGGTGAAACCCAGGCTGCGCAGCATGGCTTCGATCACCGTCTGGTTGACCGGATTGTCTTCCACCAGCAACACGTTACGACCTTCGCCATCGCCGCTACCGGTGGGCAGGCGCGGTGCCAGGGTCGGCGGCGCCTGGCGCGACAGGGCCAGGGGGATCTCGAGGGTGAACACCGAGCCCTGGCCTTCTTCGCTCTGGGCCCGCAGCGTCCCGCCCATGCGTTCGGCCAGGGTGCGGGCGATCGGCAGGCCCAGGCCAGTGCCGCCGTAGCGCCGGGAAATCGAACTGTCGGCCTGCTGGAAGGCGTCGAACATGCGCTCCAGGCTTTCGGCGGGGATACCAATGCCACTGTCGCGCACCGTGCAGGTGAACCACAGCAGTTCGTGGTCCAGGGCCTGCCATTGGCATTGCACGGTGACACGGCCTTGCTCGGTGAATTTCAGCGCGTTGCCGATCAGGTTCACCAGGATCTGCCGTATCCGCGTCGGATCGCCCTGCACCTGCAAGGCCTGCATGTCGTCCGGGACCAGCAGGTCCAGGCCCAGCTTGCGCTGCGCGGCGCTGTGCTGGAACGACTGCGCGCAACTGCCCACCAGTTCGGCCAGGTTGAACGGAATGTGCTCCAGTTCCAAGGCCGAGCGTTCGATACGCGAGAAGTCGAGGATGTCGTTGATCACCTTCAGCAGGTGCTCGGTGGATTCCGACGCCAGTGCCGTGTACTCGTGCTGTTCGTCGGTCATGCGGGTGGTTTCCAGCAGCTGCAGCATGCCCAGTACGCCGTTCATGGGCGTGCGCAGTTCATGGCTCATCATCGCCAGGAACTCGGACTTGGCGCTGTTGGCTTTTTCCGCTTCCTCGCGGGTCTTGATCAACTGTGCCATGGCCTGGTGCTGTTCGCGGCTGGCTTGTTCCAGGCCGTCGGCCAGGTTGTTGATGTGCCGCGACAAGGCCCCCAGTTCGGCATCATCGACGACGGGCAGCGGGGTGCTGTAGTCGCCTTGCTGGATGGCCTTGACCGCGTTGCCGATGTCGCGGATCGGCCGGGACAGGTTGGTCGCCAGCCGGCGCGCCACCAGGAAGGTGAACAGCAGGGCGAACAGCGCCAGGATGGCCGCCTTGAACAGGATCTCCTGCTGCCGCTGGCTGAAGGCGTCACTGGACATGCCGACGATCACGCGGCCCAGGTAATCTTCGCCGGGCGCCTCGACGGCGGTGCTGTTGCCTTGCAGGAAGTCATTGTTCAGGGCAATGCGCTGCAGGCGCACCGGGGCCTGGAAGACTTCGATCTGTTGGGCACGGCTGTGGGCCTGCTCGGGTTGTTCGACGTACACCAGGACCTTGTCGGTGCTGTCCTGGACCTCCAGGAAGCGCACGTGCGGGGTCGCCAGGGTCGCGGTGAGCAGGCTTTCCAGCACTTCGTTGTTGCCGGAAATCACCCCGTACTCCGTGGCGGGGGCCAGTTGGTTGGCGATCAGTTGCCCGGTGTGATTGAGCTCCTGGCGCAAGTCCTGGATCCGCACGAAGGTAAAGAAGCTGATCAGCAGCACGGTCAGCAGCAACGCCGGACCGAGGGCGATGAGCTGGGTGCGGGTATTGATGTCCCAACGACGACGCAAGGTCATGGGCGGTGTTCTCCTTCGGCCAACGTTGCCGCGACGGATTCGGCGTCAATCGGTTCGATCCCCAGCGAGCGGGAGACCTGCCGGTTGCCCAGGACTTTGAAGCGGTCCGGATACAGCGTGCGTGGCCAGGTCGTGGCGGGGCGGTCGAGCAGCTCGTCGAGAATCGCCAGCCAGTCTTGCTGGTCGCTGTAAGTGCTGGCCAGACTGCCGGCCTTGACGAATGCCGCACTGGGCCCGATCAGCGCACGTTGCCGGGCATAGCTGCTGAGCAACAGGTTCTTCACCGTCTTGGGGTTGTACAAGTCGGGGTCATCGAGGCCCAGCAGCACGTCGCTCTGGCCCAGCAAGTTTTGCAGGGGACGGCTGTCGCTGGTGTCGTCCCAGCGTTCGCTGACGATAACCAGGCCCAGCGGTGCCGCGGCCTGGCGGATCTCCTTGAGCAGGAATTCACTGTGGGCGTCGTACAGCACGCCGACCTGTCGCACTTGCGGCAGGATGGTGCGGATCAGCCGCAATTGCCGGGCCATCGGTGGATCGCTCCACAGCAGGCTCAGGTGCGCGGGCGTGGCCTCGCCCAGGCGCTCGCGGGCTTGCTGGCGGCTGATGCGCAGGACCAGGGTGGCCGGGCCCCGGGCGTCTTGCAGGCGCCAATCCAGGCTGGGCAGGTCAAGCAGAACCAGGCGGACATTATCCGGCAACTTGTCCGGCGCCGGCAGGTTGGCCAGCGGCGTAAACCGCACGCTGTCTTCGGGGCGCAGGGCTTTCAGGGCCTGGGTGAAAGACTGCACGCCGGGGCTGTCCTCGGCGCCGGTCAACAGGATTTCGGCGGCCCGGGCTTGGAGGGTTGTCAGCCAACCGGCAAACACCAGGCACAGGGCCAGCGTCAGGTGGCCATGAAATGGCATCTTGCGGAGGGAGTGCCGGGACATCTAGAACGACAACTCCGCGCTGAAGTACACGACATGGCGGGCGTCGTAGCGGTTGTCGACGAAGGTCATAGGCTGGTTGTCCAGGCGCTGCTGCAGGACGCCTGCCAGTTCCAGGCTGGCCTTGCCCAGGGGAATGCGCCGGGCGATGCGGGTGTCCACCCGTTCGAAGCGATAGCCGTTGAGGTCGTCGGCGGCGTAATAGAACAGCGCGCTGTTCCAGCCTTGGCCCCAGTCCCTTAGCCAGCCGGCCGAGCCGCTGTTGCGGGCGGTCAGTTGTTCGTCGAGGGGGTTGCTGGCCTGGGCGTCGACATAGGCATAGGTCAGGCGCAGGCGGTCGGCGCTGGTCATGCGCCAGTCGAACTGGGTCTCGACCCCGGAGAACTGTGATTCGTTGGAGTTGCTGGCAATGTACTGATTGTTGCGCAGCGGCTCGCTGATCATGCCGGTGATTTCGTCATGGAACAGTTTCACATCGACCGCCAGGCCCAGGTCCACGAAGTAGCCGTTGTAGCCCAGCTCCCGCGAGCGCATGTGTTCCTGTTCCAGGTTGCCCGGGCCGCGGGTCTGGACGAAGTAACGGGCACTGTTCTGGCCGAAGGCGGCGGGTTGCAGGTTGGTGACCTGATAGCTCCAGTTGACGTTGTTCTCGAACATGTCCGGCGAGCGCACGGCCTCGGAGTACACCGCCCGCAGGCCATGGCGTGGAGTGATCAGGTAATTGACGGCGATCCGCGGAGTCAGCGAGCTGCCGGTCAGGCGGGTGTCTTCGAACATCGCGCCGCCCTGCAACAGCCAATGCTCGGTGGCCCGCCATTCGAGCTGGCCGAACAGGCGCCAGGTGGTGTCATCCAGGGTGCCGTTGAAGTACGTCTCCGAGTCGGCCCGGTCGTAGCGATAGTTGGCCCCGGTGACCAGTCGCAGGCTGTCGGACAGGCTCAGGGTGTCCTGGATCTCCAGGTCGTAGCGCGATTCCCGGGTGCTCTGGTCGATATCGCCGCACAGGGTTTGCGAGGCGCCGTTGCGCCACTGGTCGAGCACCTGATTGGCCAACGCCTGTTCCTGTGGCGTGCCGGTTGGCGCGCCGGTGCTGGTGTAGTTGGAGATATTGCGCGCCAGCTTCTCGGCATAGTTGGGGTTGAGCTGCCACAGGTCGGTCAGTTGCGGGCTGAAGGAGACCTCGGCGTCACAGGCGCGCCAGGTCTGCTGGCGATCCCAGTGTTGGATCGAGCCCTGTACATAAAGGCTGTGATCGGGGTCCAGGTCCAGGTTCCAGCGCAGTGAGCCGGCGTAGTCCTTGGCGATGACGTCGGAGTTATCCCCAGCGGCGGTAATCCCGGCAAACACAGGGTGGTAGGTATAAGGCCGCTGGTTGGTCCCATCCTTGGCGTTCAATTGCCAGTCGAGGCTCTGCCGTTCGTCCAGGGTCTGGCTGACGGACAGGTTGAAGCGGTTCAGGCGGCGGCTGTCGCGGTAGTCGGCGCCGTTGCGGTCGCTGTCAAAGCCATCGTCTTCCTGGCCGGACAGCGACAGCCGCAGGTCGCCGCCTTCCCAGCCGCTGCCCTGGCTGGCGTACCAGTCACTGATGCCACGCTGGCCCCGGGTGATTTTCAGCCGGGTGCCGTGGCTGTCGGCCGGGGCGCGGGTGATGATGTTGACCACCGCCATCAGCGCGTTGGCGCCATAACTGACGGTGTTGGGGCCGCGGAAGACTTCGATCCGCTCGATGTCTTCCATGGCCACCGGAATATCGCTCCAGTCCACCGTGGCCAGGCCGGCGCGGTACACCGAGCGGCCGTCGATCAGCACTTGCATGCGCCGGGCTTCGCTGGCATTGGTGCCATGGTAGTTCACGGCCGCCTGGTTGCCTGTGATGTTGCCGACCATCATGCCCGGCACCAGGCGCAGCAGTTCGCTGATGTCCCGGGCGCCGCTGGCCTTGATCAACTCGCTGTCGAGCACGGTCATGCTGCCCGGCACCGCCGCTGGCGATTGCTTCAGGCGCGTGGCCGTCAGCACCTGGGGCAGGGGCTGGCTGTCCACGAACAAGTCGTCAGCCAGCACTGGCGGGCTGATGATCAGTGCCAATAGCAGGGACGAACCTGAGCGGGAAGGGCCAACGGACACGGCACAGCCTATGGGAATGGGTGGGTGACGGGCATGTTAACTGAGCTGAACGACTTTTCCATTCACGTTGACAGCATTTTCCTAGGAATTAATGGTCAGCTTCCTACAGCTGGCGGTAATTGTTGCCGGGGCTGGTCGCCATCCGGCCGCTCCGTATAATGCCCCGCATTGCCACTTGGTATGGATGAACGGATTGCATATGACTGAACAGCGCCCGATTGCGGTCCTGGGGGGTGGGAGTTTCGGTACCGCCGTGGCTAACCTGCTGGCCGAGAACGGTCACCCGGTGCGCCAGTGGATGCGTGACCCGGAACAGGCCGAGGCCATCCGGGTCAACCGCGAGAACCCGCGTTACCTCAAGGGCATCAAGATCCGCCCGGAAGTGGTACCGGTGACTGACTTACAGGCCACCCTGGAGGGCAGCGACCTGTTCTTCGTCGCCTTGCCGTCCAGTGCCTTGCGCTCGGTGCTGGCGTCTCATGCCGAGCGCTTGAGCGGCAAGTTGTTGGTGAGCCTGACCAAGGGCATCGAAGCCCAGACCTTCAAGCTGATGAGCGAGATTCTCGAAGAAATCGCCCCCAAGGCGCGGATCGGTGTGATTTCCGGGCCGAACCTGGCGCGGGAAATCGCCGAGCACGCCTTGACCGCCACGGTGGTCGCCAGCGAGGACGAAGCGCTGTGCCAACGGGTCCAGGCCGCACTCCATGGCCGCACCTTTCGGGTCTACGCCAGCGCCGACCGTTTCGGGGTGGAGCTGGGCGGGGCGCTGAAGAACGTCTATGCCATCATCGCCGGCATGGCGGTGGCGCTGGGCATGGGGGAGAACACCAAGAGCATGCTGATCACTCGCGCGCTGGCGGAAATGACCCGCTTCGCCGTCAGCCAGGGTGCCAATCCGATGACCTTCCTGGGATTGGCCGGGGTGGGCGACCTGATCGTCACCTGTTCCTCGCCCAAGAGCCGCAACTACCAGGTCGGTTTTGCCCTCGGCCAAGGCTTGAGCCTTGACGAGGCCGTGTCGCGCCTGGGTGAAGTGGCTGAAGGGGTCAACACCCTCAAGGTGCTCAAGGCCAAGTCCCAGGAGGCGGGGGTGTATATGCCGCTGGTCGCCGGGCTGCACGCGATTCTGTTCGAAGGGCGCACGCTTGAGCAGGTGATCGAGCTGTTGATGCGTGGCGAACCGAAGACCGACGTCGATTTCATTTCCACCAGCGGTTTCAACTGAACCGCTAATTGACCGCAAGCAGGAGCGAGCCATGAACGATCCGCAAGGGCAACCCCAATACGAATCCATCCTGCTGCGTGTGCTGTGGATGGTGGTCTATCTGCTGGTCTGGCAGGTGGCGCAATTCATCCTCGGCGCCGTGGTGCTGGTGCAATTGATTTATCGGCTGATCTACGGCGCGCCCAGTGCCAGCCTGATGAATTTCGGCGACAGCCTGAGCCAGTTCCTGGCGCAGATCGGCCGCTTCGGCACCTTCCACAGCGACCAGAAGCCTTGGCCGTTCGCCGACTGGCCGACCCCACGCACGCCTGAAGGCGAAGCGCCACACGCCGTGGCTCCGGCACCGCATCCCGTCCGGGACGAGGAGCCGAAGCTATGAAACTGTGGGTATTGCGTCACGGTGAGGCAGAGCCCCATGGTGTCCGTCCCGATCCGGAACGGGTCTTGACGGTGCACGGCCGCGAGGAGGTGTTGCTCAGCGCCGGCCGGTTGATGGGCGAGCCGTTGCGGGCCATCTACGCCAGCCCTTATGTGCGGGCCCAGCAGACCGCGCAACTGGTACGCGAAGCACTGGGGTTCGAACCTGAACTGATCACCGTTGATTGGCTCACGCCAGAGACCCGGCCGGCGGAGGTGCTAAGGCATCTGGAGGATCAGGACGATGTACTGCTGGTCAGCCATAACCCATTGGTGGGCAGCCTGCTGGGCTTGCTGCAGCACGGCCATCTGCAACAACCCGAGCAAGTGCAAACCGCCGGCCTGGCCGAGCTGGAAGGCGATATGCCGCTGGCCGGGGCGATGGTGCTCAAGGGCATCAGGCACCCCTGAACAGAGCGGTTGCAGGACTGGGCAAGACAACAATCACACAGGAAGGGCAACGATGAGTCTGTGGCGCACCACCCCCAACATCGAGAAACTGAACGCGGCCGGTAAAAACACCATCAGCGAAGTGCTGGACATTCGGTTCGAGTCCTTCGACGACGAATCCCTGACCGCCAGCATGGTGGTCGATCAGCGCACCCATCAGCCGTTCGGCCTGCTGCATGGCGGTGCTTCGGTGGTGCTGGCCGAAACGGTCGGCTCCATGGCTGCCTATCTCTGCGTGGACACCAGCAAGTTCTATTGCGTGGGCCTGGAGATCAACGCCAACCATCTGCGCGGTGTGCGCAGTGGACGGGTGACCGCCACGGCCCGGGTGGTCCACCTGGGGCGCACCACCCAGGTCTGGGACATCCGCCTGGTCAACGACGAGGGCAAGGTCAACTGCGTGTCGCGCCTGACCATGGCGGTGGTGCCGGTGGGTGAGCAGCCGCCGGGACGGTGAAGCCCGATTGATGTTTGTGACGGATGGGCAGCTCTTGTGGCGAGAGCGCTTGCTCCCGCTGGGGTGTGTAGGAGCTGTCGAGTGCAACGAGGCTGCGATCTTTCCCCAGACACTTGAGTCCCAAGTGAAAGATCAAAAGATCGCAGCCTTCGGCAGCTCCTACGGCGCAGGCTTGCATCGCCCGACACCATAGCCCAAGCCCGACTGTCATCATTCCTGTCAGTTACGGTCATTGCCGCGCCGTCGGGTTCTGCGGACAATCTGCCGCAGTTCCCCCAATGGATCGGCTGTCATGTCGCAACAGATTTTTTTCGCCCACGCCAACGGTTTCCCCTCGGCCACTTACGGCAAGCTGTTCGCCGCATTGGCGCCGCAGTACCAGGTCGCGCATCTGGAACTGCATGGCCATGACCCGCGTTTTCCGGTGGACGATAACTGGCACAACCTGGTGGACGAACTGATCCATCACCTGGAGCAGCAACCGGCACCGGTGTGGGGCGTTGGCCACTCCCTGGGCGGCGTGCTGCACCTGCACGCGGCGCTGCGCTGCCCGCAGTTGTATCGCGGCGTGGTCATGCTTGATTCGCCCGTGCTGACTCGTACCGACCAGTGGGTGATCCTGGCCGCCAAGCGCCTGGGGTTCATCGATCGCCTGACCCCGGCGGGCCGGACGCTGGGGCGGCGCGAGGAGTTCGCTGACCTGGAATCCGCCCGGCAGTATTTTGCCGGCAAGACACTGTTTCGCGGCTTTGACCCGGATTGCTTCGACGCCTACCTGCAACACGGCCTGCAACAAGTCGGCGACCGGTTGCGCCTGCGCTTCGACCCGGCCACGGAAATCAGTATCTACCGCGGCGTGCCGCACACCAGCCCGGGACGGCCCCGTAAGCTCAAAGTGCCGCTGGCGGTGGTGCGCGGCCGGCAGAGTCGTGTGGTGATGCGGCATCACACCCGTTCGGTGGGGCGTATGCTCCATGGCGAATCCCTGAGCATGCCCGGCGGCCATATGTTTCCCCTCGAACGCCCACAAGACACGGCCAATCTGCTCAAGAACCTGTTCCAGCGCTGGGAAGGGCGTAGCGCATGAGCATGGTCGAGGAGGTCCGCCTGAGCCTGCCTCACATCGAGTTGGCGGCTCATTTGTTCGGCCCGGAAGACGGGCTGCCGGTGATTGCCCTGCACGGTTGGCTGGACAACGCCAACAGCTTCGCCCGTCTGGCGCCCAGGCTCGCGGGGCTGCGGGTGATCGCCCTGGACATGGCCGGTCACGGTCATTCCGGGCATCGACCGCCGGGCGCCAGCTATGCCTTGTGGGACTACGTCCATGATGTGCTGCAAGTGGCCGAACAACTGGGCTTGAAGCGCTTCGCCCTGCTGGGGCATTCCATGGGCGCCATTGTCTCGCTGGTGCTGGCCGGTTCCCTGCCGGAACGGGTGACGCACCTGGGGTTGATCGACGGAGTGATTCCTCCTACAGCCAAAGGCGATAACGCGGCCGAACGCATGGGCATGGCCCTGCAAGCCCAGTTGGATTTGCAGCAAAAACGCAAGCCGGTCTATAAAACCCTCGACCGGGCCATCGAAGTGCGTATGAAGGGGTTGGTAGCGGTCAGCCGCGAGGCCGCCGAGTTACTGGCCCAGCGTGGCCTGATGCCGGTGCCCGGGGGCTATACCTGGCGCACCGACAACCGCCTGACCCTGCCATCGCCCCTGCGCCTGACCGAGGAGCAGGCCATGGCGTTCGTTGCGCGGGTCGCTTGTCCGGCGCATCTGGTGGTGGCGGCCGACGGCATGCTGGCCCAGCACCCGGAACTGCTGGAGCGTCTACCCTTCAGTCATGAGCAGTTGCCGGGCGGCCATCATCTGCACCTTAACGATGAGGTCGGTGCCGGGCTTGTAGCAGACTGTTTCAATCGGTTCTTCACTGTTCCTTGACTTGCGCCGGGCAACTGTCGAGGCTGGGCGGGTTGAAAGGGAGACAACCATGACAGACCTCTGTTTGCCAGCCTCGCGGTGCATCGGCGACGCCCGTCGCGTCCAAGTGTCCCAGGCCAAGCCGATCCGATGAAATTATCCGTTCACTTACTCGTCCTGCTGGTGCTGGCCTGCTTCAGCCCGGCGTCGTTCGCGGCCGATGTGCCGGGCAGTCGCGACCTGGATCGCGTGCCACGCATGCCCGATGCACAGATCGTCGATTATCGGCAAACCAGCGACCTGGAACGTGTCTACCCCATGGGCTCGATCCGCAAGATCAGCGGCCAGTTGCGCTTTGACGGCCAAGTCGATGCCCGTGGGAATGTCACGTCGGTCACCTATGAGCTGCCGCCGGAACATTCCGCGACCCAGGCCTTCACCGCGGCGCGCGAAGCGTTGCAGAAACAGGGCGCCGAGCTGTTGTTCTGGTGCCAGGCCCGCGATTGCGGCGAAAGCAGCCTGTGGGCCAACGACGTCTTCGGCAATGCCAAGCTCTATGGCGCCGACAACGGCCAGGCCTTCCTGCTGCTGCGCCTGGCGCCGCCCGCGGACAACACGCTGATTGCGCTGTATGCCATCACCCGTGGCAATCGTAAGGCCTACCTGCACGTCGAGCAGTTCGAGGCGAATGCTGCGTTGGGGGACTTGCTGCCGACATCGGCCACCCTGTTGCGCCAGCTCAAGGACACCGGAGTCCTGGACTTGCCGCGTCTTGCCGGCGAGCCGGACGACACCTGGTTGCGCCTGTTGTCCCGGGCGCTGAACCTGGACACGGGCCTGCGGGTCAGTATCGCCGGGCCCCGGGCCGAGGACTGGCTCGAGGCGCTGGCGGGCCAGGGCGTCCGGGCGGCGCGCATGGAGGCCGCCAGCGGCGAGGCGGCGGGATTGCACCTGGAGTTGCTGCGCTAAGCTGTCTCGGGGCGGTGGTTTCACAGCCGTGCCCCGGTCCTGTTCATTTTTTCGAGACCCTACATGCTCAATAACGATCGGCTGTTGGTGCAGATCCTGCTTCTGGTGTTGTTCGGCGCAAGCCTCTGGGTCATGGCGCCGTTCTGGTCGGCGCTGTTCTGGGGCGCGGTGCTGGCGTTCGCCAGCTGGCCGTTGATGCGCCTGCTGACCCGCTGGGTCAATGGTCGCGAATCCCTGGCGGCGGCGTTACTGACGGTGGGCTGGATGCTGTTGGTGGCGGTGCCGCTGGTGTGGCTGGGTTTCAACCTGGCCGACCATGTGCGCGATGCCACCGCGTTCATCAGGGACGTCCAAGTCGATGGCTTGCCCGAAGCCCCTGACTGGCTTGCCGCTATTCCCCTGGTGGGGGGGCGGCTGGTGGGCATCTGGAACAGCATCGATCAGCAGGGCGCGGCCATGATGGTGTCCATCAAGCCGTACCTGGGACAGGTCGGCAACTGGCTGTTGGCCCGCAGTGCGCAGATTGGCGGCGGCATACTCGAACTGACCCTGAGTATTGTGTTCGTGTTCTTTTTCTATCGCGACGGCCCGCGCCTGGCGGCGTTCGTCCATGGTTTGCTGGAACGTCTGATCGGCGACCGTGCCGGTTACTACATCGAACTGGTGGCCGGTACAGTGCAGCGGGTGGTCAACGGCGTGATCGGCACCGCGGCGGCCCAGGCCGTGCTGGCGCTGATCGGCTTCCTGATCGCCGGGGTGCCGGGGGCGCTGGTACTGGGAATCGCCACGTTCCTGCTGAGCCTGATCCCCATGGGGCCGCCCCTGGTATGGATCCCCGCCACGGCTTGGCTGGTGTGGAAGGGGGAATACGGGATGGCGGTGTTCCTCGGCATCTGGGGCACCTTCATCATCAGTGGCGTGGACAACGTGCTCAAACCCTACCTGATCAGCCGTGGCGGAAACCTGCCCCTGGTCATCGTGTTGCTGGGGGTGTTCGGCGGGTTGATCGCCTTCGGTTTCATCGGCCTGTTCATCGGCCCGACCCTGTTGGCGGTGGCGTACAGCCTGTTGACGGACTGGAGCAAGAGCCAGGTGCGATAGTTTGAGTGCCTCGCTCCCACAGGGCAGACAAGGGCTTAGCGGCGAGGCAGGCTGATCACCGCCGTCAACCCACCCCCGGGCGTTTCTTCCAGGCTCAACTGCCCGCCCAGGCGTTCGCTGGCTTCCCGGGCGATGGTCATGCCCAGGCCGACACCGCCGGAGTTGCGATTGCGCGAGCCTTCCAGGCGGAAAAAGGGCTCGAACACCGCCTCGCGTTTGTCCGCCGCAATACCGGGGCCGTGGTCGATGACCCGGATCGATACCTGGTGTGGCTGGTCTTGCAGGACAATCAAGGCATGGCCGGCGTAGCGCAGGGCGTTGTCGATGAGGTTGTTGAGGCACGAGCGCAGTGCCATGGGTTGCACCTGCAGTGGGGCGCAAGCGCCGCTGACCTGCACATCGGCGCCCTGGTCCTGGGCGTTTTCGCTCAATGACTCCACCAAGGCCTGCACGTCCATCCATTGCAGCGCTTCACTGGTGCGTTGTTCGTGCAAGTAAGTCAGGGTGGCATCGAGCATGCCGATCATGTCGTCCAGGTCCTGGCGCATCTGGCCTTGCAGCTTGATGTCATCGATCTGTTCCAGGCGCAGCTTGAGCCGCGAGAGCGGCGTGCGCAGATCGTGGGACACCGCGCCGAGCATGCGCGAACGCTGCTGCACCTGCTCGCGGATCCGTTGCTGCATCAGGTTGAACGTATGGGCTGCCTGCCGTGCCTCACGGGGGCCGTTTTCATCCAGCGGCGGGCTGTCGAGGTTTTCGCTCAGGCGCTCGGCGGCATCGCTCAGGCGTTGGATCGGTCGGGTCAGGAGCTTGGCGCCGTACCAGGCCGCGATGATCAGGAACACGAATTGAAAGGTCAGTGGCACCACCGGGCCACCGAACCAGGGACGCGGACGATGGTTGGGGGGCGGGCCGAAGCGCGGAGGGGCTTCGCCTTGTTGGCTCATTCCTGGCGGTGGCCCGGGGGGCGGCTGGTCGTAATGGAAAAACCAGGCAAAGGCCAACAGATGCGCCAGGACAATCGCCAGTAGCAGCACGCCAAACAGGCGGCCAAACAGTGAGTCCAGGCGCAGTCGCATCAACCGATGTCCCGGGCGTCGAACAAGTAGCCTTCACCGCGTACGGTCTTGATCAGTTGGGGGGCCTTGGGATCGTCGCCCAGCTTCTGGCGCAGGCGCGATACCAGCAAGTCGATGCTGCGGTCGAACGCTTCGATGGAGCGGCCGCGTGCCGCGTCCAGCAGCTGTTCGCGGCTGAGCACCCGGCGCGGCCGTTCGATGAAGACCCACAACAGGCGAAACTCGGCGTTGGACAGGGGGACCACCAGCCCATCGACCGAGATCAGTTGGCGCAGCACGCTGTTGAGCCGCCAGTTGTCAAAACGGATATTGGCCCGTTGCTCGGTACGGTCGTCACGTACCCGGCGCAGGATTGTCTGGATACGCGCCACCAGTTCACGGGGTTCGAACGGCTTGGCCATGTAGTCATCGGCGCCCAGTTCCAGGCCGATGATGCGGTCGGTGGGTTCGCAGCGGGCGGTGAGCATCAGGATCGGGATGTCCGATTCGGCGCGCAACCAGCGACACAACTGCAAACCGTCTTCACCCGGCAGCATCAGGTCGAGCACGACCACGTCGAAGTGCTCGGCCTGCATCGCCTGGCGCATGGCCGCGCCATCGGTCACGCCGCTGGCCCGTATGCTGAAACGGGCCAGGTAGTCGATCAGCAGCTCGCGGATCGGCACGTCGTCGTCGACGATCAGCGCACGGGTGCTCCAGCGCTTTTCGTCGTCGGACACTTTTTGATCGTCAGAATTTGCAACAGGGGTGTTCTGCATGGATGCATCATCTGCCAGGTAGGCTGCCAACCGCGAAGAAGGCGGCGAGGTAGAGGCTTCAGCATAGGCGTCGTGCCGCGCGGCGTGAAGCGCTGAAAGAGCGGGTTGCGGCGGCGGACGGTAGCGTGTCGACGTGTTGTACGCATGTCATGAATGTATCGGCTTCGACACAAAGGCCGCTATCGTCCATGCTGCTGGGGGGCGATGAGATTTACCGATCATCGGGTCCCGCACGGGCGCTCGTTCCGCTACAATGCGCGCCGATTTCGACTTGCCTGAGAGCCCGCTCATGTCCGCCTGCCAGACGCCCATTATCGTCGCCCTGGATTTCCCCACCCGTGACGCCGCCCTGAAGCTGGCCGACCAGTTGGACCCCACGCTTTGCCGGGTCAAAGTCGGCAAGGAACTGTTCACCAGTTGCGCTTCGGAAATTGTCGGGACCCTGCGTGACAAGGGTTTCGAAGTGTTCCTGGACCTGAAGTTCCACGACATTCCCAACACCACCGCCATGGCGGTCAAGGCGGCTGCGGAGATGGGCGTATGGATGGTCAACGTGCATTGCTCCGGTGGCCTGCGCATGATGGCGGCCTGCCGTGAAGTGCTGGATCAGCGCAGCGGCCCGAAACCGTTGCTGATCGGCGTGACCGTGCTGACCAGCATGGAGCGCGAGGACCTGGCCGGGATCGGACTGGACATCGAGCCTCAGGAGCAGGTGCTGCGGTTGGCGGCGCTGGCGCAGAAGGCCGGCCTGGACGGTCTGGTCTGTTCGGCCCTGGAAGCTGGCGCCCTGAAAGCGGCCCACCCGTCGTTACAACTGGTGACCCCGGGGATTCGTCCGGCGGGCAGCGCCCAGGACGACCAGCGTCGCATCCTGACCCCGCGTCAGGCGCTGGATGCCGGTTCCGACTACCTGGTGATCGGTCGCCCGATCAGCCAGGCCGCCGATCCGGCGCAGGCGCTGGCGGCGGTCGTGGCCGAACTGGCCTGAGCAAACTGATATCCCTTGTGGGAGCGAGCTTGCTCGCGATAGCGGTATGTCAATCAATAGCAATGTTGACTGACAGGGCCTCATCGCGAGCGAGCTCGCTCCCACAGTTGTTTTGTGTCAGACCTTGAGTACGAGTTTTCCGAAGTTTTCCCCGCTGAACAATTTGGTCAGCGTCTCGGGGAAGGTCTCCAGCCCTTCCACAATGTCTTCCTTGCTCTTGAGCTGCCCCTTGGCTATCCAGCCGGCCATTTCCTGCCCGGCGGCGGCGAACTGCGCGGCGTAGTCCATCACCACGAAACCTTCCATGCGGGCCCGGTTGACCAGCAGTGACAGGTAGTTGGCGGGGCCCTTCACCGCTTCCTTGTTGTTGTACTGGCTGATGGCACCGCAAATCACCACGCGGGCCTTGAGGTTCAGGCGGCTGAGCACGGCATCCAGGATGTCGCCCCCGACGTTGTCGAAATACACATCCACGCCTTTGGGGCATTCGCGCTTGAGGCCGGCGTGGACGTCTTCGTTCTTGTAGTCGATGGCGCCGTCGAAGCCCAATTCATCGACCAGGAATTTGCATTTGTCGGCACCGCCAGCGATGCCCACCACACGACAGCCTTTGATCTTGGCAATCTGCCCGGCGATGCTCCCCACCGCACCGGCGGCGCCCGACAGCACCACGGTCTCGCCGGCCTTGGGCGCGCCGACCTCCAACAGAGCGAAATAAGCGGTCATGCCGGTCATGCCCAGGGCGGACAAATAACGTGGCAGCGGTGCCAGTTTCGGATCGACTTTGTAGAAACCCCTTGGCTCGCCGAGGAAATAATCCTGCACACCCAGGGCACCGTTGACGTAGTCCCCGACCGCGAACCCCGGGTTGTTCGAGGCAATCACTTGGCCGACACCCAGCGCCCGCATCACTTCACCGATGCCTACCGGCGGGATGTAGGACTTGCCCTCGTTCATCCAGCCGCGCATGGCCGGGTCCAGGGACAGGTATTCGTTCTTCACCAGGATCTGGCCGGCTGCCGGTTCGCCCACCGGTACTTGCTGATAGGTGAAAGTCTCGCGGGTCGCGGCGCCTACCGGGCGTTTGGCGAGCAGGAACTGGCGATTGGTCTGGGCAGTCATGGTTGGCACTCAAGATGAATGAAGACTTGTTGATAGACCTTCGAGGCGTTTGCCGCAAGGTTCGCCGCCCCAGCGAATGCACTTCGATCCAACCCAGTGATAGTGCCTCCAGGGCCCTTATCACTGGCGCCCATGAATGTCCAACCGGCATCTGGATAGTGCTGCCGTGCCGCGCCAGGCTGTGGCTACACTGGCGCGACCCCGCATTCTTCGAGGAACAGACAATGAGCATGACGTTTTCCGGACAGGTCGCCGTGGTAACCGGCGGCGCCGCCGGCATTGGCCGCGCCACGGCCCAGGCGTTCGCGGCAGAGGGCCTGAAAGTGGTCGTGGCCGACCTGGACGTGGCAGGCGGCGAGCGTACGGTGCAGTCGATTCGCGATGCGGGCGGCGAAGCGGTATTCGTGCGCTGCAACGTGACGCTGGAAAGCGATGTGCAGCAGCTGATGGACCAGGTGATCAAGACCTATGGGCGCCTTGACTACGCCTTCAACAACGCCGGGATCGAGATCGAGAAGGGCAAATTGGCTGATGGTACCCTCGATGAGTTCGACGCGATCATGGGGGTCAATGTGAAGGGCGTCTGGTTGTGCATGAAGTACCAGTTGCCCCTGCTGCTGGCCCAGGGCGGCGGTGCCATCGTCAACACGGCCTCGGTGGCGGGCCTGGGCGCTGCGCCGAAGATGAGCATCTATGCCGCTTCCAAGCACGCTGTGATCGGCCTGACCAAATCGGCCGCCATCGAATACGCCAAGAAGAAGATCCGCGTGAATGCAGTGTGTCCGGCGGTGATCGATACCGACATGTTCCGTCGTGCCTATGAGGCGGATCCGAAAAAGGGCGAGTTCGCCAATGCCATGCACCCGGTGGGGCGTATCGGCAAGGTCGAGGAAATCGCCAGCGCCGTGCTCTATTTGTGCAGCGATGGCGCGGCGTTCACCACCGGCCACTCCCTGGCGGTGGACGGCGGCGTCACGGCGTTCTGAGGACGTTTCCCTGAGCTTGTAGGAAGAAGCCCGCACTGGTTGCGGGCTTTTTCTTTGGCCGGGGGAAACATCCTCGGAGCGGCCTATCAATGTGTTTCAAAGGGTGAGAATCGGCGGTTTTGGCGACGTTGTCGTACATCGTTCGCGGGTGGCCTGTGCTTAACTGTTTCCGGAAATAAAACAAACGCTTAGGAGTTTGGTTACTCATGGAGTTGAGAATCGACCGGCAGGCCTTGGTGCCTGTCGTGCAGCAAATCGTCGACGCACTGACCGGCTGGATCCGACAGGATGCGGTGCAACCGGGGACTCGCCTGCCGTCCGTGCGCCAACTGGCGCGGCAGAACCTGCTCAGCCAGTCCAGCGTCAATGAAGCGTGTGAGCGCCTGGTTGCCCAAGGTCTGTTGGCGTCCCGGCATGGCTCCAGCTTTTTTGTCGCGCCAGCCGCCACATCCGGGCACGCGTGCATCGACCCGGATCGGCGGCAGGATAGGCCCGCCGAGGGCGGTGATTCCCCGTCCGGGGCGTTGAAGCTGGGGTGTGGCGGGTTGCCCGAGAGCTGGCGTGAAAGCGATGACCTGGGTTATGCGATCCGGCAGGTCACTCGCACCGACATGGCGGGGTTGTTCAACTACAGCACGTCGCTGGGGCTGCCCGCCCTGCGTGAGCAACTGTCCAGGCGCCTGAAGCAATTCAATATCGAGGCCGATAAAGACCTGATCCTGACCACCACCGGGGCGACCCATGGGCTGGACCTGATCGTGCGGACACTGTTGCAGCCAGGCGCCTGCGTGGTGGTGGAGAGCCCTGGCTATTCAAGCCTGTTCGACCTGCTCAGGTTGCACAAGATCGATATGATCGAGCTGCCCAGGACCCCGCGCGGTCCGGACGTCGATGTGTTGCAAGACTTGTTGGCGACCCACCGGCCCAGTGCGCTGTTCGTCAACAGTGCCTGTCACAACCCGACCGGCAGCAACCTGGCCCCGGCCGTGGCCCAACGGTTGTTGCAACTGACGAAGCAACACGCCGTGCTGGTGATCGAAGACGACGCCTATGGCGACTTCCAGAACTCGGCACGGACCCGGTTGGCAGCGCTGGATGCCGACGTGGTCTACGTGGGCAGTTTCTCGAAGACCCTGAGCAGTTCGTTGCGCGTCGGTTTCGTGGTGGCCGGGCCGTCCATCATCGCGCGCCTGAGCGAGGTCAAGGGCATCACCAGCATGGGTGGGTCGCGGTTCTGTGAGTCGGTGCTGGCCAATCTCCTGGCCAATGGGGCCTATCGCAAACTGGTCCAGCGCCAGCGCCAGCGTTTGGGCGTCGATACGGCGGCGTTGTTGCAGGTATTGGAGGATGCCGACTGGGAGGTCTTTGGCAAACCGGCCGGCGGGCTTTTCATTTGGGCAAGACCGCCAATCAGTGACTACGCTGGATTACAGCGTCTGGCCAAGCGGTTCGGCGTATTGTTGTCTTCGCCCACGGCCTTCAGCCCTTCGGGCGCCGACAGCGACTGGCTACGGATCAACGTAGCCTATGCCCGTGATCCCCGGGCGCTGGGTTTTTTCCGGGCCGCGGCTCTGGATCGACCTCAAGTGTCCTGAAAACGACGCGGCTGTAGCTTTTTGCCATTATTCCGACGCCAGCATCTTGTGTTGCAGGGCGTCTCGTTGCGAATCTGCAATCAACACACACTGGCAGAGGACTGAGCGCAATGATTTCGGCCGTGCAAGGACGTTTTGCCAACCTGGGTATGGCAAAAAAACTGGGTATCGGATTTGTCCTGGTGCTGCTGTTGACCGCTGTGGTCGCGGCCATCGGCGTCTGGTCCCTGCAGACCATCAGCTATCGCTTCGATGGCCTGAAGCAGATGTCGTCCCTCAACAGCGGGTTGCTCAAGGTCCGGCTGCTGGAGCAGGAGTACGCCTCGCGCTCCGACCCCAAGACGGCCGATGCCCTGCGCCAGGGTGTCGACGGGCTGCTGGCCCTGGCGAACGAGCTCAAGGCGCAGTCGCCTGCCAACGTGCCGGTGATGAACGACGTTGAACAGGCGCTGGGCGCGTATCGCAAGGCATTCGACGAGTTTGTCGGGTTGAGCCAGAGCAAGGACCTGGCGCTGGAAATGGCCAGTTGGTCGGTGTCCAGCGTGGCCAACAATCTCGACGTATTGCAGGCCGGGCTGGCGGATGACGGTACCTATGCCTTGAAGGACTCCGAAGGCAAGGAAGGGGCCGAGTTCATCGAGCAGGCCAACCAGATCAGCGAAGTGTCGCGGTTGATGTTGCAGGCCATGAACGAAGCGCGGGTCCGTTTGGACCAGAGCCGCAAAGGCAATGTCGAGGGCGCCGGAGAAGGTAGCATCGAACAGGCCGAGCAGGCCATGAAACTGGCTGAAGCGCTCAAGACTACGGTCAAGGACCCCGGTTACCAGACCGTGCTTAATGAAGTGGCCGGGCATATCGCTGGGTTCAATGAGCAACTGGCCGAGTACACCGGCCTGTTGGCGAAGGAAAAAGTCGTCTACCAGCAACTGCACGAGCGTGCCGACCAAGTGGTGGCGCGGGTCGACCAGGCCTTCGGTGCCGAAGACCAGGCCATGCAGACCGAACTGAAGAAGAATTCGCTGCTGATCATTGGTTCGTCGGCCTTGGCGTTGCTGGTGGGATTGATCGCGGCGTGGGTCATCACCCGGCTGATCGTGACGCCGCTGCGCAGTGTCATTCGTGTTGCCCAGCGGATCGCGGCGGGTGACTTGAGCGCCACGGTGGAAGTGACGCGCCGGGACGAGATTGGCCAGTTGATGCAGGCGATGCAACAGATGGGCGCAGGGCTGAGCAGTATCGTCAGCGGCTTGCAGGCCGGGATCGAGCAGTTGGCCAATTCGGCGCAGTCGCTGTCGGCTGTGACCGAGCAGACCAACCTGGAAGTCAGCAGCCAGAAAGAGGAAACCGAGCAGGTCGCCACGGCCATGAACCAGATGACGGCCACCGTGCACGATGTGGCGCGCAATGCCGAAGAAGCGGCACAAGCGGCCCAGACGGCCGACGACAAGGTCGAAAGCGGCCAGCAGGTGGTGCGCCAGAGCATGGTGCGCATCGAACAACTGGCCGATTCGGCCACGTCGGCCAGTTCCAGCATCGAAAGTCTCAGCGCCGAGATCCAGAACATCGGCACGGTGCTGAGTGTGATCAAGAGCGTGGCCGAGCAAACCAACCTGTTGGCCCTCAACGCCGCTATCGAGGCGGCCCGTGCCGGGGAGCAGGGCAGGGGCTTCGCGGTCGTGGCCGATGAGGTGCGGGCCCTGGCCAGGCGCACGCAACAGTCCACCGAGGAAATCGAGCGACTGGTGAGCGCCTTGCGTTCAGCGGCCCAGGCTTCTGTGCAGCAGATCCAGAGCAGTGGCGAGCTGGTGAAGATGGCGGTCAGCGACGCGCTGCAGACCGAGAGCGCGTTGGGCAGCATTGCGGCGGCGGTGTCGTTGATCCAGCAGATGAACCAACAGATCGCCGCGGCAGCCGAGCAGCAGAGCTCGGTGGCCGAAGAGATCAACCGCAGTGTCACCAGCATTCGCGCCAGTGCTGATCAATCGTCCCTGGCGATGCGCGGCAATGCCGCTTCCAGCATCGAGCTGGCGCAGTTGGGGGTTGAGTTGAAAGGAATGGTGGGGCATTTCAAGTTGTGACGCAGTAACGAGAGCTTGTTACGAGAGGGCATCCGTTGGGTGCCGCGCCCTCATGGGGCGGTATGAACTTGTGAGCCGTAGGAACCGTAGGAGCTGTCGAGTGCAACGAGGCTGCGATCTTTCCCCTAACGCTTGAGTCTCAAGCGAAAGATCAAAAGATCGCAGCCTCGTTGCACTCGACAGCTCCTACAAGCTCGTACTTTCGCCACGATGAGGCTGCGTTGCCTCAGTCGTAGACTTTCTTCTTCTTCCACTCGTCGTTTATTTCGTCGTCCTTCAAGCCTTCGGTCAACTGGTTGACCTCGCCCTCGACCGGCTGGGTGCTGGCCAGGACCTGGGCATTGGCGCGGGCCAGGAGTTTCTCCAGGTAGGCCAGTTGTTCGGCGTAGACCTGTGGTTCCTGTTGCTTGCGCAGGTACTGCACGCCGCGCTCGAAGGCCAGGCGAGCCTGACCGGGTTGTTCTTGCTGCAAAGCCTGCTGGCCGAGGTTGTTGAAGAACTCGATGTGCAGCAGCACCAGGATGTGCCGCACTTCACGGATCCAGCGCTTGGCTTCGTTGGGCGGCAGGAAACCGTCCTGGGCGGCGCGGGTGATCTGGCCATGCAAGGCCTCGAGCAGAAAGCGAACGTCCTTGGCCTTGGCTTCGGTCTGGATCGGTGCCGGTGGATTGCTCACCGGGATCGACTCCCCCTGGGCAGCCAGTGCGCTCAGTTCATCCAGGCGTGCCTTGACCGCGGAATTGGTTTTTTCCAGGTTCAGCAGGCGCTGGCAGACATTCATCTCGAGGCGCGTCATCAACAACTTCAGGGCAGGGGTCATCAACTGCCCGGGGAATGTTTCGGTGAGCTCGCCACAGCGACGCATGCGGTCGTTGAGTTCTACCTTGGTGCGGGCCTTTTCCAGCTTGTTGTTTTCCACCACGTGGTTCATGTAGCCAATGGCGATCAACAGGGCGATCCCGGCTACGACGAGCAGGGTGATCATGAGTGGTGTCACCGGTAAGACCTCTTTATTAGGGTACGCATGTCATGAGTGTAGTGGCTTGGCTTTTAAGCGCATAGGCCCGAGCGACGTGATTAGACGGGCGTCGTGCTGTTTATAGGATGCATGATCGGGTAAGAGCACATTGCCATCATTTGTCGGGCGCGACTATAGCGTCTCGGCGGGCGACAGAATATAGGCGTCAGAGACCGGACGAGCAAAATGCGCGGATCGCCCCCAAACCGGGCGAAGTCATTGATTTAAATAAATTTATATCTGGGGGTTGACGACCCTTCAATCCATCCATAGAATGCGCGCCACTTACAGCGTAAAGCACTCAGCCAAACGCTCTAGGCAGTGAATGTTGTACGTGTGTCCCCTTCGTCTAGTGGCCTAGGACACCGCCCTTTCACGGCGGTAACAGGGGTTCGAGTCCCCTAGGGGACGCCAATGCGGGAATAGCTCAGTTGGTAGAGCACGACCTTGCCAAGGTCGGGGTCGCGAGTTCGAGTCTCGTTTCCCGCTCCAATTTTAAACAGTGTTGCTTTCGGGCAGTGCTGAGTGAAGCCAGAGCCGACATCTTCGGATGCGGATTTGGGCACTGAAATACACACCATGTGTTTCAGTTAGCGTGTCCCCTTCGTCTAGTGGCCTAGGACACCGCCCTTTCACGGCGGTAACAGGGGTTCGAGTCCCCTAGGGGACGCCATTTGCGGGAATAGCTCAGTTGGTAGAGCACGACCTTGCCAAGGTCGGGGTCGCGAGTTCGAGTCTCGTTTCCCGCTCCAAATTCAAAAAAACGCCGCTCATACGAGCGGCGTTTTTTTTATGCGCGTGAAAAGACCATTCAAGATGCATGGATCTTTAACCAGCGATTTTCGTTGTCTGAGGGGGCTTGCTGCGCTTTACCTTAATAATGAAGGTGAAGCGAAAGTACTTCATGCAAAACTTAAGGTAAAACGCTCAGGAAGATTAATAGTTCATTCCTAAAAAAAAGCACTTCTCCTAACCTTCCAGTACCCATTCTGGAGGTGCGCTTATGTTGATTTTTGTTAAATCGATGGTCATTGGGCTATGCATTGCAGCCCCTGTGGGGCCTATTGGGCTGTTGTGCATACAGCGAAGCCTCATGCTGGGTTGGAGAGCCGGTTTCGCAACGGGATTGGGGGCCGCCACTGCCGATTCGATCTACGGATTCATCGGGGCCCTCGGGGTCACGGCCATCATCGCGACGCTGATCAGCTTCAAACCTTGGTTGTGTATTTTTGGTGGACTGTTCCTCGCCTACATTGGCTATCAGACAATACGATCGAAGGGGGGCGCGACCGCTATGGCAGGTGAGCGTGCCAACATGTTCAAAGCCTACTCGACCACGCTGTTCCTGACCCTGTCGAACCCCATGACCATCTTGTCGTTTATCGCGATATTTGCCGCGTTGAGCGATGGTATGGCCAGCGACCAAGGCGGCCAGCACGCCTTGCTGCCGATGGTGACCGGTATATTCCTGGGCTCGGCTGCCTGGTGGCTGGGCTTGAGCGGGTTCTCCTCCCTTTTCAAGGCGCGGATTGCCGAATCGAAGCTAAGGCTGATCAACTATTTTTCGGGGGCGACCATCACCATTCTGGGGGCCTACCAGGTCGCCGCTGGGGTCATGCTGGCCACGGCAACCTGATGGAGAGCAATGCATGAAAAGAGCTCCTACTGCAGCCTGGACTCGACATACGCCCTGAAGCGGCTTATTGCTTGGGTGACGTCTGGGGCGGTGGCATTGCTGAATGAAAGCCTGACCTGATTAGCCGCCTCATTCGTCAGCGAAAATAAAGTGGTGGGGAATACGATCACCTTGAACTGTTGGGCGCACTCGCGCATTTCACAATACCCAAAGGCGAAAGGCAGTTGCAGATTGATGAAGAAGCCGCCTGCCGGCCGATTCCAGCTGACCGTTCTTTGGGCGCCGGCCTTGAGTGGGAATTCACGCTCGAGGCATTCAAGCATGTGGTCTCTTTTCTGCGTATAGGACAACACCCTGGGTTGGTTCAGCTCTTTCAGCGAGTAGTTGTTCTCGATCAGCAAGCCGGCGGCGACCGCTTGGCACAGGGCAGGGGTGTTGACGGTAATCAGGCTTTTGGCCTTGCACAATCGGGCGCTGAATGACATGACGCCGGCGCCCTCCGGCGCGACCACATAACCCATGCGCAAGCCCGGAAAAATCGATTTGGCAAAGGAACCCAGCAAGAACACTCGACTGCTGTCGATGGACTTCATGGACGCAATGGCATCGCCTTCGTACCTGAAGTAACGGTAGGCCGTGTCTTCAAGGACGAAAAAATTCTTTTCACTGGCCAAGGAAAGCATGGCTGTCCTGGCGTGATAGGAGAGGCTGTCGGCGGTCGGGTTGCTAAAGTCCGGAACGGCATACAGTGCTTTGATTTTTTCCCCCCTGGATTCAAGTTCTTCAATGATTCTGCGCAGGGCGATCGGGTTGAGAAAAGCCGCCATGGGGACGGGGACTATTTTTATGCCCAGCAGTTTTGCGATGCCCGTGATCCCGGAAAACACCGGGTCGGGCACTAATAAAATCCCGCCGCCTTCAAAAATGGACAGGAGCGTCAAGGTACAGGCTTCCTGAAACCCCAGGCACACCACGATGCTTTCAGGGTTGGAGACGGTTATCCCTTCATCCACCTGCAGATAGGTGGCGATTGTTTCATTGATGATTCCCGAGGTTTTTCCATATTGGCAAAGCAGCGTCGCCAGTGACTGCCCAGTACCGGCAACGTGACGTTTGTATTGGGCCAGGCCCCTGTCGATGAGCGACGGGTCGCACTGCTGGTCATCGGGTCGACCGGAGGCCAGTGAAATGGCCTCCGGGTTTTCCTGGGCGATGGAGTTCAGAAGGTGGATGACGTTCAGGAGGGGGTCTTCGAATATCGTGTTCTCGAATGCGCTGGACACTTTCGCTTCTCCATAAAAAAAGCAACGAGCCACTGAAGGCTCGTTGCTTGTGATGACACGCTAGGCAGGATCGAGTGAGCTTTGCTGATCGATCCTGCTTTCCATGGTTTCGAATGCCTGGAGCAGGTCCTCCTTGAGGTCTTCCAGATCCTCCAGGCCAAAGCACAATCGAACCAGGCCTTTCTCGATGCCCATGTCCGCTTTTTCCTGGTCCGTCATCGAGGCGTGGCTGCCACTGAAGGGCTGGGCGACCATCGAGGTCACGCAGGCCATTCCGGTGCCCGTGCCAAACCATTTGAGCGCGCGGGTGAACGTTTTGTAAAAGGGCACCAGATCGGGCCGAATATCAACGAACACAATGCCGCCATAACCGGTCAATTGCCGGCCATCGATGCGTGGGTAATAGACATGCTCGATAAACGGCAGCTCGCGCAGATAGTTGAGCATGCTTGCTGTCGTCTGGCTGTGTTTTTCCATGCGCAGGTTGAACGTCTGCATGCTTCTGCGCAGTAACCAGGCGCTATTGGGAGTCAGTATCGTGCCTGAATAAAAGCGGCCCTCGAGGAGACGGTTGTAAATCGTCTCATTGTCGACCAGCACCAGGCCGCCCATGACATCACTGTGTCCAGAGAAGTATTTGGTGGCGCTGTACAGGGAAATGTCGGCGCCAAAATTCAACGGCTTCTGGAATATCGGCGTGGCCCAGGTATTGTCAACGACCACCAGCGCCTGCGGGTTGTGTTGCTTGACGGCCCTGCTGACCGCATGGATATCAATGTCTTTCAGGAAGGGATTGGTCGGTGTTTCGAAAATGACCATGTCGACGTTCGCCGGCAAGGCCTTCAGGCCCTCTGCCGTGGTGAGATCCAGAATCGTCAGGTGTGCGCCGATACGTGCCGCATAGCGCTGGAACAATTTATAGGAGCAGCCATAGATGTATTTGTTGATGACCAGCGAAGCACCCGGTTTCAACAGTTCCAACACCATATAGATCGCGCTCATCCCGGTGCTGTAGGCCAGGGCATACTCACTGCCCTCCAGGGACGCGACGACCTGTTCCAATTCCGTCACGTTGGGATTGGCTTTCCTCGAGTAGAAGAAGGCCGAGTCGGCGTTGAAAGCGCTGCACTGATAAATAGGCGTTACCGAAGGATGGGCGTCCCGGTCATCCACCTTGATATGAAGTATTTCAGTAGACACTTTCATGCTTGGCTGACCAGTTTGATGACCTGTTCATACATGTTTTGCTTGCCCTCGTAACCCACGGTCGGGGTGATGTCATTTTGCGAAATACCAATTTCTTCAATCGACTCTGTCGGGAAGTGGGCCCTGTCGAACACTTCATGAAGGTTCGAATTCACGCCGTTGGGGAGCCAGACCTCCGGGCCTGTTTCATCGATGCGAGCCTTGGCAACGATGAATCGATAGCTTTCATGGGGGCGCAAGGTCAGTGATTTCCAATCGCTGTTGTGCCCGTCCGTATAGTTGCGTCGCAGGTAGACGGTCTGTTCGAAGTCTTCGGTATTCAGCACTTGGGCGTGCAGCGACACAATGTCTCCGTGCCACTCGAACTTTCGCTTCTCGTAGGCGCTCAACGCGTCCTCGCGCAACTCGACAGGGGCATTCGCCTGGTGTTCGCCCAGCAATTTGAAATGCGCATCATGTCCGCACTGAGAGCAGCATCCTTTGCTGTCCAACCCGATGATTTCGGCGTTCAAGCCATAACGGGTGACGAGCAGGGCGTTACAGTGGTTGCAACTGGTATTGGTCCCTTCGACGTCATTCACGTTACCCAGGTAGACGTGCTCAACGCCCATGCTCCGAGCAACGTCCCGAGCCTTCAGGAGCCTGTCCACAGGCGTACGGATGCTGTTGCTCATCTTGTAGTCGGGGTGAAACCGGACGAAGTGCAGCGGTACGTTCGGGCCCAGTTCATCCAGGACCCACTGGCTGATTTTCCTGGCCGTTTCCTCGTCGTCGCTGATGTCGGTCACCATCAAGGTGCTGACCTCGACATATTTGCCGGCGTCATAGACTTTCTTGATACCCGCCAGGACGGGCTCCACCCAGCCGGTGGTGACCTTGCGGTAGTATTCCGGGGAGATGGATTTCAGCGAAATCGAGAAAATATCGATGACCGGCAATAACTCATCAATGGCCTCTTCGCTGATGAAGAATGCCGATTTATAAAGGTTGATCAGGCCCGCTTCCTTGGCCAGCTTCGCTGTGTCGAGGATGAATTCGTGCCAGACAACGGGATCGTTATACGTCCAGGAAATGACGCGTATGCCGTGTTTGAGTGCGGTTTCCACCACCTGCTCGGGGGTGTAGTAGTAAACGTCCTTGTCGGTGACGTACTTGGCCTGCGATGTCTTCCAGTTATGACAGTAACCGCAGTTGAGCATGCAGCCGATATTACCCAGGGACAAGATTCTCTCCCCGGGGGCAAAGTGGAAAACGGCTTCGGTTTCAATTGTCTCCTCAGTGCTGTGGACGCCTTTACCGTAGTTCAATGTAACGAGCCTGCCCCCACGGTTTCCGCGCACTTTGCAAAAACCTAGCTTGCCTTCCTGGATCACACAGTTGCGCGGGGAAAGATGACACTTCACAGCGCCCCCGGGGAGTATTTCTTCCAGTTTTGCCGGGCTGCTTTCCAAGGTCCAGTTTTTATTTTTTGTAGTGTCCATCTTTCACTCCTCATCACGGAAGTTATCATCATTGGCATCGGTTTAAAAAAATCGAGGCGAAACGATCCTGCCGCCCTGCAGGGCAGTCATAGTTGTAGATTTATTAGTAAGCGGATGAAGCGCTCATCAATCCATAGTTTTTAAGTGCAAAGCGCTTGGCATTCATGTTCATGAACGGTTGAATAAGTGGGCCGATCACCAGCAGAAATGCAATCGTGCCGATACCGAAGGGCCCGCCTAAAAGCCAACCGCTGGAAAAGATGCCGATTTCAATAATCATTTTGGCTTTGGTGAACGACCAGTTCCATTTGGATACCATGGTCAATACCACCAGGTCCATGATCCTGATGCCGATACCGCTCATGATGATCAAGGCGGAGGAGTAGGCACACAGCATCAGCCCCGAGGCCAATAGCGCGTACTCATTCATTCTGACGATCAAGTACTCTCCGAGCCCCAGCCACGACCAGAGATCGATCAGCAGCCCAGTCAACGTCGTTGTAATGAAGGGACTTATCGGTGGGTATTTTTTGTTCCAGAGCACCCACCATGTCAGGAAAAACAGCGATACGATCGCCGAGCAAACGCCCATGCCCAGCATGAGTATTTTATCGATCGAGATGATCAGGACATCTAAAGGGTCAGTACCCAGTTGACTAATGATGAAGCACTTGGCGCCCAACGAAAAGAAACCGACACCCATCAGGTACATCAGTAACTGATCTTTCTTGAAATGCCGGAGACTTAGGACTTGCGTGCCAATGTGTTGAACGAGCGGGTGAGGTTTTTTTTCACACTTTTTCTTTTCATCTTCCATGCGAACACCATCCCTGGAGAGAATATTATGAGTGCGTCACGCTAAAGAACAGGGCCGTTGATTGCCCGGATTCTTTTCAGGCTTTTCAGGCTGGAAATAGACTAGCGCCATGCTTTATTTTGGTGCATGCTTTTTTTAATGAAAAACGCGGGCTTTTCATTAAAATTTATACTTTTAACCGGGGAAAACGCACATGGATCGTATAGACGTCAAAATCCTGGGTAAGGTACAGGACTGTGGTCGGATTTCCATCACAGAGCTTTCCAAGCACGCGGGGCTTTCTATTCCTGCCACCAATGACAGGTTGCGCAAACTGGAAGACTCCGGGGTCATCAAAGGCTATTGCGCTCAGTTAGATCCAACCAAGCTGGGATATGGCATATCGGCGGTCGTTGGCATCACCACCCTCAAGCCGGCGAAAGCCAAATTGATAGCGACACTCACCGACATACCCGAAGTCGTCGAGTGCCTGCACATCACGGGGAATGACTCCTATCTGATCCGCATTTACGCCAGGTCCATGGCTGAGATCGAGGACATTATTGCGAAAATCAACGCGTACGGTGAGACGCGGACCAGCATTGTCCTGTCCATTCCTATCGAGAGAAGAAAACTCGCCCCGTGAGTCAGGGCGCCTGTCGGGCAGGGGCGGGGAGTCGATCGACGAGGTCGCTCCCCGGCCATGGGCGTCCGGTCTAGCCCTGGCACGGGTGGGAATGCTTATGGAAAGATGGCGATAACGGTACAAAACCTTTTACCCCTCGAGGCTGTGCACCAGGTTTTCAATCGCTTCCAGGGCGGCTTCATCCGGTGGCTCCGGTGCCGGATGTGCGTTGCGCATCTGGTACGCGAGACGGTATTCACTGGGCGTGCAACTGGCGTATTGCTTGAAGGCGCGAGCGAAGTAGGAAGGGTCCTTGAAGCCGGCCTCGTAGCCGATGCTGGTGATGGGCATCTGGCTGTTATCGAGCAGCTCCTTGGCGAAGCTCATGCGTTTGTTCAGCACGTAGTCGGTGAAACCGAGGCCATTGGCTTCCTTGAACACCCGGCTGAAACGAAACGTCGTCATGCCGCAACGCTTGGCCAGGTCGCGCTGATCGATGCTGTCGCGAAAATGCTGGTCGATGTACAGCATGATGTGGCTGAGGGCCTGGTGCTTCTGGTGCCCGGAGGTCAGGCGAATGCTGTCCGGCAGGGTCGGGGAGTGGTCGATCTGCGAGGTCTTTGCTCGGCCATTGGCATTGCGGCGCAGCTCGCACAGTTGCACCACGGCCGTGAGGTAGCGCTTTCTCTCGGCGGCGGACAAGGGCAGCACCATGTATTCCCAGACGCTGGAGCGCATGGCCCACACCGCCAGCTCTTCGGAGTGCTGCACGGTGAACATAGTGATGGGCGTGCCAGGAGCGGTTCGCTTGATCTCCAACAGGCGTCGCAGGCCCGGCGTGTCCGGGCGATCGAAATGGATGCAGATCATGTCGACCTGTTCCGCGCTGGGCAGCATGGCGTTTTTTGCCAGTGTGCAGTCGCACGTGTCCTGGAACAGGGAGACGAGTTCCGGGGTGGACCGATCATGGGTCAGATCGACCCATAACAGCGTTGGCTTTGCAGTCGGATTGGACGCCATAGGACGACTACCCACAGGTGCTTGCTGCCCTTTAGCTAGCAGTATTGCCACTGTGCCATCATTTCGCCGAATAAATTTTTATAAAAGTCCGATCGTTTAGCGCCATCCGTCGTCATGGGACGCCCGTTCGCGTTGCCCAGGCTGGATTTCCCGCCCCGGCGCCTTTCCTGTCCGGCGCAAAAAAATCCTAGCGATGTGCAAAATCCTCCTAACGGCGATGACCACCTGCTGACTAGGGTTGCATCAGGCAGTTCGCAATGTACTGCCCTTGATAAAACAACCCGATGAGGTGTGCGAAATGACTCTTCAAACAATCAAGGCTTCGGTGCTGAAGTTCGCCAAAGATGAAGATGGCCTGACCATTGTGGAATACGCCGTGGCCGGTGGGTTGATCACCGTGTTGGTGGCCGCCGCGTTCGTGCTTCTGGGCGGTGCCGTGAACACCAAGATCCGTGCGCTGTGCCAGGCGGTCAACGGCAACGTTGCCTGCTGACAGCGGCAACTTGCAGTGAAGGGGGCACGGTCACTTTCAAGGAAAACCGCTTGCGACTCTTTTGCAGTGAGTACAACGAATCAATCAAATGGACTTCGCGCTGTCCCCTCCCATCAAGTTGGTAACAGTACTTCTGACCCGCGTGAGGTTCATGAAATGACTCTCCAGACAATAAGCACTTCGATCAGCAAGTTCGCCCGAGATGAAGACGGCCTGACCATCGTTGAATACGCGGTGGCGGGTGGCTTGATCACGGTGTTGGTAGCGGCGGCCTTCGTCCTTCTGGGCGGCGCCGTGGACACCAAGATCCGGGCGCTGTGCCAGGTCGTCAATAGCAACGTCGCCTGCTAACGAAAATCACCCCAGGGAGACACATCATGTCCATGGAACTGCTGGTGTCGACGGTCCTGCTGCTGGGACTGCTGGGTGTGGCGGTGGTGAGCGATCTGCTTCGCCACCGCATCCCCAACACATTGGTCCTGTTGGGCCTTGCCCTGGGATTGGCCGGCCAGGTGTATACCGGCGGGATCGGTGGCCTGGGCGACAGCCTGTCGGGCATGCTGATCTGTTTCGCGCTGTTCCTGCCCATGTACGCCGTCGGGGGCATGGCCGCCGGCGACGTCAAGCTGATGACCATGGTCGGCAGCTTCCTGCCTTTTCATTACGCACTGTGGGCGGCGCTGTTCAGCCTGATCGCCGGCGGTGTGTGCGGTTTCCTGATCGTCCTGGCCCGCGGCCAACTGCTCCAGACCCTGGGACGCTACTGGTTGATTGTACGAGCCCAGGCCTATCTGGCGCCGACTGCGGATGAAGCGGCGGGCAAACCCTTTCCCTATTCGATCGCGATCCTGATCGGCACTTTGAACAGCGTTTACTGGCAATTGGTTGCCGGCGGCTGGGGAGTCTAGTCATGCACGTCATCAACGATAGCGATGCCTACCCCAGCGAACGGGAAGCGGTGCAACGCCTGGCACCCCAGCCATGCACCATTCGCGACACAGGCCTGACCGACAGTTTCCTGGGGGAGCTGGTGTGCAAGCATCTGCACGACGCCGGTGTGCTGGACATGTCGCGGCTGGTCGAGCGCCTGGCCCTGACCGGCGCGGTGTTGGAGGAAGTCCTGGCGTTCCTGCGCAAGGACGGTCGTGTCGAAGTGCTGGGCCAATTGGGGCAAACCAGTGGACAGACGCTGCGTTATGGCCTCACCGAGCGCGGCCGCAGTTCGGCCCGTGATGCCCTGGCCCGCAGTGGCTACATCGGCGCGGCACCGTTCCCGGTGAGCACGTATCGCTCGCTGATCAAGATCCAGACCATCCACCACGGCCGCATCACCGCCAAGGACATGGGCCAGGCCTTGGCCGGCCTGGTGCTGAGCCAAGGCATGCTCGACCAGTTGGGCGTCGCCCTGAATTCCGGGCGGGCGATCATGATCTACGGGCCGGCGGGCACGGGTAAGACCTATGTCAGCAGCCGATTGATCCGGCTGTTCGCCGAGGCCATCTGGGTGCCCCATGCCATCGTCATCAACGAGTCGGTGATCGAGATCTACGACCCGCAGGTGCACCAGCGCCTGGACGACAATGGCCAAGCGAATAACTTGATGCTCAATGAAGGCATCGACCGCCGGCTGCTGTGCTGCAAACGCCCGATCGTCATCACCGGCGGCGAGTTGAGCATGGAGCAGTTGGACGTGCGCTACGACCCGTTCACCCGGCAATACCAGGCGGCGCTGCAGCTCAAGGCCAGCAACGGCCTGTTCATCATCGATGACATGGGACGCCAGCGCATGGCCCCTGCGGAGTTGCTCAATCGCTGGATCGTGCCCATGGAGGAGAAGCGCGATTTCATCAATCTGGGCGGCGGTCGGCATTGCGAGCTGCCGTTCGACCTGGTGCTGGTGTTTTCCACCAACCTCAATCCCCTCGAACTGGCCGACGAGGCCTTCCTGCGGCGCATTGGCTACAAAGTGCAGTTCGGCTACCTCAAGCCCGAGGATTACGAACGCATCTGGCGCCAGGAGTGCGAGCGCCTGGGCATCCCGTATGACCCGCTGTTGGTGCGCCATGTCCTGCAGCGGTTGTATGCAAGCGAAGGCATGCCGCTGGTGCCTTGCCATCCCCGTGACCTGTTGAACATGGCGCTCGATCGCCAGCGTTACCTGGGCGGCTCCGGCCCCCTGTTGCCGCAAGAGCTGGAATGGGCCTGGCACAACTACTTCGTTCAGCTCGACTTCCTTTGATCTGGAGATACCGACATGAGCTCTCGTACGCTTCCGCTGATAGGCGTTTCCCTGGTAATGGGCCTTGGTGCCGCATGGATGGCTGACGCCTGGCTGAGCGCACGACTCAACGCGTCCCCCGATGATCATCTGCGAAGCGTGGTGGTCGCCACGGTGGAAATCCCCTTCGGGCAAATGGTCGAGGCCCAGCAAGTCACCACGGTGCGCATGCCCATGGACACGATCCCGGACGACGCTTTCGATGCCAGCGAACAGGCCGTGGGCAAGATCGCCACCTTCGACATCCTGCGTGGCGACATCGTGCGAGGCGCGCGTCTGAGTGAGCACTTGGGCGGCAGCACCCTGGCTTCGCTGATCGCGCCGGACAAACGCGCCATTTCGGTCCGTGTGGATGATGTGGTCGGCGTAGGTGGCTTTCTCTTGCCGGGCAACCGGGTCGATGTATTGGCGACCAAGACCACCAGCGCCGGCAGCAACAGCGCCACGTCCCGGACCATCCTGGAAAACCTGCGGGTGCTGGCGGTGGACCAGACGGCGGGCACCGACAAGACCCAGCCGGTGGTGGTGCGGGCCGTGACCCTGGAAATGTCGGCCACTGAAGCCGAAGCGCTGGTCACAGCGCAAACCGAAGGCAAGCTGCAATTGGCCTTGCGTAACCCATTGAACCTGGAGAAGAAGGCCGTGGCCGTTGCGCCGCCAGTCCCTGCACCGGTCATGGCGATGGCCGCCCCGGTGCCAAAACCTGTGGTACAGCGCAGTGCCAAGCCGCAAGGCGGGGCGATCACGCTGATCCGCGGCGTTGAAAGCAGCGTGATCAATGTCCGCTGAATGACGCCTCCATGCCAGGCCCGTCCGGGCCGTGGCGATGCCGATCCCCAGACGTTGTAGATGAGGGCTCGATGATGAATGCCAATATCCGGCGCCAGGGAGGGGCGGTGAGTGTACTGATGGTGATCGCGCTGGTAGCGATTTCCATGATGGCGGCCTTGGCCCTGGATGGCGGGCACATGCTGCTGAACAAGACGCGCCTGCAAAATGCGGTGGATGCCGCGGCCTTGGGCGGGGCCAAGACCCTGAGCCAGGTGAGTGGCGGCATCAACATGGCCAGCAGCACCCGCGCGGCGGCCCTGGACACGCTGAACAGAAATGCCAACGCCTCAGGCAACACCGAGCTGGCCACCGCGGTCGCCGGCAACCCGGGCGCGTTTGCCGTGGTGGAACTGTCCAGCAGCGTCTACGGCCCGTTCTCCTATCCCGGGCCTGCCGATGCCAAATACGTGCGGGTGTCGGTGTCCAGTTATCAATTGAACGGGTTTTTCTGGAGTTTCGTGCAAACGATGGGCAGCGCCGGCTTGGGCAACAAGCGCGTGGCGGCGATTGCGACGGCAGGTCCCAGCCCCACCTCGCCTTGTGACCTGGCGCCGTTGATGGTGTGTGGCGATCCCACTCAATACAACCCTGGCGCCGGAAACTTCTGGGGGTATCGATTTGGCGACCTGGAGGTCTTGAAAACGGCGGCGGGAAACACATCGCCCATTGGGCCGGGCAATTTCCAATTGCTGGATTTCGGCTCGGGCGGCAGTGCGGTCCGGGAGGACCTGGCCGGCGGTGGCTCGGTTTGCCGCAGTGTCGGGAGCAACGTCCAGACGGCGCCGGGCAATAAAGCCGGCCCTACTTCCCAAGGCTTGAACACGCGCTTCGGTATCTACAACGGTCCGGTCAGTTCTTCGGACTACCCACCGGACCTGGTCACGGCGTCGAGCACCCCGGCGATGACCTACAACGATGCGCTCTCCCAGGCGCAATACAAAGGCAAAGCCGTCACTTCGAGCAACGGCGATCTGTCGGCGGGCGGCGAGGCGATACAGGACTACAACGACTGGCGGGCCAAGGTCGCCGCCTGTGTGGCGGGGGGCGCCAGCGGCTGCCAAAGCAACGGGGTTTTCGAGCGCCGGATGCTGAAGATCGTGATTGGCAATTGCACCGGCAAGCAGGGCGGTTCCACCTCGATTCCGGTCCTGGGGTTCGGCTGCTATTTCGTTGTGCAGCCGGTGGATGGCGGGGGCTCGGACTCGCTGGTCTTCGGCCAGTTCGTCAAGGAGTGCGAGGGCGATAACGTACCCGGCCCCACGCCGTCCAGCGATGCCGGCCCGCAGATCATCCAACTCTACAAAACCTATCTCAACGGCAGCGGCACTCCGAGCACCGACTCGTAGGAGGCGTCATGGGACTTTCTCAGTTCAAACCCGCGCAAGCCCAACAAGGCGTGGCGCTGGTGGAGTTCACCCTGGTGCTGCCGTTGTTGCTGTTGTTGCTGCTGGCCTTCGGCGAGTTCGGCCGCATGCTCTACCAGTACAACGTGCTGTTGCAGGCCAGCCGCGATGCCGACCGCTTCGTCGCCAGCCAGGCCTGGAACTCCACCCTTGGCACCGTTGCCTTGGGCAGCACGCTCCTGACCCAGACGAAAAACGTCGCGGTGTATGGCGTGCCCAGCGCGACGGGAACCGCCGCGGTGTCAGGCTTGACCACGGCGAATGTGCAGGTCGCCGCCGACGGCAGCGATCATGTGCGCGTCACCATTACCTACACCTTCTGCCCGGTGATTGGCGCGGGCAACTGCACGGGTTCGATCCCCGGTTTTTTCGGCAATGCCATTCCACTGGGCATCCAGTTGGTGGCGACCACTGTCATGAGGGCGCTGTGATGAATCACAAGCACATGCGCGGCACTTACATCGTGGAGTTTTCCTTCGTGGGCTTGCTGGTGTTCATCCTGCTGTTCGGCGTGGTGGAAATGGGCCGGCTGTACTTCACGGTCAATGCGCTGGATGAAGCGGCGCGCCGTGGCGCGCGGCTGGCGGCGGTGTGCAATGTCAGCGATCCGGTGGTCTTGCGCCGGGCCATCTTCAACGCCGCGACGGACGCCGGCACCAGCCAACTGATCGGCAACCTGGCGACCTCGAACCTGGCGCTGACCTACCTGGATGTCAACGGTGCCGTGGTAGCGAACCCTACCGACACGTCCGGTGCCACCGGCTTTCGAGCCATTCGCTATGTCCGGCTGAGCGTGCAGAACTTTGTTTTCAACCTGTTCATTCCCGGCTTGGGCGTGCCCATTACCTTGCCCACGTTCAGGGCAACCTTGCCACGCGAAAGCCTTGGGCGTCATTCCGATTCCGGGGAGATCACACCATGCTGAACACCAGGGAAAATCCGCTTTCGACCACCGCTGGCAGAGCCGGGCTGCGGATACTGATCAGCAGTCGCGATGCTACGTCCCTGCGCGACCTGCAATGCGTCTGCCAGCGCATGCCTGGCCTTGAGGTGAGCACGCGCCTGGTCAGCAACGGCCATGTCGATCCGCTCTACGGCCTGGACCGCATGCCCGACCTGCTGCTGTTGCGCGTCAGCCATCTGTGGCGCGAAGAACTGTCGGCGTTGCTGCAACGGCCCGCCCATGAACGTCCGCCGATGCTGGTGTGCGGTCCCTTGGGCGAGCAGGAGGGCATGCGCCTGGCGATGCAGGCCGGTGCCCGGGATGTGCTGCCCGAACCCGTCGCCGATACGGAGTTGGTGGCGGCGCTGAATCGCCTGGTGGCGGAAGTCCGTCTCGGCAACGGCAACGAAGGGAAGCTGGTCGCGGTGATCAGTGCCAAGGGCGGCTCGGGCGGAACCCTGGTGGCGTGCAACCTGGCCCAGCAGCTCAGCGCCCGGGCAGGCAATACGCTGTTGCTGGACATGGACCTGCAATTTGGCAGCGTGACCCATTACCTGGACGTGGCCCAGTCCCACAGCCATCTGGAAGTGCTGCAGCAGATCGATGAGATGGACAGTGTCGCGCTGCGGGGTTTTTGCAGCCACTTCAGCCCGACCCTGCACGTCCTGGGAGGCCGGGCCGGTGAGTTGTGCCTGCCCCAGGATGCCCAACCCGAACAGCTCGACGCCCTGCTGCAACTGGCCCGCGCCAGTTATGACTGGGTGGTGGTGGACCTGCCGCGGCAGATCGATCACCTCACCGGTTCGGTACTGGAACAGGTGGACCGGGTGTACGTGGTGGTGCAACAGAGCGTCAGCCACCTGCGCGATGCCAGCGCCCTGGTGCGGATCCTTCGCGAAGACCTGGGCGTGCGCGGGGAGCAGTTGCAGATCGTGATCAACCGCTATGACAAAAACGCCGCCGTCAGCCTCAAGGACATCGGCGAGGCCCTGCGCTGCGTGAACCTGTCGAAATTGCCCAATGACTTCAACCTGGTCAGCCAGAGTCAGAACACTGGCGTGCCGTTGGGGCTGCATGCGCCGAAGGCGGCCATCACCGTTGCCTTGCGCGATTTGACCGAAGACCTGGTCGGTCACCAGATGGCCACGGACAAGGGCCTGCTTAAACGTGCCTTCAACCGTTTTTTCGGGGGATGACCCATGATCAGCGACTTTCGTAACCGCTTGCGCAAACAGCCCGCCAAACCTGGCGCCACCGCAGGCGCCCAGCCCGGCGACGGCTTGCCGGACCCGACGGATGCCTTGATGGCCTGGGAGCAGGCCATCCCCGACGTGCTGTATGAAACCCGCAGCCAGGTCACCCCGGTGGAGGCCGAATGGCGGGAAAAGATCTACCAGCAACTGCTCAAGGTCATGGACCTGTCGTTGCTCGATGCCCTCGAACAAGTCGAGGCCACGCGGCAGATCCGCGATATCTGCCAGCGCCTGCTCGAGGAACATTCGGCGCCAGTGAGTACCGTCAGCCGGCAATTGATCATCAAGCAGATCACCGACGAAGTGCTCGGTCTCGGGCCGCTGGAACCGCTGTTGGCCGACCATAGCGTGTCCGACATCCTGGTCAACGGGTTTGCCTCGGTCTATGTCGAGCGCTTCGGCAAGCTGCAACGCACCGACGTGCGGTTTCGCGACGACCAGCATTTGCTGAACATCATCGACCGCATCGTGTCCAGCCTGGGACGCCGTATCGACGAGTCTTCGCCGTTGGTGGACGCCCGGCTCAAGGACGGTTCGCGGGTCAACGCGATCATCCCACCCCTGGCCATCGACGGTCCGAGCATGTCGATCCGGCGCTTCGCCGTGGACCTGCTCAACACCGACAGCCTGATCCAGGTCGGCACCATGACCCCGGCCATTGCCTTGCTGCTCAAGGCTATTGTGCGCGGGCGCCTGAACGTGCTGATCTCCGGCGGGACCGGCAGCGGCAAGACCACCATGCTCAACGTGCTTTCCAGTTTCATCCCCCACAACGAGCGCATCGTCACCATCGAGGATTCGGCCGAGCTGCAACTGCAACAGCCCCACGTGGTACGCCTGGAAACCCGGCCGTCGAACATCGAGGGGCGTGGCGAGGTGAGCCAGCGGGAATTGGTGCGAAACAGCCTGCGCATGCGCCCGGACCGGATTGTCATCGGTGAGGTGCGTGGTGCCGAGGCGATGGACATGCTCACGGCGATGAACACCGGCCACGACGGTTCGCTGACCACCATTCACGCCAACACCGCACGGGATGCGCTGGGGCGAATCGAGAACATGGTGTCGATGACCGGGGCGACATTTCCGATCAAGGCCATGCGTCAACAAATTGCCTCGGCCATCGATGTGGTGATCCAACTGGAGCGTCAAGAAGACGGCAAGCGACGCGTGGTGAGCATGCAGGAGATCAACGGGATGGAAGGGGAGGTCATTACCATGACCGAAATTTTCTCCTTCGTGCGCCAGGGCATCGGCGAGCACGGCGAGGTGCTGGGGGAATATCGGCCCAGCGGCATGATCCCGGCCTTCCGCGATGTGCTGGCCAAGCGCGGCATCGAGTTGCCGCTGACCTTGTTTCGCCCTGAGTGGATGGAGGGCCGCACGTCATGAACAAGATCCCCAGCGAGTTCATCCTGATTTTCCTTGGCATGGTGTTCATCGCCGTGTTCCTGCTGTCCCAGGGCGTGGTGGTGCCGGTGTTCGGCGAAGCCGGCAAGATGCGCAAGCGTATTCGCGGGCGCCTGCATGTGCTGGAGAAGGCCAACCACTTGCCCAACATGCAAACCGTGTTGCGGCAAAAATACCTGACGCGCCTGTCACCCCTGGAAGCCCGCCTGGAACAACTGCCGTTCATGGCCAACCTGACGCAACTGATCGAGCAGGCCGGCCATGAATACCGGGCTTATCGGGTCATGCTGCTCGGTCTGGTCCTGGGGGCGGCGGCCGGAGCCTTGGTGCTGATGGTCTCGCCGGTCTGGTGGATGGCGCTGCTGGCGGCGTTTGCACTGACCTGGGCGCCGGTGTTGAAAATCCTGCGTGACCGCAACAAGCGCTTCGCCGCGTTCGAGGAAGGTTTGCCGGATGCGCTGGACGCCATGTGCCGGGCCTTGCGCGCCGGGCACCCATTCAATGAAACCCTGCGTCTGGTCGCCGAGGAGCACAAGGGGCCGGTCGCCCAGGAATTCGGCATGACGTTTTCCGACATCAACTATGGCAACGACGTGCGCCGGGCCATGCTCGGGCTGCTGGAGCGGATGCCGAGCATGACGGTGATGATGCTGGTGACCTCGATCCTCATCCACCGCGAGACCGGCGGCAACCTGACCGAAGTGCTGGAGCGCCTGAGTCGGCTGATTCGCGGGCGTTTCCGGTTCCAGCGCAAGATCAAGACGTTGTCGGCGGAGGGGCGCATGTCGGCGTGGGTGCTGGTGGCGATCCCGTTCGTGCTGGCGATCGCCATCGTGCTCACCAGCCCCAGCTACATGCCCGTGCTGATCAATGACCCCATAGGGCACAAGCTGATCATCGGCGCGTTCTGCGCCATGTTGATCGGGATTTTCTGGATAAGAAAGATCATCCGGATCCAGGTTTAAGCGCTGTTGCGCCGAGAGGTTTCAGTCATGGACTTTTTGCTCGGATTGTTGAGTCGGTTGACCGGTAACGAAGAACTGGCACGGCTGTTGTTCATCGCTGCGGTTGGTCTCAGCACGGTGCTGGCGGTCGTCGCGCTCCTGCTATTGATGCTGGGCCTGCAGGATCCGGTGCAGCGGCGTCTGGCGCTGATCAAGCGCGGTTACGCTGGCAGCACGGTGGGGCAGGAGGCGCCCAGTAACCTGCAACTGCTGTTGGAGCGGGTAGGCCAGCGTTTTGCTTCCACCGACCAGGCCCACACGTCCGCCACCCAGACCTTGCTGACCCACGCCGGTTATCGGTCTGCCTCGGCGGTGCAGATGTATTGGGCCGTGCGCTTGATGTTGCCGTTGTCGATGGTCGGCGTAGCGTTGTTGCTGCTGCCGATGATCAAGGTTTCAGTGGCCATCGGCCTGCTGGCGGTGACCCTGGTGGCGGGCATCGGCTGGTTGCTGCCGGCGATCTACGTCGGCAAACGCAAGCAGGCGCGTCAAGGCCGGTTGCGCGCGGCGTTCCCGGATGCACTGGACCTGATGGTGGTCTGTGTCGAGTCGGGCCTGGCCCTGCCCACGACGATTGAACGGGTGGCTGAAGAGATGTCGGTCAGCCAGGTTGAGCTGGCCGAGGAACTGGCGTTGGTCAATGCGCAGATCCGGGCGGGCATCACCAGTACCGAGGCGCTCAAGCAACTGGCCGTGCGCACCGGCCTGGAGGATATCCAGGGCCTGGTCAGCCTGCTGGCGCAAAGTATCCGTTTCGGCACCAGCGTGGCCGATACCCTGCGGATCTACGCCGATGAGTTTCGCGACCGGCGTACCCAGGCGGCGGAAGAAATGGGCGCCAAGATCGGCACCAAGCTGATCTTCCCACTGATCTTCTGCCTGTGGCCGAGCTTCTTCCTGGTCGCCATCGGCCCGGCCATGATCGGCGTATTCAGGGCCTTCGGGAATATGTAGGCCACCCATGCCCTGCCGCAAGTCCAATGTGGGAGCGAGCCTGCTCGCGATAGTGGTTTGACAGTCAACGACGGTGTTGAATGTCGGTCCGCCATCGCGAGCAAGCTCGCTCCCACAAATGATCCTGGGGGGCATGAGTCTTGTGTTCAGCACAGTCCACAAGTGGGTGTCCATGAGTCTTGTGTTCACCACCGGTCCATTGTGGGAGCGAGCTTGCTCGCGATAGCGGTGGGTCAGTCAATGAAGGTGTTGGCTGTCAGCCTGCCATCGCGAGCAAGCTCCCACAGGTTTACTCCTGTGTTCTGTCGACCGCTCAAACCAAGAGACCACAGTCTCCGGGAGTGCCTGCATTCGATCCGATGCAGGCACTCCCGGAGACTGTGGTCTTTCGTTTGCCGCGTGTTTCATTTGCTGCTGGTGATCTCCCCACCCGAGTCCTGGTCAAAGAACTCCGGGATCGGATAGTTGAAGCTGTTGAGCCAACGCTGCATGGCCATCTCGCGTTCGGCGGCCGAGGCGGTTTGCAGGTTGGTGGAGGCCACCACGCCGCGAATCTGCAGTTGCATCCAGCTCTCGGTGCCTTGCTGTGCGGCCGAGGAGGGGCCTGGCTCAATGGCCCAGGCGGCGGTGGACAGGCTCACCATGCACACGATCATCAATTGTTTGGTCATCATTTCTTGAACTCCTCGTAACGCTCTACTTGACCGCGCCGGTTGAAGCATCGACGACCTCGGTCAGGCGGTTGGCGGGTGACGTCGCTGCCTGAGTGGCCGAACCCCTGATTTTTTCCGCACGGGCTTGGGCATCTGCCACTTGCTGGGGGCTGAGCTTGGCCATGTTCGCGAGCTCGGCGGCCTGCTTCCAGTTGTCCTGGTAAATCAGCAGGGTCACCATGTTGAACGCGGCCAGGGTGTCGGACTGCTGGAGCTCCATGGCGGTCATGAACTCGAAGCGGGCTTCTGAAATGCGCCGTTGATTGAGGTAGACAACCCCCAGGTCATTGCGGATCTTGCCTTCGGTCGGGGCCATTTTCGCGGCGTGTTCGAGGTACTGCGTCGCGGCCGCATTGTCATTCTTGGCCGCCGCCAACTGACCCAGGCCATGTTCACCGTCAGCGGCCAGGCATGTCCCCAGCAGGCTTTTGTACAGCGGTTCGGCCTCGTTGCGGCCCATCAGGCGCAGGACCCGAGCCTTGCGCAGGCGGACCTGGACCAAGTCTTCGGGCAAGCGTTCGAGGTTCGCCAGGCTGGCGTATAAACGGCCCTCGTTGGCCATGTCTTCGGCCATGTTCAAGGCCAGTTCCTGGTCGGCTCCGGGCCTGGCGCAATCGGCCGTGCGTGAAGCCACCACGCCGCTGCTGGCACAACCGGCAAGCATCAAGGTCGCCGCTAATGCGATCACTGTTTTCATGGGATACCCCTTGGCGAACCGTTGGCCGTCACATGCGTTGCACACCAGGCGCCGGTTCATTGGGAAAGCCCGCTGCGGTTGTCGAACTCGCCATGTTCGAAGAAGTACATGTGGGAGAAATTCGGGTCGTAATTGCGCAGTTGCTCACCCGGCAAGGTCGGCAGTTGCGCGTCGGCCGCCAACGGTTGGACCAGGTGCGGCGTGACGATCATCAGCAGCTCGCGCTCTTCGCGGTTGATGGAGTTGTCACGAAAGAACGCGCCGAGAATCGGCACGTCGCCCAGCCCTGGAAACTTGTTCACCTGGGAGCTGTTACGGGTGCTGATCAGGCCACTGATGACGAAACTTTCGCCATCGGCCAGGGCGATGCTGGTATCGGTACGGCGCACGGTGAGGGCTGGCACCAATGTCCCTGCGATGTTCACCGCGTTGGTGAAATCCAGCTCACTGACTTCCGGTGCCACTTTCAAGGCGATGCGATTCTTGCCGATGACGGTGGGGGTCAGGGTCAGGCGAATACCGAATTCCTTGTACTCGATGGACACATTGTCGCTGCCGGCACTGGGTACTGGGATCGGCACTTCGCCGCCAGCCAGGAAACTCGCGCTCTGCCCGCTGAGGGCCACCAGGCTCGGCCGCGCCAGGGTATAGGCAAAGCCGCTGCCTTCCAGGGCGTTGATCATCAACAGGGTCTTACCGGTGGCGAAAGACAGGTTGAACATGTCGTTATTGACCGGTAATGAAGGCCGGACAACACCGCCGATGGTGGGCAAGGTCCTCGGCGAGCCGAACAGGAAATTGCCACGGCTGCCGAAAATCGACGTCGAGGCTTCCTTGAGCTTGGTCCGGCTGACTTCAACGAAACGGATGTCGGTCTGTACCTGAGCGAGCAGCATCGGGTCTTCGGAAGGTATGCTCGCGGCGCTCGTCAGCGCCTCAGTGGCGCGGCCTTTGACAAAGACCATGCTCTGGCGCGGTATTTTCGAACAGTCGGTCCAGACCATCAGGCTGGTGGCGCCGGGCGCCAGGCCCGTGAGGATGAAGGCATCGCTGCCACTGGGTTGCACATCGGCAATTTTCGGGTCGCCGACAGCCAATTTCGTCACGGGTGCGAGGATACGCAGTTCGCTCTGGAGCCCTTGGCCGACCTCGAAGGTCGCTGGCAAATTGTCCAGTTGCGAACAATTTGCCGCTGCGGCCTGAGCCGCGTCCAGGCCAAGGCCCATCCAGAACAGACCATGGATGAAATGTTTTAAAACGGGGGCGGTGCGCTGGGTCATGAAGTGATCCTCAATAAGAGGCCATCCCTAGGCTTACCATTGCCTCGGATCACTTAAGAGGCCCGGGCTACCCCTTTCCAACTCGCCAGACCTTTCATGAATGCCGGCTTCAGGCCTCGTCGCTACCAGCAAACGGGCGCATTACACCGGCCCGACTGAACGACAGGCAGCTTGCGAACAACTCTTCTGAGTCCCGGAACATCCGGGAATTGTCGAGGCAGTGACAGTATCGATCAGGTCGCTTGAGGCACTTTTTACCGGCCCCGTCCTCGCTTCTGTTTCACGTTAGTTCAAGCATGGCAAAGCGCCACGCTCCAGGACAAAAAAATGACTAAAAGCTGACGGAAGGAAAAACCAATCAAACGCGCGTCAATAATATGTCTTTTTGTGCGGTTTTCGGTTGACGAGTTCACATGGAAAGGATCAGCCGTCCGGCAAAAAGAATCAGCACCACCCCCATGGTCCGCTCGAACCAGTGGCCCATGCGCATGAAGACTTCCCGCACCTTGGCGCTGGAAAAAAACAGCGCCACGACCACAAACCACAACGCATTCACCATGCACATCCAGAGCCCATACAACGCCTGGATCTGCAGCGGTGTCGTCGCACTGATCAAGGTGGTGAAGATCGCCAGGAAAAACAGCGTGGCCTTGGGGTTGGTGGCGTTGGTCAGGAAACCGGTGACAAAGGCCTTGAAGGGCGTTTGCCCGGTAGCGGCCTGTTCGTTGTTCTGTTCTTTTTCAAGGGAGGACTTGGGTTGGCTGCGCAGCAGGCTGATGCCCAAGTAGAGAATGTAGGCGCCGCCCACGACCTTGGCGGCGGTCAGTAACCACGCAGTGGTGTGCATCAGCGCGCCGACGCCGAGCAAGGTGTAGAGGACATGCACCGAGATGCCGGCACCGATGCCCAGTGCAGTGCAGATACCGACCCATCGGCCGAAGCGAACGCTCTGGCGAATCGTCACGGCGAAATCGGGACCGGGCGCGACCACCGCCAGAAAGTGCAGGGTGGCCAGGGTCAGGAATTCACCAAGGTAGTTGGATAGCATTTCAGCTCCAAAAGGTCAGGGGCGAGGAGTCGCCGCGATAACCGACAAAAAAAGAAAGGCTCAGGCGTGGGGCGGCCACACCGGGGCTGACCGAATGCATGCATTGCGAATTGAACATGATGAAGTCGCCGGGTTGCGGTCGTACTTCCAGGGTCGGGCGGCCGAGTAAGGCGGGGTCGATGCCGTAGCTGTCGCCGCGCATTTCATCGAACAGGTCTGGCGAGACATGCTTATCCCACATTTGCAGCGCGCCACCTTCAGAGGGCATGTTGAGGTAGACGTTGCAGGCGAGCTGGGCTTGCAGGCTGTGGGCCTGAAAACTGTCGGGTGCATCCTTGGCGAAAATATCGTGATGGGCCAGGAAGCACACGCCGGGTTTCACCACGCGAGACAGGCCTACGTACATCTTCCGGCCATAAAGGCTTTCCAGGTGTGCTCCCGCCGGCCAGGTTTCGTCGAGCATGCAGCGCAACGTGTCGACCGGCGAGGAGTAGGGGGCACAGCGGTTGCGCAGCTCGACGATATTGCGACCGGCCTGGCTGAAGTAGTCCTCGATCAGTGGCGGCTGATTCTCGGCTTCGTAGAAGGCCATGCCGATGCGCCCGATGCTGGGGGCGTTGATATAACCTTCGAAACCGGGGGCAAGGATCTTGTTGCCAATTTCAATGGCCAACGATTGCGACAGGAAGTTTTTCAAGCGCACGGCGAGCACTTCGCCATCTATCAGTTTCTTGATGCACCACTGATCGAGGTGCTCGACATCAAGCATCATGAGACAGGTCCGTCTGAATAGGGGGTGGGGCCTGCGAGCGGTTCCTGGTCGCAAGGGTGGCGGGTATCAGGCCACGTGGTAATGCACCGACAACGTGCCTTTCTTTTGCGAAAGCGAGGCGATGGTGACGGCTCCCAGTTCCTGCAGCCGTCGCACATGGGTGCCGCCGCAGCCGTAAGCCGTCAGCTCACCGAAACCGACTTCCCGGGTGCCTTGGCGAAGTGCGATCAGGCGAGGCAAGTCCTCGGCGATCCATGCATCGATGCCCTGCTGGATGATCGATGTGTCCAGCTCCTCGGGATGTTCCCCAGGCTGGAACTGCACGCGGCTTTCGCCGGGCCAGTGGTGGGCCTTGATCGGCTTCCAGCCACGGCTTTCGGCGAAATGGCCGATCAGGTGCCCGGCCGAATGCAGGCGTGAATTCAGCCGCCGCCGCTGCTCATCCACGCGGATCGCGGCCATGCCCGGGGTCACTGGGCGGTCGACGTAATGAATGATCTGTTGTCCGTCCTGAACGACGCGCAGTACTTGGCTGTCGCCGATCCATCCGGTGTCGCAGGGCTGGCCGCCGCCCTGGGGGTGGAACAGGGTGGCGCGCAGCACCACGGTGAATTCGTTTTCCTGGGGCTGCAGTCCAGGACTTCCACATTGGCCTTGAGGTCATCGCTATGGAAAAAAAGGCGAAGCGTCATGGTCCATACCCACATCAGAAATTGTGACGGGATTATAGGTAGCGTGTAAAAGGGTGATAATCCGTTCAAATTTCAAAGGACTGTTGCACCATGAGCACAAATCTACCGTTGCCGTTGCTCGCCGAAATGGCGGTCTTCGTCAAGGTTGTGGAGAGCGGCAGCTTTTCCGAAGCGGCCCGCCAGTCAGGCTCGTCGCCTTCGGCCATCAGCCGCAGCATTTCTCGCCTGGAGAAAGCCCTGGCGACCCGACTGCTGCAGCGCACCACCCGCAAGTTGCGTTTGAGCGATGGCGGAGAAGAGGTGTTCAAGCGCTGCCAGGAGATGGTCGCCGCCGCTCGGTCGGTGATGGAGATCAGCGGCCAGTTCACCCAGGAAGCGGAAGGGCGCATCCGCGTCAGCGTGCCCAAGGCCGTGGGGCGTTTCGTGATTCATCCACACATGCCTGAATTCTTGCGCCGTTATCCGAAGGTCGATGTGGAGTTGTTCCTGGAGGATCGGCAGGTCGACCTGATCGATGATCACGTCGACCTGGCCATCCGGATTACCGATCAACCATCGGCCGGGCTGGTGGGGCGCCAGTTGCTGACCATTGACCACCTGCTCTGCGCCACGCCGCAATACCTGGCGGAGCACGGTGTTCCCACGCATCCCCACGATTTGCTGGAGCACAGTTGCATTTACTTGGGCGAAACGCCCAATGACGCGCGTTGGAAATTCAAGAAAGGCAGCAAGTCGGTCACCGTAGGCGTGCGCGGACGCTACGCGGCTAATCATACGGGGGTGCGGTTGGGGGCGGTCTTGCAGCACATCGGCATCGGTAGCCTGCCGTATTTCACCGCCCGTCACGCCTTGGAGCAGGGATTGATCGTGCAAGTGTTGGCCGACTGGACGTTCCTCGCTTCGTACCATGGTGGCTTGTGGTTGCTGCATTCGCCGACCCGCTACCTGCCGCCGAAGCTGCGGGTGTTCATTGATTATCTGGTGGAGTGCCTGGCGAAGGAGCCGACCTTGAACAAGGTGGGGGGAGGGGGGCGTTCCAGCAGGGTCGCGGCGCACTACGAGTTGCCGGAAAGTGATGGGTTGTTCTGACGGGCCTCATCGCGAGCAAGCTCGCTCCCACACTGACTGCGGTTGATCATGACCTTCTGTGGGAGCGAGCTTGCTCGCGATGAGGCCCGTCCAGGCAACACACTTGGGCAAGGCTAAAAAAAGGCCCGCCGGTTTAACCGTGCGGGCCTTTTGCATGACGGATCGCAATCAGTGCTTGCTGTCCTGGTCCGACATCGCCAGCAGTTGCTTTTCCTGGTTCCAGTCGAAAGGCTCGTCGTTTTGCTCGGCTTCGAAACGACGTTCTTCCAGGGCCTGGTACAGGGCGATTTCTTCGTCAGGCATGTAGTGCAGGCAGTCACCGGCGAAGTACCAGAGCAGGTCGCGAGGCACCAGGTGGGCGATCTGTGGGTAACGGACGATCACTTGGCACAGGAGGTCCTGGCCCAGGTACTGGCTTTCGATCGGGTCGACGGGCAATTGCGCGCGCAACTCGTCGAAGCGTTCCAGGAACAAGGCGTGGCTTTCTTCGGGCACCTGTTCGGCCTCACCCACGGCGACCAGGATGCTGCGCAAGTGGTCAAGCAAGACAAGGTGATCGGCAACGACATTGGACACGAGATAAGTCCTCAAGAGCAAAACGGGCGCAGGAGTATAAAGCCCTTGCGCCTGCTTTTGTAGGTGAAGAGCTATAGGTGAAGAGCTCTAGGTGTCGGCGTACCTGGCCATCAGGATCAACGGACCTTGTCTGGCGCCAGCGTCAGTTCGGCCTTGTCGAAATCATCCACGTCGATGACGTTGCGCCGCGCCGCCTCGGCCGCGCGCAAGGTCTGCGCTTCACCGGCTTGCAGCACGCCGGCCTCCAGGGCCGCATCGATGAGGGGTTCGCCAGGGGCCGGATTGAGCTGACCCTGCTTGAGCGCACCGTGCAGTTTCTTGTGCAGCGGATGGGCGGCCGCCAGCAGGTCGGCGGCGTGTTGCAAGGCGCCCACCGGATCGTCGGTCGATTGCGGGCGATAGCAACCCTGCAGCAACTCTTCCAGAGTCGGGTCACCCTTGGGCCGGCCGATGACCGCGGCCACCTCGGCGTCGAGCTTGTCGCTCGGGCCCTTGTGACGCCGACCGAAGGGGAACACCACCAGGCGCAACAGGTAGCCCAGTATCCGGTTCGGGAAGTTGCTCAGCAGTTCATCCAGCGCACGTTCCGACTGGCCGAGGCTTTCTTCCATGGCCCAGGTGAACAGCGGCGTCATGTGGTCCGGCGAATCCAGGTCGTGATAACGCTTGAGCGCGGCGGACGCCAGGTACAGGTTGCTCAAGACGTCGCCCAGGCGGGCCGACAAGCGTTCGCGGCGTTTGAGCTCTCCGCCCAGCAGCATCATGCTCAAGTCCGCCAGCAGCGCGAAGGCCGCGGCCTGCCGGTTGAGGGCGCGAAAATAACCCTGGCTCAAGGCATTGCCGGGGACTCTCTCGAAATGCCCCAGGCCCAGGTTGAGCACCAGGGTGCTGGCGGCGTTGCTGACGGCGAAACCGATGTGCTTGAGCAACAAGGCATCGAACTCGACCAGCGCCTGGTCCTTGTCTTCACGGGTTGCCAGGGCCATTTCCTTGAGGACGAACGGATGGCAGCGAATGGCGCCCTGGCCGAAGATCATCAGGTTGCGCGACAGAATGTTCGCGCCTTCGACCGTGATGAAGATTGGCGCACCTTGCCAACTGCGCCCCAGGTAATTGTTCGGGCCCATGATGATGCCCTTGCCGCCATGTACGTCCATGGCGTGGCTGATGCACTCGCGACCACGCTCGGTCAGGTGGTACTTGAGAATGGCCGACAGCACCGAAGGTTTTTCCCCCAGGTCCACGGCGTTGGCGGTCAGCATGCGTGCCGCATCCATCAACCAGGCGTTGCCGCCGATGCGCGCCATGGCCTCCTGGATACCTTCGAACGCCGACAACGGTACGTTGAATTGTTCGCGCACCTGGGCGTACTGGCCCGTCACCAGGCTGGTGAACTTCGCAGCGCCGGTGCCCACCGCCGGCAGGGAAATCGAGCGCCCGACCGACAGGCAGTTCATCAGCATCATCCAGCCCTTGCCGAGCATGGCCTGGCCGCCGATGAGGAAGTCCAGCGGGATGAACACGTCCTTGCCCCAGTTCGGTCCGTTCATGAACGCGGCGCCCAGGGGCAGGTGACGGCGGCCGATATGCACGCCTGGGGTGTCGGTGGGAATCAAGGCGAGGCTGATGCCCAGGTCTTCCTCGTCACCCAGCAGGTGGTCGGGGTCATACGCCTTGAAGGCCAGGCCCAGGAGCGTGGCCACCGGGCCGAGGGTGATGTAGCGTTTTTCCCAGTTCAGGCGCAGGCCGAGGGTTTGCTGGCCCTCCCATTCACCCTTGCAGATGATGCCGGTGTCGGGCATCGCCCCGGCGTCGGAGCCGGCCAGCGGCCCGGTCAGGGCGAAGCAGGGGATATCGTCGCCGCGGGCCAGTCGCGGCAGGTAATGGTCGCGTTGTTCGTCGGTGCCGTAGTGCAGCAGCAGTTCCGCCGGGCCGAGGGAGTTGGGGACCATCACGGTGGAGGCCAGGTCGCCGCTGCGGGTGGCCAGTTTCATCGCGACCTGGGAGTGGGCATAGGCGGAGAAGCCCTTGCCACCATATTCCTTGGGAATGATCAGCGCGAAGAACCCGTGCTCCTTGATGTGGGCCCAGGCTTCAGGGGGAAGGTCCATGGCCTGGCCGATCTGCCAGTCGCTGACCATCGCGCAGAGGGCTTCGGTAGGGCCGTCGAGGAACGCCTGCTCTTCCTCGGTCAGTTGCACCTTGGGGTAGGCCAGCAGTACGTCCCAGTCCGGGCGACCGCTGAACAGTTCGCCATCCCACCACACCGTGCCGGCATCGATGGCGTCGCGCTCGGTCTCGGACATGGGCGGCAGGGTTTTCTGGAACCAGTCGAACATCGGCGCGCTGAAATATTTGCGGCGCAGGTCCGGTAGCAGCAGCGGGGCCGCGACAGCCGCGAGCACTACCCAGAGGATCAGCATCAGCCAGCCGGGCGCGTGGCTGAAAATGCCCATGGCCAACAGGTAGACCGCGACGATACCCAGCGCGGGCAGCGGGGCGGTGCGCCGATGCGCCAGCCAGGCGATCCCGACAACCAGGACCAGTATCCACAACAACAGCATATGTAATCCTCCGTGAACCAAGGCAAAACCGACCTTCAGAGCTTAGACGGCATCTGCAAAACCGGCAGTCGGCGCGATGTGATTGATTTCGTGGGAAACCCTGGTTGCATTGCGCCAGTCTGGTTGGCAACAGCCGCGGGAAATCGTTCGTTAACAAGGTGAGAAAACGCCATTGTTTGGCCGGAATGCCGTTATCGCTGGGCAGGGGCTGTGGATAAACTCGTGGAAAGCGCTCCGTAGGAGCTGCCGAAGGCTGCGATCTTTTGATCTTGATCTTGATCTTGATCTTGATCTTTCGCTTGCGATTCAACTGTCTGGGACAAGATCGCAGCCTCGTTGCACTCGACAGCTCCTACGGGCGGTGATGTTTTTCCAGAGGCCTTTTTATGCAGCAATACCTGAATCCCGGCCGCTTCATCGACAGCGATCATCCCGCGGTCATCGACTTCGCCGAAACCCACCGCGGCGCCGAGCGCGACCCGCGGGCCCAGGCGGTCAGCCTGTATTACGCCGTGCGCGAGGCGGTGCGCTACAACCCCTATACCTTCAGTCGCGACCCGGCGACCCTGTGCGGCAGTTACGCGCTGGCTGCGAGTGAAAGCTATTGCGTGCCCAAGGCCACCTTGCTGGCCGGCTGCGCCCGGCATTGCGGCATCCCGGCGCGCATCGGCCTGGCGGATGTCCGCAATCACCTGTCCACCCCGCGTCTGCTGGAACTGCTCAGGAGCGACGTGTTCGCCATGCACGGTTATACCGAGCTGTACCTGAACGACCGCTGGGTCAAGGCCACACCGGCTTTCAACCAGGGCTTGTGCGCGTTGTTCGACGTGGCCCCGCTCGAGTTCGACGGTCGCCACGACAGCGTCTTCCACCCGTTCAATCGGCAAGGGGCGAAGCTGATGGAGTACATCACCGACCATGGCCAGTTCGCCGACGTGCCCGAGGCATTCTTCTTCGAACACCTGGAGAAGTGCTACCCGCATCTGTTCGGCGAACAGGTGCCGCGCTTGCTCGGCGACATGCAGGACGATTTGAGTCGCGCCTGATCAGGCGTATGCTGCTGCGGCATTTATCCATCGAGGACGCCGTGATGCTGAAGATATGGGGCCGGAAAAATTCATCGAATGTGCGCAAGGCATTATGGTGCGCGGAGGAGTTGGGGCTGGCCTACGAGGCCATCGATGCGGGCGGGGCGTTCGGTGTGGTGGACACGCCCGAGTACCGCGCGAAAAACCCCAACGGCCGCGTGCCGACGATCGAGGACGACGGCTTCGTGCTGTGGGAATCCAACACCATCGTGCGTTACCTGGCGGCCCGTCATGCGTCGGGATCGGCCTGGTATCCTGCTGACGTACAGGCCCGGGCCCAGGCTGAAAAATGGATGGACTGGACCACGTCCAGCTTTGCCGCACCGTTTCGCACGGTGTTCTGGGGCGTCTTGCGCACCCCGGCCGAACAACAGGATTGGACGGCCATCAACGCGGCGATCAAGGAGTGCGACGATCTGCTGGCCATGGTCGAGCGGACCTTGAGTGCACAGCTTTACCTGTCGGGTGATGAAATCGGCGTGGGCGACATTCCCCTGGGCAGTTTCATTTATGCCTGGTTCGAGATGCCCATCCAGCGCGCCGAGCGGCCTGCCGTACAGGCCTGGTACGCACGGTTGCAGCAGCGCCCGGCCTACCGCAAAGCCGTCATGACCGCGTTGACTTAATACCTACTATCAACACGCTTGACTGTACTTGTGCGGCGACGCCAAGCACCATTGCCTCGGTGCGCCGTGTTGCATTGCTCGCCGCCCGCCCTTATCTATTCTTTTCTTCCCTCCCTTCTTGGTGCGTAATCCGATATGAGTTCCGCTCTGTCCATCCGGCAGCTAACCAAAACCTACGGCAACGGTTTCCAGGCCTTGAGTGGTATCGATCTGGACGTCGCCGAAGGTGATTTCTTCGCCTTGCTCGGCCCTAACGGTGCCGGCAAATCCACCACCATCGGCATTCTTTCCACCCTGGTGAACAAGACCAGCGGCACGGTGAACGTCTTTGGTCATGACCTGGACCGCGAGCCCGCAGCCCTCAAGCGCTGCATTGGCGTGGTGCCCCAGGAATTCAACTTCAACCAGTTCGAAAAGACCTTCGACATCGTCGTGACCCAGGCCGGTTACTACGGCATCCCGCCAAAGATCGCCAACGAGCGCGCCGAGCAGTACCTGACCCAATTGGGCCTGTGGGACAAGCGTGACGTGCCGTCCCGTTCACTGTCCGGCGGCATGAAGCGTCGCCTGATGATCGCCCGCGCGCTGGTGCATGAGCCGCGCCTGCTGATCCTCGACGAACCGACCGCCGGCGTGGACATCGAGCTGCGTCGCTCGATGTGGAGTTTTTTGACCGAGCTGAACCAGAAAGGCATCACCATCATCCTCACCACCCATTACCTGGAAGAGGCCGAGCAGTTGTGCCGCAACATCGGCATTATCGACCACGGCACCATTGTCGAGAACACCAGCATGCGCCAGTTGCTCAGCCAGCTGCATGTGGAAACCTTCCTGCTGGACCTGAAACACGACCTGAAGACCGCGCCCCAGCTCGTCGGCTATCCGGCCCGCCTGGTGGACAGTCGTACCCTGGAAGTGCAGGTGGACAAAGCCGTGGGCATCACCGGGCTGTTCACCCAACTGGCCCTGCAAAACATTGAAGTGCTGAGCCTGCGCAACAAAACCAATCGCCTCGAGGAGTTGTTCGTGTCCCTGGTGGAGAAGAATCTGGCGAAGGTGGCGGTATGAGCATGAGTTCCGAACTGCGCCCCAACCTCATCGCCCTCAATACCATCGTTTACCGTGAAGTCCGGCGTTTCACGCGGATCTGGCCGCAGACGCTGCTGCCGCCGGCCATCACCATGGTCTTGTACTTCGTGATCTTCGGTAACCTGATCGGCCGGCAGATCGGCGACATGGGTGGCTTCACGTACATGGACTACATCGTGCCGGGGCTGATCATGATGTCGGTGATCACCAACTCCTATGGCAACGTGGTGTCGAGTTTCTTCGGCAGCAAGTTCCAGCGTTCGATCGAAGAGCTGATGGTCTCGCCGGTGTCGCCCCATACGATTCTCATCGGCTACACCTTGGGCGGTGTCCTGCGCGGCCTGGCGGTGGGCCTGATCGTGACCCTGCTGTCGTTGTTCTTCACCGATCTGCAGGTGCATCACCTGGGAGTGACGATATTGGTGGTGGTGCTCACGGCCACGATCTTTTCGCTGCTGGGGTTCATCAATGCCGTGTTTGCGCGCAACTTCGATGATATTTCGATTATCCCGACGTTCGTGCTCACGCCGCTGACTTACCTGGGCGGGGTGTTCTACTCGATCTCTCTGTTGCCACCGTTCTGGCAGACCGTGTCCCTGGCCAACCCGGTGTTGCACATGGTCAATGCGTTCCGCTACGGCATCCTCGGTGTATCGGACATCAAGATCAGCATCGCCATCACCTTCATGCTGGTGGCAACCGTGGTGCTCTACATCGGCTGCGCGCGGTTGCTGGTCAGCGGGCGGGGCATGCGCACCTGACCCCAGCCCCTGTGGGAGCGAGCTTGCTCGCGATGGTGTCGGGTCATCCAGTCATTTTTCTGGCTGACACACCGCTATCGCGAGCAAGCTCGCTCCCACATTGAAATGCATTCCCTTGCGGGAGCTTGCTCGCGACGGCGTCAGTCGAAACACCACAAGAAAGGCCTCCATTCCCAGGAGGCCTTTTTTGCATCTCACATCCGGCTTTTCTTGCGCCGCCGCCACTGGCGGGCGACCCACCAGCGCCAGTAACTCATGGTGACGAAGTAGGCCAGGGCGCCGAGCACCAGGCCGGTCACCACCGAGCCCAGCAGGAATGGCTGCCACAAGGTGGAGAGCTGGCCGCTGATCCATTCCCAGGTCAGTTCTTCGGGCAATGTCCGGGCAGGCACGTCCATCAGCCAGGCGCCGGTCTGGTAGGTGCAGAAAAACACCGCAGGCATGGTGATCGGATTGGTCAGCCACACCAGGCTCACCGCGATCGGCATATTGCCGCGCACCGTGACGGCCAACGCGGCGGCCAGCAACATCTGCAACGGGATTGGCAAGAATGCGGCAAACAGGCCAACGGCCATCGCCCGGGCCACGGAGTGCCGATTGAGGTGCCAAAGGTTGGGATCGTGCAGCAGGGTGCCGAGAAAACGTAAGGACTTATGTTCCCGAATGCTCTCTGGGTCTGGCATGTAACGTTTGAATAGGCGCCGGGGCATAAGGCTTCTCGGTCGGTTCAACGCAGTAAGGCCGCAAGTATGTCTGGATTCTACGGCTGGCAGATTCAGACTTTGTGACAATTGATAACGCCAGGGGTGCCGCTGAGCGTCTATGCCTGAAGAGGGGCATTCTCAAGGACGGGTTATGCGCACAGGATTAGTCGCGCTTGCATTGGGGTTGTTGGCCCCGATTGGTTTACCGGCACTGCCGCCGTTGTGGCTGGTGGCAGCCATGCCGGTGCTGGCGCTGATGGTGTTGCCGTTTCGAACCTACCCGTTGGGTTTTTTCCTGTTCGGGCTGGCTTGGGCCTGCCTGTCGGCGCAGTGGGCGCTGGACAATCGATTGCCCGTCGCCCTGGACGGAGAAACCCGCTGGGTCGAAGGGCGCGTCGTCGGTTTGCCGCAACAGGGCGATGGCGTGGTGCGCTTCGAACTGGCCGATGCCCATTCGCGTCGTACCCGATTACCGGCAACGATGCGCCTGGCCTGGTTCGGGGGGCCGCCCATCAACAGTGGCGAACGATGGCGATTGGCAGTGAAGCTCAAGCGGCCCGCCGGGTTGTTGAATCCGCACGGTTTCGACTATGCCGCCTGGTTGTTGAGCCGCGGCGTCGGCGCGACCGGTGCCGTCAAGGACGGGCGGCTCCTGCAGGCGGCCCGGGGCGCCTGGCGTGACGAGGTGCGCCAGGCGCTGGCACAGGTCGACGCCCACGGCCGCTCCGGCGCGCTGGCGGCATTGGTCCTGGGCGACAGCGGTGGGCTGAGTCGCGAGGACTGGCAGGTTTTGCAAGACACCGGCACCGTCCATTTGCTGGTGATCTCCGGGCAGCACATCGGTCTGCTGGCCGGCCTGGTGTATCTGTTGGTGGCTGGCGCGGCGCGTTATGGCCTGTGGCCGGCAGGGCTGGCGTGGTTGCCCTGGGCCTGTGCGCTGGCCTTTTGCGCCGCCCTGGGCTACGGCTTGCTCGCCGGCTTCGAGGTGCCGGTGCGACGGGCCTGCGCAATGATTGGCCTGGTGTTGCTGTGGCGCTTGCGTTTCAAACAGCCGGATCCGTGGTGGGCATGGCTGTTGGCTTTCACCGGGGTGCTGGTGTTCGACCCGCTCGCCAGCCTGCGGCCAGGGTTCTGGTTGTCGTTTGCGGCCGTCGCCATCTTGATGTTCACCTTTGGCGCTCGCCTGGGACCCTGGCGCTGGTGGCAAACCTGGACCCGTTCCCAGTGGCTGGTTGCGGTCGGCCTGTGTCCGTTGCTGTTGATCGTGGGGTTGCCGGTCAGCCTCAGCGGGCCGCTGGTGAACTTGCTCGCGGTGCCCTGGATCAGCCTGCTGGTCTTGCCGCCCGCGCTGCTCGGCACGGCGTTGTTGCCGGTGCCGCTCATCGGTGAAGGCCTGCTGTGGATCGCCGGCGGGTTGCTCGATCTGTTGTTCAAGGGGCTGGGGCTGATTGCCGGACGAATACCCGCCTGGGTCCCCGTTGCGGTCCCGCCGTGGGCCTTGGGCATCGCCGCTTCAGGGGCATTTCTGCTGCTACTGCCCAAAGGCGTGCCGCTGCGTGTGTTGGGGTGGCCTATGGTGTTGCTGATGGTGTTTCCCCCACGAGAACACCTGCCGCAAGGGCACGCCGAGGTCTGGCAACTGGACGTGGGCCAAGGGCTGGCGGTGCTGGTACGCACCCGGCATCACAGCCTGCTCTACGACGCCGGGCCGCGCTTTGGCGAGGCCGATGCGGGCGAACGCGTCGTACTGCCGACCTTGCGCAAGCTCGGTGTGCACGGCTTGGACCTGATGCTCCTCAGCCATGCCGACGCCGATCATGCCGGCGGTGCCCAAGCGGTGCGCAATGGGCTGCCGACGATGGAAGTCATCAGTGGTGATCCCGATGCGCTGCCCGATGAACTGCAAGCCGGGCCTTGCGACAGCGGCAGGCGCTGGGAATGGGATGGCGTCGGGTTCAAGCTGTGGCGCTGGGCATCTGCTGTCGAAAGCAACCAGAAGTCCTGCGTCCTGCTGGTGGAGGCCAGCGGCGAACGCCTGCTGTTGACCGGCGATATCGACATCCCTGCCGAGCGCGCCTTGCTCGACGAGGCCCTGGCGCTACCGATCCAGTGGCTGGCCGCGCCTCATCACGGCAGCCGCAGTTCGTCGTCGATGGCGTTGTTGTCGCGCCTCAAGCCGCATTCGGTGTTGATCTCCCGAGGGCAGGGCAACGCGTTCGGTCATCCCCATCCCCAAGTGATGGCCCGCTACCGTCGCTCGGGCCTGGCGATCTACGACAGCGCCGAGCAGGGCGCCATTCGTCTGCAACTGGGCGCGTTCGAGTTACCGCGCACCGAGGCCGGGCACCGACGTTACTGGCGCGATCCGCCCGCCGTCGGGCCGCCGGGGCAACATTGATCCAGGGCAATCGGCTGATGCGCTTATCGGCGGGGCGGGTCTGCAAGGCGAGTGTGTGTGATAAAGTGGCGCACTTTTTCGAGGGGGCAGTCACTGTGTGGGAATTGGTCAAATCCGGCGGCTGGATGATGTTGCCGATCATTCTGAGTTCCATCGCGGCACTGGGTATCGTTGCCGAACGCCTGTGGACCCTGCGGGCCAGCCGCGTGACCCCGGAGCATCTGCTCGGGCAGGTCTGGGTCTGGATCAAGGACAAGCAGCTGAACAAGGACAAGCTCAAGGAGCTGCGGGCCAGTTCGCCGCTGGGGGAAATCCTCGCCGCGGGCCTGGCGAACTCCAAGCATGGTCGCGAGATCATGAAGGAGTGCATCGAGGAAGCCGCCGCCCGGGTCATCCATGAACTGGAGCGCTATATCAACGCCCTGGGCACCATCGCCGCCATGTCCCCGTTGCTGGGGCTGCTGGGAACGGTGCTGGGCATGATCGACATCTTCAGCGCGTTTACCGGTTCCGGCATGACCACTAACGCCGCGGTACTGGCCGGGGGGATTTCCAAGGCCCTGATCACCACCGCCGCCGGCCTGATGGTGGGGATTCCGGCGGTATTCTTCCATCGGTTCCTGCAACGCCGCGTCGACGAGTTGGTCGTTGGCATGGAGCAGGAAGCCATCAAGCTGGTCGAGGTGGTGCAGGGTGACCGTGACGTGGACCTGGCTGGGGGCAAGCAGTGAAATTCCGCCGCAAGCCACGGGAAAACATCGAGATCAACCTCGCGTCGCTGATCGACGTGGTGTTCATCCTGCTGCTGTTTTTCGTCGTGACCACCACGTTCACCCGGGAAACCCAGCTCAAGGTTGAATTGCCGCAAGCCGTCAGCGGCTCGCCGGCCGAAGACCAGCAATTGAAGAACCTGGAAGTCACCATCAGCGCCGAAGGGGCGTTCTCGGTGAATAACCAGTTGCTGCCCAAGAGCGACCTGGCGAGCCTGATCGAGGCCCTGCAGAAAGAATCCGGCGGCGACACCAACCTGCCGCTGTCCATCAGTGCCGACGGCAAGACCCCTCATCAATCGGTGATCACCGCCATGGACGCGGCCGGCAAGCTCGGCTTCAGCCATCTGCGCATGACCACGGTCGAGGCGGCTCCCGCACCCTGATGGCCATGTCCGATCGATTGCTTGCCGCGTGGTACGAAGGCCATCCGGCCCTGGCCCTGCTACGGCCGCTGGAGTGGTTGTACCGGCGGGTGGTGGTGGGCAAGCGCGAGCGTTTCCTGGCGGGTGAAGGCCCGATCTACCAGCCCCCCGTGCCGTTGGTGGTGGTGGGCAATATCACCGTGGGTGGCACTGGCAAGACGCCGTTGATCCTGTGGCTGATCCAGCATTGCCAGCGTAGCGGCTTGCGGGTCGGGGTGGTCAGCCGGGGCTATGGCGCCAAGCCGCCGCAACTGCCGTGGCGGGTCGCGGTCGGGCAGGGCGCCGACGTCGCGGGCGACGAGCCGCTGTTGATCGTCCAGCGCACCGGTGTGCCGTTGATGATCGACCCCGACCGCAGCCGCGCGGTCCAGGCGCTGCTGGAGGCCGAGCCGCTGGACCTGATCCTGTCCGACGACGGCATGCAGCATTATCGGCTGGCCCGGGACCTTGAGCTGGTGCTGATCGACAGCGCCCGAGGCCTGGGCAACCGGCGTTGCCTGCCCGCCGGGCCGTTGCGCGAACCGGTCGAGCGCCTGCAATCGGTCGACGCCGTGCTGTACAACGGCGCCAGTACCGACCGCGAAGACGGCTTCGCCTTCCAATTGCGCCCCACCGAGCTGGTGAACCTGGCCAGTGGCGAACGCCGCCCCCTCGACCATTTTCCACCCGGCCAGGCCCTGCACGCCGTGGCCGGTATCGGCAACCCCCAGCGTTTCTTCACGACCCTCGAAACGCTACACTGGCGGCCAATACCGCACGGGTTTGCCGACCATGCCGAATACAGCGCCCAGGCCTTGAACTTCACGCCATCCCTGCCGGTGGTCATGACGGAAAAAGACGCGGTCAAATGCCGTGCCTTCGCCGCGCCCGACTGGTGGTACCTGGCGGTGGACGCCGCGCCGTCGCCGGCCTTCGCGGCCTGGTTCGATACGCAGCTGATGCGCCTGTTGCCGGACCGACTCTTGCCTTAACACCTTTTACCCAGGGGAACTCCATGGACACCAAACTGCTCGATATTCTGGCCTGCCCGGTCTGCAAAGGTCCGCTCAAGCTCAGCGCCGACAAGACCGAACTGATCAGCAAGGGTGCCGGCCTGGCCTACCCGATTCGCGACGGCATTCCGGTGATGCTCGAAAGCGAAGCCCGCACCCTGACCACCGACGAGCGTCTGGATAAATGACCACCGCCTTTACCGTTGTCATTCCGTCGCGCTTCGCCTCGACGCGCCTGCCCGGCAAGCCGTTGTTGTCGATCGCCGGCAAGCCGATGATCCAGCACGTCTGGGAGCAAGCCAGTAAAAGCAGCGCCCAGCGCGTGGTGGTGGCGACTGACGATGCGCGTATCGTCGAGGCCTGCAAAGGCTTTGGCGCCGAGGTCGTGCTGACGCGCGAAGACCATAATTCCGGTACCGATCGCCTGGCGGAGGTCGCGGCGAAGCTCGGTCTTGCCGCCGACGCGATCGTGGTCAATGTACAAGGTGACGAGCCGTTGATCCCGCCGAGCGTGATCGATCAGGTCGCCGCCAACCTCGCGGCCCACACCGAAGCGCGCATGGCCACCCTGGCCGAGCCGATCGAGGATGTGCAGACCCTGTTCAACCCCAACGTGGTCAAGGTGGTCAGCGACCTCGATGGCCTGGCGTTGACCTTCAGCCGTGCGACGTTGCCCTGGGCGCGGGATGCCTTCGCCCAAGGTCGCGACGTGATGCCGCAAGGCGTGCCGTACCGTCGTCACATCGGCATCTACGCCTACCGCGCCGGCTTCCTCCAGGATTTCGTCGCCTGGGGCCCGTGCTGGCTGGAAAACACTGAAGCCCTGGAACAGCTGCGAGCGCTATGGCATGGCGTGCGGATCCATGTCGCCGATGCGTTGGTGGCCCCGCCGGCCGGTGTCGACACCGCCGAAGACCTCGAGCGCGTTCGTCGCCTGCTGGAGGCTTGATGCGGGTCCTGTTCGTCTGCCTCGGCAATATTTGCCGCTCGCCCACCGCCGAAGGCATCTTGCGCCACAAGTTGCGAGAGGCCGGGCTGGCCGGGCAGGTGGAAGTCGCTTCCGCCGGCACCGGTGACTGGCACGTCGGCAAGGCCCCGGACAAGCGTAGCCAGGCGGCGGCCTTGAAGCGTGGCTACGACCTGTCGGCCCAGCGCGCGCAACAGGTGACGCGCGCCGATTTCGCCGCCTATGACCTGATCCTGGCGATGGACAGCAGCAACCTGCGCAATCTCCAGGCCCTGCAACCGGCCAATGGCAAGGCCGAGTTGGATCTGTTCCTGCGGCGCTACGAAGCCGAGCTCGATGACGTGCCGGACCCGTACTACGACGGCGAGCAGGGCTTCGAGCAGGTGTTGGACTTGATCGAGCGGGCCACCGATCGCCTGGTGATCGAATTGAAGGGGCGGTTATGACCTTGCAGGTACGGGCGGGCGTCAGCCTCAAGCCCTTCAACAGTTTTGGCGTAGACGTCAGCGCCCGATTGTTCGCCGAAGCCCGCGACGATGAGGAGGTTCGCCAGGCGCTGGCCTATGCCCGCGAGCATGCCGTGCCGCTGCTGGTGATCGGCGGCGGCAGCAACCTGCTGCTGACCGGCGACATCGACGCCTTGGTGCTGCGCATGGCCAGCCGGGGGATCCGCCTGCTCAGCGAGGATGGCGAACGGGTGGTGATCGAGGCCGAAGCCGGGGAACCCTGGCATCCTTTCGTCCAACATACGTTGGCGCAAGGTTGGTCGGGCCTGGAAAACCTCAGCCTGATTCCCGGTACCGTAGGCGCGGCACCGATGCAGAACATCGGCGCCTACGGTGTGGAGATCAAGGATGTCTTCGCCGGCCTCACTGCGCTGGATCGCCAGACCGGCGAGCTGAGGGACTTCACCCTTGAGGACTGTCGGTTTGCTTATCGCGACAGCCTGTTCAAGCAGCAAGCGGGCCGCTGGTTGATCCTGCGAGTGCGCTTTGCCCTCAGCCGCGGTGCACACTTGCACCTGGAGTACGGCCCGGTCCGCCAGCGATTGAGCGAACAGGGCATCGCTCTGCCGACGCCCACGGATGTGAGTCGGGCCATTTGCAGCATCCGCAGCGAAAAACTCCCCGACCCGGCCATGCTGGGCAATGCCGGCAGCTTCTTCAAGAACCCGCTGGTGCCGGCCACCCACGTGGCGTATCTCAGGCAGCAATACCCCGATCTTGTGGCTTATCCACAGCCAGCAGGGCAGATGAAGATCGCCGCCGGCTGGCTGATCGAACGGGCCGGCTGGAAGGGCTTTCGCGAGGGGGATGCCGGGGTGCATAAGTTGCAGGCGTTGGTGCTGGTCAACTACGGCAATGCCACCGGCCCACAACTGTTGGACCTGGCCCTGCGGATCCAGAAAGACATTGCCGAACGTTTCCAGGTCGAGCTGGAAATGGAGCCCAATCGGTACTGAGCCGCCTCACCCAGCACCTGAAAAAACGCCCTGCACACTCTTGCACATGAACATTTGTGCAGGATTGTGCAGGGCGTTTTGCTTGATCCTGGGTTAATTTAGTTCGCTAACGATGCGACCATCGCATCCTAAAGGCCCGATGCAGACGCCTGTGTGCGCCTGCATAAGAGAGCCCGATCAGCCTGAGCCAGTCTGCAACAACCGACCCGTTACCCAAGCGGCAGATTGCTCGACCCCATCACTCGAATTATTGTGCGGGCGTGCCCATGATTACCCTGAAACTCAATGGAAAAGACCATCAACTGGATGTGACCGAGGACATGCCGCTGCTGTGGGCTATCCGGGATGTGGCCGGTTACAACGGCACCAAGTTCGGCTGTGGCCTGGGCCTGTGTGGCGCCTGCACCATCCACATCGACGGCGCCCCGGCGCGCAGTTGCATCACGCCAATCGGCTCGGTGAAAGGGCAGGACGTCAGCACCATCGACGGGCTTCATGCCGACCCGGTCGGGCAAATTGTCCAGAAGGCCTGGCTCGACACGGCGGTGGCCCAGTGCGGTTACTGCCAGGGCGGGCAGATCATGTCCGCCACCGCGTTGCTCAAGACCAACCCCAACCCGAGCGATGAGCAGATCGAAGAAGCCATGGTCGGCAACATCTGCCGTTGCGGCACGTATAACCGGATCAAGACCGCGATCCGCCAGGCTTCCACTCACCTGAAGGAGGCCAAGGCATGAGCCGCTTGCCCGATGATTTCGTGCTGAGCAACCTCAGCCGCCGTGGTTTCCTCAAGGGTGCGAGCGCCACCGGCGTGCTGGTGCTGGCGGCCACCTGGGGCCTGCCGGATGCCTTTGCCGAGGAAAAGAAATTCGGCGCCGAGGGCATGCCCCATGGCGCGGTCGACGACCCGAAGGTGTACGTCAGCATTGCCACCGATGGCAGCGTGACCGTGATCTGCAACCGTTCGGAAATGGGCCAGGGCGTGCGCACCAGCCTGAGCATGGTGGTCGCCGACGAACTGGACGCTGACTGGGCGCTCGTCAAGGTCAAGCAGGCGCCGGCCGATGAGGCGCGTTTCGGCAACCAGGACACCGACGGTTCGCGCAGCATGCGTCACTGGTACGAGCCGATGCGCCGTTGCGGGGCTGCCGCCCGGACCATGCTGGAACTGGCCGCTGCCGCCCAGTGGAAGGTCCCGGTGGGTGAATGCCATGCCCAACTGCACAAAGTGCTGCACCAGCCTTCGGGACGTGAACTGGGCTATGGCGAATTGGCTGCCGCCGCCAGTGCCTTGCCCGTGCCGGCCCGTGACAGCTTGCGTCTCAAGCAGCCATCGGAGTTCCGCTACATCGGCAAGGAAGCGAGCCGGGCCATCGATGGCGCGGACATCGTCAACGGTCGTGCGGTGTTTGGTGCCGATGTGCATTTCGACGGCATGCTCTATGCGGTCATCGCGCGTCCGCCGGTCTATGGCGGCAAGGTCAAGAGCGTGGACAGCAGTGCGGCGCTGAAGGTGCCGGGCGTGGTCAAGGTGGTCCAGATAGAGGGACGTCCGCTGCCCTCGGAATTCCAGCCGTTGGGCGGCGTAGCGGTGGTGGCGAAGAACACCTGGGCGGCGATCAAGGGCCGCGAGGCGCTGAAAATCCAGTGGGACGATGGCCCGAATGCCGGTTATGACTCCATTGCCTATCGCAAGGAACTGGAAGCGGCCGCCCTCAAGCCCGGAAAAGTCGTGCGCAGCAGCGGTGACCTCGACGATGCGCTGGCCAAGGCTGATTCGACGTTGGAGGCGTCGTATTACTTGCCGCACCTGTCCCAATCCCCCATGGAACCGATGGTTGCCGTCGCCCGGTTCAAGGACGGCCAATGCGAGGCTTGGGCGCCGAGCCAGGCGCCACAGGTGACCCGTGAACGTGTCGCCGAACGCCTGGGTATTCCTTTCGAGAAGGTCACGGTGAACATCACGTTGCTGGGCGGCGGTTTCGGACGCAAGTCGAAACCAGACTTTGTCGTCGAGGCGGCGGTCCTCGCCAAGGAGTTTCCCGGCCAGGCAGTACGGGTGCAATGGACCCGCGAGGACGACATTCATCACTCGTACTTCCACACCGTATCGGCCGAATACCTCAAGGCCGGCCTGAACCAGGACGGCATGCCGTCCGGTTGGCTGCACCGCACCGTAGCCCCGAGCATCACCGCACTGTTCGCACCGGGTATGACTCACGAGGCGCCGTTCGAAATAGGCATGGGCGTGACCAACATGGCCTACGCCATTCCCAACCTGCGCCTGGAAAACCCCGAAGCGGTGGCCCATACCCGGGTGGGCTGGTATCGCTCGGTGTCGAACATTCCTCACGGCTTCGCAATCCAGAGCTTCATTGACGAACTGGCTCACAAAGCCGGCCAGGATCCGCTGAAGTACCAGGTCAAATTGCTCGGGCCGGACCGTAAGATCGATCCGCGTACCTTGAGCGAAGAATGGAACTACGGCGAATCCCCCGAGCGTTACCCGATTGATACGGCGCGGATCCGCACGGTGCTGGAAACCGCCGCGAAGGCCGCCGGTTGGGGCCGGGAACTGCCCAAGGGCCGTGGCCTGGGGCTGGCAGTGCACTACAGCTTCGTCACCTACGTGGCGGCGGTGCTCGAGGTGGAGGTCAAGGACGATGGCACGGTGATCGTGCACAAGGCGGACATCGCCGTGGACTGCGGCCCGCAGATCAACCCCGAGCGCATCCGCTCCCAATTCGAAGGCGCCTGCGTCATGGGCCTGGGCAATGCCATGGTGGGCGAAATCAGTTTCAAGGATGGCAAGGTGCAGCAGGACAATTTCCATATGTACGAAGTGGCGCGCATGTCCCTGGCGCCCAAGGAAGTGGCCGTGCACCTGGTCACGCCACCGGGTGAGGTGCCGTTGGGGGGTGTCGGCGAGCCGGGCGTGCCGCCGATTGCGCCGGCCCTGTGCAATGCGATTTTCGCCGCCACCGGCCAGCGTATCCGTAACCTGCCTGTGCGCTATCAGCTGCAAGGCTGGCAACAGGCCAAGGCCTGATGGACAGCGTCGATCTGAATGTCCTGCGCAGCGTGCTCGAGTGGCGCCGCGCCGGGCAGCGGGTGGTGTTGTTCACCGTGGTCCAGACCTGGGGCACTGCGCCAAGGCCGCCGGGGGCGATGCTGGCCCTGCGCGAAGATGGCGTGGTGATCGGTTCGGTGTCGGGCGGTTGTGTCGAGGATGACCTGATCGCCCGGCTGCATGACGGCCGTATTCCGGCGGACGGTCCGCCGGTGCAACTGATCACCTATGGCGTCACCCGCGAAGAGGCGGCGCGCTTCGGCCTGCCGTGCGGCGGGACCCTGCGCCTGACCGAGGAGCGGGTGGGCGATCCGCAGTGGGTCGCAGCGTTGCTGGAGCGCTGCGAGGCCCATGAAATCGTCGCCCGTGAGCTGACGCTGACCAGTGGCAACGTGGTCCTGACCCCGGCCAGCAAGACCGACGCCCTGGTGTTCGATGGGCAGGTGCTGCGGGCCATTTACGGCCCGCGTTGGCGGTTGCTGCTGATCGGTGCCGGGCAATTGTCGCGCTACGTGGCGGAAATGGCCCGGCTGCTGGACTTCGAAGTGCTGATCTGCGATCCGCGCAAGGAGTTCGTCTATGGTTGGGAAGAGCAGCATGGGCGCTTCGTCTCGGGGATGCCCGACGAAGCCGTGTTGGGCATCCAGACCGACGAGCGCACGGCCATTGTGGCGCTGACCCATGATCCACGCCTGGACGACATGGCGCTGCTCACGGCCCTGGACTCCAAGGCTTTTTATGTCGGCGCCCTGGGGTCGCGGGTCAACAGCCAGAAACGCCGGGACAACCTGGCTCAGCTAGGCTTGTCTGCGGAGGCGATTGACCGCTTGCATGGACCGATCGGCTTGCACATCGGCAGCCATACCCCGGCGGAAATCGCCTTGTCGCTGCTGGCCGAAATCGTGGCCATCAAGAATGGCGTGGAACTGCGGCAGAAAAAACCGCTGTAAGCCGTGGGTAAGGAGGGCGTATGAGCGAGTCGATTGGCGTGATCATCCTGGCGGCCGGAACGGGCAGCCGTTTTCGCCGGATTGCAGGCCCCGGCAAGGATAAATTGCTCGCCGATTGCACCGGGCGTGACGGTGCCGTGCGCTCGGTAATCGAGCAGGTGCTGGTGAATCTGCCAGCCTCCCTGGAAAAGCGCGTGCTGGTGACGAGCAAGGATCGACCGCAAGCCATTCGCATGGCCCAGGCCTATGGCTGCGATGTCGTGGAGCTGGACTCCCCTGGCTTGGGCGACAGCATTGCCGCCGGTGTCCAGGCCTGCCCTGAGCTTGATGGCTGGCTGATGGTGCTGGGTGACATGCCCTTCATCCTGCCGTCGAGCATCGAGCAGGTGGTGGCGGCGATTCGCACGGACGGCATCAGCGTGCCGGTCCTGGCCGGTGAGTACGGGCATCCGGTGGGGTTTGGTCGTGGGTTTGGGCCGAAACTGATGGCATTGACCGGCGATCGCGGCGCCAAGGTATTGTTTGCCGGGGCGCAAGTGGTCGAAGTGCCGGTGGATGACCCTGGCGTGACCTGGGATGTGGATGTGCCAGAGGCGCTGGTCTTCAAATAACAGGCGACGCAGAACCCTGTGGGAGCGAGCTTGCTCGCGAAAGCGGTCTGACTTCAGCATTGATGCAAGCTGACCCGGCGCCATCGCGAGCAAGCTCGCTCCCACATTGGATCTTCAGTGGGCATAAGTCTTGTGCCTGGTCCCAGTCTCCCTGTGGATAACTCTGAAGGCATAAAAAAGCCCCGCCTGGGGTCACCGGGCGGGGCTTTTTACTGGGCGTTGGAATCAGGCGTGAGGTTTAGGCTCGTGCTCTTTTTCCAGGGCTTCAGGGTGACGCGGTGCGATTTCTTCAGCGGTATGCTGAGGTTCGTCGAACGTCGGAGCCGATTCAACCGGGGTTTCGGCGACCGGGGCAGGGGCTGCCTCGGCGACTTCTTCCACGACTGGCGCAGGCTCGGCAGCAGGCGCTTGGGCGGCGGCAGCGGCAGCTTGTTCGGCTTCCTTCTGCAGACGCTCGGCTTCACGCTTGCGACGACGCACTTCACGTGGATCGTTCGGTGCACGGCCATTCGCGGTCAGGGCGCTGGCAGGTGCAGGCTCCACCGGGGCAGGGGCTTCGGCAACCACCGGCGCCTCGACCACTGGAGCAGGCTCGACCACTTCTGGCTCGACCGCTTTCACGGGCTCTGGTGCCGGCTCAGGCTCGACAACAGGTGCCGGTGCGGCTGGCTCGGCGCTCCAGTTGAACGCAGTCTGCTCTTCGCGGACAGGCTCTGGTGCCTTTTCCTCGGCCGGTGCTTCGACGACCGGTTCGGCAGCAACGACTGGAGCCTCGACGACCGGTGCAGGCTCGACGGCGACTTCGGCTTCAGGCTGGGCTTCATGAGCCGGTGCGAGTTCCACTTCTGGCGAGGCGGTGACTTCTACCGGGGTGGTGGCTTCGACCACTGGCGCTTCAACCGGCGCGCTTTCCACCGCAGCGGTGGCACGTTCGGCTTGTTCGTGAGCCTGGGCTTCGGCCGGGGCACTGATCGCGCTGCTGGCAACGGCCGCAGTCACGGCCAGGCCGGCAGCCAGGTCCGCGGCGCTTGGCGCTTCGGCGTTCTCGGTGGATTCGGACTCTTCCGAACCTTCGATCACGTTGCCGTTGGCGTCGCGCTGACGTTCACGACGGTTGCTGCGACGACGCTGGCCACGGGAGCGGCGGCGTGGACGATCGCCTTCGGCGGTGTCCTGGCCATCTTCCTGCAACTGCTCTTCGGCATTCAGCACTTCTTCTTCGCTGGCAGCGGCGGCTGCCTGCTCGGCGCGTGGCTGGCGTTCTTCACGTGGAGGACGCGGTGCGCGTTCTTCACGAGGCTGGCGGGCTGGACGCTCTTCAGCGGTGGCGGCAGCCACAGCCGGGGCGGCATCCAGTGGCTCGCGCAGCTCACGAACACGTTCTTCGCGCTCGCCACGTGGCTTGCGGTCTTCACGCGGTGCGCGTGGCTGGCGTTCTTCACGCGGCGGACGCGGTGCGCGTTCTTCGCGGGCTACGGCTGGCGCTTCCTCACGGGCTTCGCGCGGCTGGCGTTCTTCACGCGGCTCACGTGGCGCACGTTCTTCACGCGGTGCACGTTCTTCGCGAGGCTTGCGCTCTTCATCGCGACGACCGTTGCGGTTGCGGGTCTGCTGACGACCGTTGCGGCGTTCTTCGTTGCGGGCAGGACGCTCGGTAGCGGCAGGCTTGGCGACGACGGCCGGGGTAGCGGGTTCTTCCTTGGTGGCGAACAGGCTGACCAGCGACTTCACCAGGCCTTTGAACAGGCTTGGCTCGGGGGCTGCGGCCGGGGCGGCAACCGGAGCGGCCACTTCGGTCGGAACCGGAGCGTTGGCGCGGGCCGGAGCAGTCTTGACCGCGGCTTCCTGGCGAACCAGGGTGCGAGTGGCGGCGGCCGGCTGGACTTCTTCCACTTCGGCAGCAGCGGCAGCGATTTCGTAGCTGGACTGATTGGTGTGGGCTTCCGGGCTGTCATCGCGCAGGCGCTGCACTTCGAAGTGCGGCGTCTCGAGGTGATCGTTCGGCAGGATGACGATGCGGGCGCGGGTGCGCAGTTCGATCTTGGTGATCGAGTTGCGTTTTTCGTTGAGCAGGAACGCGGCCACCGGGATCGGCACCTGGGCGCGAACTTCGGCGGTGCGGTCTTTCAGGGCTTCTTCTTCGATCAGGCGCAGGATCGCCAGGGACAGCGACTCCACGTCACGGATGATGCCGGTGCCGTTGCAACGCGGGCAAACGATGCCGCTGCTTTCGCCCAGGGACGGACGCAGGCGCTGACGGGACATTTCCAGCAGGCCGAAGCGCGAGATGCGACCGACCTGTACGCGGGCGCGGTCGGCTTCCAGGCATTCACGGACCTTTTCTTCCACGGCGCGCTGGTTCTTGGCCGGGGTCATGTCGATGAAGTCGATGACGATCAGGCCGCCGATGTCGCGCAGGCGCAACTGACGGGCGATTTCCTCGGCGGCTTCAAGGTTGGTCTGCAGGGCGGTTTCTTCGATGTCGCTGCCTTTGGTGGCGCGGGCCGAGTTGATGTCGATGGACACCAGGGCTTCGGTCGGGTCGATGACGATGGAGCCGCCGGACGGCAGTTCGACGACGCGCTGGAAGGCGGTCTCGATCTGGCTTTCGATCTGGAAACGGTTGAACAGCGGAACGCTGTCTTCGTAGAGCTTGATCTTGCTGGCGTACTGCGGCATCACCTGGCGAATGAAGGTCAGGGCTTCGTCCTGGGCTTCGACGCTGTCGATCAGCACTTCGCCGATATCCTGGCGCAGGTAATCGCGGATGGCGCGGATGATCACGTTGCTTTCCTGGTAGATCAGGAACGGCGCGGAACGATCCAGCGAGGCTTCTTTGATGGCAGTCCACAGTTGCAGCAGGTAGTCGAGGTCCCACTGCATTTCTTCGCTGCTGCGGCCCAGGCCGGCAGTGCGCACGATCAGGCCCATGTCGGCTGGCGCGACCAGGCCGTTGAGGGCCTCGCGCAGTTCGTTGCGCTCTTCGCCTTCGATGCGGCGGGAGATGCCGCCGGCACGCGGGTTGTTCGGCATCAGGACCAGGTAACGGCCGGCCAGGCTGATGAAGGTGGTCAGGGCGGCGCCCTTGTTGCCACGTTCTTCTTTTTCGACCTGGACAATGACTTCCTGGCCTTCGCTCAGGACGTCCTTGATGTTGACGCGGCCTTCAGGGGCCTTCTTGAAGTATTCGCGGGAGATTTCTTTGAGGGGCAGGAAGCCATGGCGCTCGGAGCCGAAATCGACAAAGGCAGCCTCAAGGCTTGGTTCGATGCGAGTAATCCGGCCTTTATAGATGTTGGCCTTCTTCTGCTCGCGTGCACCGGATTCGATATCCAGGTCGTAGAGGCGCTGGCCGTCTACCAGTGCAACACGCAACTCTTCGGGTTGAGTTGCGTTAATCAGCATTCTTTTCATGTAGTACCGTCGGTTTCCGGGCTGCCGGAAACGGCGTTCGGCACACACGACTTCTCACGGTCGGTGTCAGGTGCGTCCTGGAGATGGCGAGGCCATTCCAGTGTCCAGCGAGTTCGACCCAATGATGGCGAAGTCGCGACGGACGCGTCCTGCTTGCTGGTACTCAAGCACTCAGTCAGGAGGAGGAATCAACCGGCGCCTGTGGACGAGATGAAGCGTCTAAATATAAGCCTAGTGCTACACAGTCCGACGGTTGTACGTCTCCACCCTACACGTATCCCTGATAATTCGGGTGCTGCCGCGCGCAGAATCCGCAGCGGGTTGGCATTTACCGTGAGCTCCGGAAGGGGAGGTCACGCATCATGGCTAATTTAGGCGTTGTTTCCGAAGCGCTCGCTCGGGGTCGTTCGCAGCTGACTGCACTTTGTGAACTGGCCGTGAATGTGGCGCGCAAGGCGAGTCAAAACTCTGCTTTGCGGCGTATTTCAGGCCTCATGTCACCTGCGCTCGTTACACCTGAAAACTCTACCGTTACGTAGCGAAAGCCCCGTAGGACGGCCTCTCGTCCTCGTGAATTGCGTTGGTCAGGGCCGGTTTTTAACCGCTGGTCCACTGTCCAGCCACTTTTGGCGGCGTTCGCGACTATAGCAGCAATGATTAAGTGCTTCAATTCCATAAAAAATTGTTATGATCGCCGCCATGACAACTACTGCCCCTTCGACCCCTGGCGTTCAACTGCTCGAGGTCTCGCCGGAATATGCCGGCCAACGAATCGACAATTTCCTGCTGGCCCGGCTCAAAGGCGTGCCCAAGACCTTGATCTACCGCATTTTGCGCAAAGGCGAAGTGCGGGTGAATAAAGGTCGGATCAAGCCCGAATACAAGCTCCAGGCCGGTGACATCGTGCGCGTGCCGCCGGTTCGCGTGCCCGAGCGCGATGAGCCGGTGCCCTTGGCACAGGGGTTGTTGCAACGCCTCGAAGCCTCGATCGTCTACGAAGACAAGGCCCTGATCGTGATCAACAAGCCCGCGGGCATTGCGGTTCACGGCGGCAGCGGCCTGAACTTCGGTGTGATCGAAGCCTTTCGTCAGCTGCGTCCGGACGCCAAGGAACTGGAGCTGGTCCATCGCCTCGACCGTGACACCTCCGGCCTGCTGATGATCGCCAAGAAACGCAGCATGTTGCGCCACCTGCACGAGCAATTGCGCGGCGACGGCGTCGACAAGCGCTACATGGCGCTGGTGCGTGGCCGCTGGGAAACTTCCATCAAGCAAGTGCGTGCGCCGCTGCTCAAGAGCAACCTGCGTTCCGGCGAGCGCATGGTCGAAGTCAACGAGGAGGGCAAGGAGGCGCTGACGGTGTTCAAGGTATTGCGCCGTTTCGACGACTTCGCCACCTTGGTCGAGGCCAAGCCAGTGACCGGGCGCACGCACCAGATCCGTGTCCATACCCTGCACGCCGGCCATTGCATCGCCGGTGACAGCAAATACGGCGATGACGATTTCACCAAGGAAATCCGCGACCTGGGCGGCAAGCGCCTGTTTCTCCACGCTTATATGCTCACGGTGCCGCTGCCCGATGGCGGCGAGCTGAAATTGCAGGCCCCGGTGGACGACATGTGGGCCAAGACGGTGGAGCGGTTGAGTGCATCCTGAGTACAAATTGCTGATATTCGATTGGGACGGCACTCTTGCCAATTCCATCGGTCGGATCGTGGAGTCGATGCATGTCGCATCGGATCGCTCGGGTTTTGCCCGGTGCGACGATTTCGCGGTGAAGGGCATCATCGGCTTGGGATTGCCGGAAGCGATTCGCAGTTTGTACCCGGAGATCGACGACGATGAGCTGGTGGTTTTTCGCCAGCACTATGCCGATCACTACATTGCGCTGGAGGCCGAGCCTTCGCCTTTGTTCGAGGGCGTGGTTCATACCCTTGAAACCTTGAAGGGCGAGGGTTACCGCTTGGCGGTCGCGACCGGCAAGGCTCGTCGCGGGCTGGATCGGGTATTGAAGGCCCATGGTTGGGACGATTATTTCGATATCACCCGTGCCGCCGACGAGACGGCCAGCAAGCCGCATCCGCTGATGCTCGAGCAGATACTGGCTCATTGTGGGATGCAGCCTGCACAGGCGTTGATGGTGGGGGATTCTTCGTTCGACTTGCAGATGGCGCGCAATGCCGGCATGGGTTCGGTGGCTGTCAGCTACGGTGCGCAGTCCATCGAGGCACTCAAGGCGTTCGAGCCGCGACTGGCGATTGACCATTTTCCTGAATTGCACGCCTGGCTGAGCCAGCGCGCCGATTAAAGTCTGTTGAGGATGCATGTATGACCGATGAATGGAAGGCACCGGCCAAGGCGAGCGCTGACAACGGTGACGAAAAAAGCTGGAAGCTGCTGGAAAAGACCCTGTTGGCCGGGGTGGAGGAGCAGCGTCGTGCGCGCCGCTGGGGGATCTTCTTCAAGTGCCTGGTCTTCATCTATCTGTTTTTCGGCTTGGCGATGATCTTCCAGGCGGTTGATGGCAAGAAGAGTCCGGGAGGTGGTTCGGCCTATACGGCGGTCATCGACATCGAGGGCGTGATTGCCGACAAGGAAGCGGCCAGTGCGGACAATATCATCGGCAGTCTGCGGGCGGCATTCGAAGATTCGAAGGTCAAGGGTGTGGTACTGCGCATCAACAGTCCGGGTGGCAGCCCGGTGCAGGCCGGCTACGTTTATGACGAAATCGTCCGCTTGCGTGCGGCGCATCCGGATATCAAGGTCTACGCGGTGATTTCCGACCTCGGTGCCTCCGGCGCCTACTACATCGCCAGCGCGGCGGACCAGATCTATGCCGACAAGGCCAGCCTGGTGGGCTCCATTGGCGTGACGGCGGCGGGTTATGGCTTCGTCGAGACGCTGGACAAGCTTGGGGTGGAGCGCCGGGTCTATACCGCGGGCGAGCATAAGTCCTTCCTCGATCCGTTCCAGCCGCAAAAGCCCGAGGAGACGGCGTTCTGGCAGGGCGTGCTCGACACGACCCACAGGCAGTTCATCGCCAGCGTCAAGAAAGGGCGGGGCGAGCGCTTGAAAGACAAGGAACACCCGGAGCTCTTCTCCGGGCTGGTCTGGTCGGGCGAGCAGGCGTTGCCGCTGGGCCTGATCGATGGCTTGGGTAGTGCCAGTTCGGTGGCTCGGGACGTGATTGGCGAGAAGGAACTGGTGGATTTCACCATCGAAGAGTCGCCGCTCGACCGTTTCTCGAAAAAACTGGGCGCCAGCATCGCCGAGCGTCTGGCGATGTGGATGGGGTTCCAGGGGCCGGCGTTGCGCTGATTGCCTTGGGATTTCAATGCGGGGGGAGGCTGGCAGCCCCTCGCCACAAGTTTTGTATTTGGCAGTGGTTACTCTCAATGCCCGGGCTTCAGGGGATTTGCACGCCCTCGGCCAGCAACATGTCCACAAGACGAATCAGCGGCAGTCCGACCAGGCTGGTGGCGTCCGGTCCTTCGGTGCTCTGGAACAGGCTTACGCCCAGTCCTTCGGCCTTGAAGCTGCCGGCGCAATCGTAGGGTTGCTCGGCGCGCAGATAGCGTTCGACGCGCTCTGGATCCAGGGTGCGCATATTGACCGCAAACGCAACGCAATCGACCTGGCAGGCGCCCGTCTGGCTATTGAGCAACGCCAGGCCGGTCAGGAACGTGACCTTGGCGCCGCTGGCGGCCAGCAGTTGTTCGCGGGCGTTCTCGAAGGTGTGAGGCTTGCCCAGGATGCGCTCGCCGAGCACGGCGACCTGGTCTGAGCCGATGATCAGGTGTCCTGGATGGCTTTGAGCCAATGCCAGGGCTTTTTCCCGGGCCAGGCGCTTGACCAGTTCGAGGGCGGGTTCGCCGGGCCGATGGCTTTCGTCGATATCGGGTGAGCGGCAGACGAACGGCAGTCCCAGGCGGGCAAGCAATTCCCGGCGATAGACCGAGCTTGAGGCAAGTAATAAAGGCAGCATGGGCATCTCCAGGAGTCGGGGGCGAATTCTAGCGAGGCACGCAAGTGACGGACAGGGCTGAATTTCCTTTGACATGGCCGGGGGCATCCCTATAATGCTGCGCCTATGTTGAATGACCCGATTCCACCTCACGTTGACCCGCGCAAATTGGCTGACCGTGGCACCACCCTTCAAGGTGAACTGCTGCTGGCCGATTTGAAGAGACTCTGCGACCCGCTTTCCGACGATGTCGGTACGGTCCAGGCCAAATTCGTTTTTGAACGAGATGAACGTAAATCTGTGGTTATCCACAGCTTTATCGACACTGAAGTCAAAATGGTTTGCCAGCGTTGTCTTGAGCTGGTCACCCTGCCGATCCACAGCGAATGCAGTTACGCCGTGGTGAAGGAGGGTGCGAATACCCAGTCGTTACCGAAAGGTTATGACGTGCTGGAACTGGGCGAAGATCCATTGGATCTGCAGTCACTGATCGAGGAGGAGCTTCTGCTCGCCTTGCCCATTGTGCCTGCTCATCATCCGGAAGAATGCCAGCAGCCGGCGGGAGCAGATGAGCCCGAACCGAGCGAGGACGAGGTAACGCGGTCCAACCCGTTCAGTGTATTGGCGCAGTTAAAGCGTGACCCAAACGTTTAGGAGTTAATCAATTATGGCTGTTCAGCAGAACAAAAAATCCCGCTCTGCCCGTGACATGCGCCGTTCGCACGACGCTCTCGAGGCTAGCACCCTGTCCGTAGAAAAGACCACCGGTGAAGTTCACCTGCGTCACCACGTATCGCCAGAAGGCGTATACCGTGGCCGTAAAGTGATCGACAAGGGCGCCGACGAGTAATCACTTGTCCGCTCAAGTCATCGCGATTGACGCAATGGGCGGGGACTTCGGTCCCCGCAGCATTGTTCAGGCCAGCCTTGCTTGTCTGAATGCCACACCCTCGCTGCACCTGACCCTCGTCGGTCAATCCCCCCTCCTGGAAGACATGCTCAGCGGCCAATCGGCTGTGGATCGCGCGCGCCTGGCGATTGTCCCGGCGTCCGAAGTCATCACCATGGACGAAAAGCCGGCCCAGGCCCTGCGCGGCAAGCCTGACGCCTCGATGCGGGTGGCCCTTGAGCTGTTGCGTGATGGCAAGGTCCAAGCCTGTGTCAGTGCTGGCAATACCGGTGCGCTGATGGCGCTGTCACGCTATGTGCTCAAGACCTTGCCGGGTATCGACCGGCCCGCGATGGTGGCGGCGATCCCGACCCAGCGTGGGTTCTGTCAGTTGCTCGATTTGGGGGCGAACGTCGATTGCAGTGCCGAGCATCTGCTGCAGTTTGCGGTGATGGGCTCGGTCGCGGCTGAAACCCTGGGCATCGTCCGTCCTCGCGTGGCGTTGCTGAACATCGGCACCGAAGACATCAAGGGCAACCAGCAGGTCAAGCTGGCGGCCACGTTGTTGCAGGCTGCGCGGGGCATCAACTACATCGGTTTCGTCGAAGGCGATGGTTTGTACCGTGGCGAGGCCGATGTGGTGGTCTGTGACGGTTTCGTGGGCAATATCCTGCTCAAGTCCAGCGAGGGGCTGGCGACCATGATCGGTCAGCGCATCGAGACCTTGTTCAGGCAGAGTCTCGCTTCGCGGGTGGTCGGTGCTCTGGCGCTGCCGTTGATGCGTCGCTTGCAGGCGGACCTGGCGCCGGCACGGCACAACGGTGCGAGTTTCCTCGGACTGCAAGGTATCGTGATCAAGAGTCACGGGTCGGCGGGCGTGCAGGGTTTCCAAAGTGCGATCAACCGAGCGTTGATCGAGATCCAGGAGAACCTGCCGGAGCGCTTGCACGGTCGCCTCGAGGATTTGTTAACTTAGGCGTTTTCGTCCGACAATGCTTAAATGTGACCGGTCGGTTCAACCCGCCATCCAACTTTCAGTTTGCTAACGCCCCCAGGGGCGTCAATTTTTGACGACAGATCATTAGGGGCTTTGTTTTCATGTCTGCTTCCCTCGCATTCGTCTTTCCAGGGCAGGGCTCGCAGTCCCTCGGCATGCTGGCCGAGCTGGGCGCGCAATACCCGCTGGTCCTCGAAACATTCAAAGAAGCTTCCGATGCGCTCGGCTATGACTTGTGGGCACTGACCCAGCAAGGGCCGGAAGAGCGGCTCAATCAAACCGATAAAACCCAACCGGCCATCCTCACCGCCTCGATCGCCTTGTGGCGCCTGTGGCTGGCTGAAGGCGGCGCGCGTCCGGCATTCGTCGCCGGTCACAGCCTGGGCGAATACAGCGCCCTCGTGGCCGCTGGCAGCCTGAGCCTGGGCGCCGCGGTGAAGCTGGTGGAGCGTCGTGGCCAGTTGATGCAAGAGGCTGTTCCGGCCGGGCAGGGCGGCATGGCCGCGATTCTCGGCCTGGAAGACGCCGATGTACTGGCGGCCTGCGCCGAGGCGGCGCAAGGCGAAGTGGTCAGCGCGGTGAACTTCAACTCCCCGGGCCAGGTGGTCATCGCCGGTGCCAAGGCGGCTGTCGAGCGTGCCATCGAGGGCTGCAAGGCCCGTGGTGCCAAGCGCGCCATGCCACTGCCGGTCAGCGTGCCGTCGCACTGTGAACTGATGCGTCCGGCCGCCGAGCGCTTTGCCGAGTCCATCGCTGCCATCGACTGGCAGACCCCGCAGATTCCCGTGGTGCAGAATGTCAGTGCCGACGTGGCGCCTGATCTCGAGACCTTGAAGCGTGATCTGCTGGAACAACTCTACAAGCCGGTTCGCTGGGTCGAATCGGTGCAGACCCTGGCAGCCAAGGGCGCGACCGAACTGGTCGAATGCGGTCCTGGCAAAGTGCTGGCAGGCCTGAACAAACGCTGCGCCGAAGGCGTGTCGACTTCCAACCTCAATACCCCAGATGCCTTCGCCGCCGCCCGTGCAGCGCAGGCCTGAACAGGAGAAACTTGCATGAGTCTGCAAGGTAAAGTTGCACTGGTGACCGGTGCAAGCCGTGGCATCGGCCAGGCCATCGCCCTGGAGCTGGGTCGTCAAGGCGCCATCGTCATCGGCACCGCGACTTCCGCTTCGGGCGCCGAGCGTATCGCCGCGACCCTGAAGGAAAACGACATCCAGGGCACCGGCCTGGAGCTGAACGTCACCAGCGACGAGTCCGTTGCGGCGGTGCTGGCAAGTATTCAGGAGCAGTTCGGCGCGCCGGCGATCCTGGTCAATAATGCCGGTATCACCCGCGATAACCTGATGATGCGCATGAAAGATGACGAATGGTTCGACGTCGTCGACACCAACCTGAACAGCCTGTTCCGGCTGTCCAAGGGCGTTCTGCGTGGCATGACCAAGGCTCGCTGGGGTCGAATTATCAGTATTGGCTCGGTTGTGGGTGCCATGGGCAACGCAGGCCAAGTAAACTATGCTGCGGCGAAGGCCGGTCTGGAAGGTTTCAGCCGTGCGCTGGCGCGTGAAGTGGGTTCGCGCTCGATTACGGTAAACTCGGTAGCTCCGGGTTTCATCGACACCGACATGACCCGTGAACTGCCGGAAGCACAGCGCGACGCCTTGTTGACACAGATTCCGCTGGGTCGTCTGGGGCAAGCTCAAGAAATCGCGTCCGTGGTCGCTTTTCTTGCGTCGGACGGTGCGGCATACGTGACCGGGGCTACAATCCCGGTGAACGGCGGGATGTACATGAGTTAAATGTGACGGATTGCTTCAAAAAAATGTCATACGAGCTGTCTAAAATCCGTTATAAAGCTGCAATCAATTTATAGACGGCGGGCCGCGGGGTTTGAGGAGTGAAGCTTTCGGTTGAAAAACCGAAAAGTTCTTCTATACACTTACCCACCGGCCAGCTGCCTGAATTTGTCCATTAGGAGTGAAAACAAGGTATGAGCACCATCGAAGAGCGCGTCAAGAAAATCGTTGCCGAGCAACTGGGCGTTAAAGAAGAAGAAGTTGTGAACACCGCTTCCTTCGTTGAAGACCTGGGTGCCGACTCCCTTGACACCGTTGAGCTGGTGATGGCTCTGGAAGAGGAATTCGAGACCGAGATTCCTGACGAAGAAGCTGAGAAGATCACTACTGTACAAGCTGCTATCGACTACGTTACCAGCCACCAGGCGTAATCGTTTTTAGTCGTCGCTAGCTGTCATGGAAAAACCGCACTGCCGTCACGGCGTGCGGTTTTTTCTTTAGGCCTGATGCAAAGTCGTCATTAGAAAAAGGAGAGTGCTGTGTCGCGTAGACGCGTCGTAGTCACCGGTATGGGTATGTTGTCGCCACTGGGTACGGATGTGCCGAGCAGTTGGCAGGGCATTCTGGCTGGCCGCAGTGGCATTGGTCTGATCGAACACACCGACCTTTCTGCCTATTCCACCCGTTTTGGCGGCTCGGTAAAGGGCTTCAATGTCGAGGAATACCTGTCGGTCAAGGAAGCCCGCAAGCTCGACCTGTTCATTCAATACGGCCTGGCAGCCGGTTTCCAGGCAGTGCGTAACGCTGGCCTGGAAGTCACCGACGCCAACCGTGAACGCATCGGCGTGGCCATGGGTTCGGGTATTGGCGGTTTGACCAATATAGAAGAAACCAGCCGTACGCTGCACGATTCGGGGCCGCGACGGATTTCTCCGTTCTTCGTGCCGGGCTCGATCATCAACATGATTTCCGGTTTCCTGTCCATCCACCTGGGTGCCCAGGGGCCCAACTACGCCATCGCCACGGCGTGCACCACCGGTACCCACTGTATCGGCATGGCCGCGCGCAACATCATGTACGACGAAGCGGACGTGATGATCGCCGGTGGCGCTGAAATGGCCGCTTGCGGTCTTGGCATGGGCGGTTTCGGCGCGTCCCGTGCGCTGTCGACCCGCAACGACGAGCCCGCCCGCGCGAGCCGGCCATGGGACAAGGGCCGCGATGGCTTCGTATTGTCCGACGGTGCCGGTGCGCTGGTGCTCGAGGAGCTGGAACACGCCAAGGCGCGCGGCGCGACCATCTACGCCGAGCTGATCGGCTTCGGCACCAGTGGCGACGCGTACCACATGACCTCGCCACCGGCCGATGGCGCCGGTGCCGCCCGTTGCATCGCCAATGCCTTGCGTGACGCGAAAATCAACGGTGAGCAGGTGCAGTACATCAACGCCCACGGTACTTCCACGCCGGCCGGCGACCTGGCCGAAGCCCAGGCGATCAAGACCGTGTTCGGCGAGCACGCCTACAAGCTGGCGGTCAGCTCGACCAAGTCCATGACCGGTCACCTGCTGGGTGCGGCTGGGGCGGTGGAAGCGATCTTCAGCGTACTGGCGATCAACAGCCAGACGGCGCCGCCGACCATCAACCTCGATGAGCCGGACGACGGCTGCGACCTGGACTTCGTGCCGCACACTGCCCGCAGCATGGACATCGATGTGGTGCTGTCCAACTCATTCGGCTTTGGCGGGACCAACGGTTCGCTGGTGTTCCGCCGGTTCGCCGGTTGATGGAAAGCTGGGTCGACGGTCAGCCAGCCGACGTCCTGTCGCTGAAAGATCGCGGCCTGGCTTACGGGGATGGGTTGTTCGAGACCATCGCCGTACGCGGTGGCAGCCTGCTGTTGCTGGAACGTCACCTGCAGCGCCTGGAAGCAGGTTGCCAGCGGTTGGCGTTCAACGTCGACACGAGCGCGTTGAACGCAGAGCTGGATGCCTATGCCCGCGACCTGGGCGATGGCGTGCTGAAGTTGATCGTGACCCGTGGCGACAGCCTGCGCGGTTATGCCGCCGATCCTTCGACGCCGGCCAGGCGCATCCTGCAAGGCAGTCCGCCGGCCGCCTATCCCGCCGTCCATGGCGACCAAGGCATTCTTCTGTTTCCCTGCACCGTGCGTTTGTCCGAGCAGCCCTTGCTCGCCGGGCTCAAGCACCTCAATCGCCTGGAACAAGTGCTGGCTCGTGCCGAATGGCGCGATACGCAGTACGCTGAAGGCTTGATGCTGGACGCGTCCGGACGAGTGATCGAAGGTGTGTTCAGTAACCTGTTCCTGGTGCGCGATGGCGTCTTGTTCACGGCGGACCTGAGCCGTTGCGGCGTGGCCGGCGTGATGCGCGCCGAATTATTGTTTCAAGCCAAGTCCCAAGGCATCGCCACGCAAATCACCGACATCAGCCTCGAACAACTGCACCAGGCCGATGAAGTCTTCGTCTGTAATAGCGTTTATGGCGTGTGGCCGGTACGCGGATGCGGTTCGGCGCGCTGGTCGGTTGGCCCGCTCACCCGTAAACTGCAGACCCTTGCCCGTGCGCTATTGGATGTTTGATTCGTGAGACGTAAATTCTTGCTGCTGCTGGAGACCGGACTGGTCCTGGCAGGGCTGTTGTTGGGTGCTTCGGCCTGGAAGATTCATTCGGCGCTGCAACAGCCGCTGAACATCACCCAGGAAGAATTGCTGGACGTGCCCAACGGGACCACCCCGACCGGAACCCTCAAGCGCCTCGAAGCCGATGGCTTGATCAAGGACGCTTTCTGGCTGCGGATCTATTGGCGCTTCAATCTTGCCGACCAGCCCTTGCACTCCGGCGAATACCGTATGGTGCCGGGCATGACCATGGAAGGCCTGATCGCCGTCTGGAAGCGCGGCGAAGTGGTGCAATACAGCGTGACGCTGGTGGAGGGCTGGAATTTCCGCCAGGTGCGCGCCGCACTGGCCAAGGATGAAAAGCTCCAGCAGACCCTCACCGACCTGAGCGACAGCCAGGTCATGGACCGTCTCGGTCATTCGGGCGTATTTCCCGAGGGTCGGTTCTTCCCGGACACCTATCGCTTCGTGCGGGGTACCTCGGACGTCGACCTGCTGAAGAAAGCCTACGACCGCCTGGAAGACGTGCTTGCCAAAGAGTGGGCACAGCGTTCCGCCGATGTGCCTTACACCTTGCCGTACCAGGCGTTGATCATGGCGTCCCTGGTGGAGAAGGAAACCGGCGTGCCCCAGGAACGCGGGCAGATTGCCGGCGTCTTTGTACGGCGCATGCGCCTGGGCATGCTGCTGCAGACCGATCCCACGGTGATCTACGGCCTGGGCGAGCGTTACACGGGTAAACTCACCCGCGCCCATTTGAAAGAAGAAAACCCCTATAACACCTACCTGATCCCGGGCTTGCCGCCGACGCCGATCGCGATGGTGGGACGTGAAGCGATTCACGCCGCGTTGAACCCGGCACCGGGGAACAGCCTTTACTTTGTCGCACGGGGCGATGGCAGCCACGTGTTTTCCGATGACCTGGAGTCGCACAACAACGCGGTGCGCGAGTTCCAGCTCAAGCGCCGTGCCGACTACCGCTCCAGCCCGGCCCCGGCAACGCCGGACGAGCAGGCGCCGATCCCGGCGGCATCGCCCGACACGGCCCCCGAACCGGACGCCAGCGAGCCACCGAGCCCGCAATGACTTTGATTAAGGATCGCCCCGTGACTGGCTTGTTTATAACGCTGGAAGGCCCGGAAGGCGCCGGCAAGAGCACCAACCGCGAATACCTGGCCGCACGCCTGCGGGCCGCCGGCATCGAGGTGGTATTGACCCGTGAGCCGGGCGGTACGCCGCTGGCCGAGCGCATTCGCGAGGTTCTGCTGGCCCCCCTTGAAGAGGTCATGAACCCTGACACTGAGCTGCTGCTGGTGTTCGCTGCCCGGGCGCAGCATCTGGCCGAGGTGATTCGCCCGGCGCTGGCCCGTGGCGCCGTGGTGCTCTGCGATCGTTTTACCGATTCGACCTACGCCTACCAGGGCGGCGGCCGGGGCTTGTCCGTGGAGCGCATCGCCGCGTTGGAAACCTTCGTCCAGGGTGACCTGCGACCGGACCTTACCCTGGTGTTCGACTTGCCAGTGGAAATTGGCCTGGCCCGCGCCAGCGCCCGTGGCCGGCTGGATCGTTTCGAGCTTGAGGGCCAGGACTTCTTCAATGCCGTGCGCAACGCCTTCCTGGGGCGCGCGAAGGCCGATCCGGCGCGTTACCTGCTGATCGATGCCGCGCAGCCGCTGACCCAGGTCCAGCAATCCCTGGACGGCTTGCTGCCACGTTTGCTGGAGCGTGTCCGTGGCTGAAGCCTATCCCTGGCAAGACGGTCTCTGGCAGCAACTGGCCGGTCGTGCCCAGCATGCCCACGCCTATCTGCTGCACGGCCCGGTCGGCATCGGTAAGCGGGCACTGGCCGAACGCCTGATGGCCAGCCTGCTGTGCCTGCGGCCGGGTGCTTCGAACGCCTGCGGTGAATGCAAGTCCTGCCTGCTGCTCAAGGCCGGCAGCCATCCCGACAATTACGTGCTGGAACCGGAAGAGGCGGACAAGGCGATCAAGGTCGACCAGGTCCGGGACCTGGTCAGCTTCGTGGTTCAGACCTCGCAGATGGGTGGGCGCAAAGTGGTGCTGATCGAGCCGGTCGAGTCGATGAACATCAACGCTGCCAACGCCTTGCTCAAGAGCCTCGAAGAGCCCTCCGGCGATACCGTGCTGCTGTTGGTCAGCCACCAGCCGAGTCGCTTGTTGCCGACCATCAAGAGTCGCTGCGTGCAACAGGCCTGTCCATTGCCGAGCGAAGCGATGAGCTTGCAATGGCTGGCCCAGGCCTTGCCCGACAACACCGATGAAGAACGTATCGAGCTGCTGACCCTCGCGGCCGGTTCGCCCCTGGCGGCTGTCAGCCTTCAGGCCCAAGGCGTGCGTGAACAGCGGGCCCTGGTGGTGGACGGGGTGAAGAAACTGCTCAAGCAGCAGCAATCCCCCACGCAGCTGGCCGAGGGTTGGAACGCTATTCCGCTACTCCTGCTGTTTGACTGGTTCTGCGACTGGTCGAGCCTGATCCTGCGTTACCAGTTGACCGAAGACGAGGCGGGCCTGGGGTTGGCGGACATGCGCAAGGTGATCCAGTACCTGGCGCAAAAAAGCAGCCAGGATAAAATCTTGAACATCCAGGACTGGATTCTTGCCCAACGGCAGAAGGTGCTGAGCAAGGCGAACCTCAATCGGGTGCTGTTGCTCGAGGCGCTGCTGGTGCAGTGGGCGAGTTTGCCTGGTCGAAACTGACAGACACGGCCCAGCTACTAGACTCAGCTCAACCGCAGCGGAGATCAGCATGAACGAACCTGTCAGTCCCGGCCCACGCAACGGCATCCTGTCCCTGACCATCAAGGACAAGTCGGTGCTTTACGCCGCCTACATGCCCTTCATCAAGAACGGCGGCCTGTTCATTCCGACCAACAAGAATTATCGCTTGGGCGATGAAGTGTTCATGCTCTTGAGCCTGATGGACGAGGCGGAGAAAATCCCGGTCGCTGGCAAGGTGATCTGGCTGACCCCCAAGGGCGCCCAGGGCAATCGGGCCGCCGGCGTAGGCGTGCAGTTCAACGACGGCGACAATTCGGCCCGCAATCAGATCGAAACCCACTTGGCCGGCTCCCTGAAGTCCGACCGTCCCACCCATACGATGTAGCCTGGCCTTTTATGCTTGTAGATTCCCATTGTCACCTTGACCGTCTCGACCTCGCTGCCCACGGCGGTTCCCTGGATGCTGCGCTGGATGCAGCCCGTGAGCGGGGTGTGGGGCACTTCCTGTGCATCGGCGTCAGCGCCGATAACGCCGCCGACGTCAAGGCCTTGGCCGAGCGGTATGCCGATGTCGACTGTTCAGTCGGTGTCCACCCACTGGATGTCCAGCCCGACGCCGCGCCGGCGCTCGATTGGCTGTTGCGTGAGCTCGATCATCCACGGGTGGTCGCCATTGGCGAAACCGGCTTGGACTATCACTACGAGCCGGAAGCCGCCGATGTGCAGCAAGCCTCGTTCCGGCTGCACCTGGAGGCCGCCCGGCAGACCGGTAAGCCGGTGATCATCCACACCCGTGGCGCCCGGGCCGACACCCTGGCCCTGCTGCGTGACGCCGCGCTGCCCCAGGCCGGTGTGCTGCATTGCTTCACCGAAGACTGGGACATGGCCAAGGCGGCCCTGGACATGGGCTATTACATTTCCTTGTCCGGGATTGTCACGTTCCGCAATGCCGATGCCTTGCGCGACGTTGCGAGCAAAGTGCCGGCCGATCGGCTGTTGGTGGAAACCGACTCGCCTTACCTGGCGCCGATTCCGTATCGCGGCAAGCCGAACCTTCCGCAATACGTACGGGAAGTGGCAGAATTTCTGGCGATGTTGCGCGGTGAGTCCTACGAGCGGTTTGCCGAGCAGACGACGGAAAACTTTAAGCAATTGTTTCCACTGGCTCACGTCCGTTCGGTGGATGCCTGAATCCCATGCAAAAAAAACCCGGGTTCTGGGGGGTGAATCCGGGTTAAGACCATTAGGAGTAAAACAAAGGCACGCGGTCCGTTGGTACCTTTATCAGCGCGTCACTTGGGGGAGATGTCGCGCCGACAGTTCAAGTATTGATCAGTATGCCAACGCGTCCAGTCGGGCCGGGGCGGTTTTTAAACAAATTTGGAATACGCTCGCTTCGGATAAGTTCTCACTGTCGGCAAAGCTCGCCAGGGCGGCGCATTGACCCGGGAAACGGCGAGCCAGGTGTGTACGGTTTTGTGAAGAACAGTGGCCGGGAGCGGATGATCCGTGCATTTTTGCGTAAGTTAGGCATAATACCCGGCTTCGAATTTTGACCCTTCAGACCTTTTTCTTATGCACAAAGAACCCCGTAAGGTCCGTGAGTTTCGCCGCCGCGAGCAGGAAATTCTCGACACCGCGCTCAAGTTGTTCCTCGACCAGGGTGAAGACAGTGTCACCGTCGAGATGATTGCGGATGCCGTGGGTATCGGCAAAGGCACGATTTATAAACATTTCAAATCCAAGGCGGAGATCTACCTGCGCCTGATGCTCGACTACGAGCGCGATTTGAACGAGCTGTTGCATTCGGCCGATGTGGACAAGGACAAGGAGGCCCTGTCCCGGGCCTACTTCGAGTTCCGCATGCGCGACCCGCAGCGCTACCGCTTGTTCGACCGTCTGGAAGAGAAGGTGGTCAAGGGCAACCAGGTGCCGGAGATGGTCGAGGAACTGCACAAGATCCGCGCCTCGAACTTCGAACGCCTGACCCTGCTGATCAAGGGCCGGATCAGCGAGGGCAAGCTCGAGGACGTGCCGCCTTATTTCCACTATTGCGCTGCCTGGGCGTTGGTGCATGGCGCGGTGGCGCTGTACCACTCGCCGTTCTGGAGCAACGTGCTGGAAGACCAGGAAGGTTTCTTCCAGTTCCTGATGGACATCGGCGTGCGCATGGGAAACAAGCGCAAGCGCGATACCGACGTTCCGAGCAACTGATTGGCCGCCAGGCAACAAGACATTCAGCTGCCTTATTGCGCCATGTCCGCTTACATGGCGCAGTGCCCCAGTAATATACTCAGGCTTGGGTCTTGCGAAATCTTGATCTTCAGGTCAATTATCGCGAGTCCGATTTTTCTTGTGCCGGAGTGATCCATGATCGTTGACCGTCAAGGCAGGCGTTTCCGTAATTTGCGGATCAGCCTGACCTCAGCCTGCAATTACGCCTGTACCTATTGCGTGCCTGATGGCAAGCGGTTGGTGGCTGCGCAGGATGAATTGTCGGCTGACGCCATGGCGCGCGGCGTGGCCTATTTGATCGAGGCCGCCGGTATCGAGCGGCTGCGCATCACGGGTGGCGAGCCGCTGGTCAGCCCCAAGCTCGAGCGTTTCATGACGGCTGTGGGGCAGATGGGCCTGGAAGACATCAGCCTGACCACCAATGGCCAGTTGCTAGCGAAAAAACTGCCCTTGCTGGTGGACGCTGGTATTCGTCGCATCAACGTTTCCCTCGACACCCTGGACCCCGTTGCGTTTCGCAGCATCGCCCGTGGCGGCGACCTGGCGACCGTGCTCGACGGCATGGAACAGGCTCGGGCCGCCGGGTTGAAGATCAAGGTCAACATGGTGCCGTTGCGCGGACAGAACCTGGACCAGGTGATGCCGTTGCTCGAATACTGTCTGGAACGTGGTTACGAGTTGCGTTTCATCGAGTTGATGCGCATGGGCCACCTGGCCAGCGACTCCAACGCCTTCCTGCAGCAGTTCGTCAGCCTCCAGCAACTGCTCAGCCTGATCGGCGACCAGTACGAATACCTGCAAGCCGACGCGCCGGTGGATGCCACGGCGGTGCGCTATGAAATCCCGGGGCTGGGGCATTTCGGCGTGATCGCCAATGAAAGCGTGCCTTTCTGCCGGACCTGCTCGCGCCTGCGGCTGTCTTCTACGGGGTGGTTGCATGGCTGCCTGTCGTCGAGTAACCGTCACTTCGTCGGCGACCTGTTGGACAAGCCACGCCATCAGGCCTTGCCGGCGCTTCAGCGCTTGTTGGTCAAGGCACTGGGGGACAAGCAGGAGGTGGCATTCTCCGGTGGCGCAACCATCATGAAAATCATCGGCGGCTGATCTATTGCTATCGCGGGCAAGCCTTGCTCCCACAAGTACGACGCTTATCCTGTGGGAGCAAGGCTTGCCCGCGATAGCAATTTCCCATTCCCCTGGGTACATCTGACCCCCATCTCGATGAGCTGGCGCAAAAGCTGCATCCCACGACCATTCGCCGGTTTTCCGACACCGGTTTCTGGAGGGTAGGATGCGTAGCCTGGTTTTGCTGCTGGCCGTTTTGGTGCTTGGCGGTTGCATGAATGTCAGCGACATGGGAGAGGGCGTTCGTTATCACATGAGCGACGCCGGCCTGCTGGACCATAGCGACAGCCGTCGTATTAACAACCTGCGTATTCAGCCCGACTCGTTCATCTACATCGCCCAGGGCGCCTTCGCTCCGCCGGGCAGTGCCTATCCGCGTCCCAACGTAGTGGCCGAAGAAGCCTTCAATGGCTTCATCGAATATTTCCCCATGGTCCGTCGCGCCCGTGTTCCCGAAGGGCTCGACCAAGCCATGGGCGAAGCCCGTGCCGCGGGTGCCCATTACCTGTTGTACACCCGCTTCGCCAAGGCCGATAACCGCATCGGCAACTCCGACGAATGGCTGGATGAAGAAGCCGTGGATCGTCTCGGTGTCGATACCAGCGTGATTCAAATCATGTTGATCGAGACCAGTACCCAGTATTTGATCGATACTGCACGGATCAAGAGTCGTGGCGGTTTACTGACGTTGCACGACAAACAGCCCCAGGACCTCATCGCCACGCCGTTGCGTGAATATGCCCGCAGCCTGCTGGGGATGAGCGACGAATAATCACAAGGAGTCACCATGAGCGGACCGCAAAAAGCCAATGACTTGCTGGGGCAGATCCCCAAGACCAGAGGCCTGCCGCCGGTCCACTTGTGGAACCCGGATTTCTGCGGCGACATCGACATGCGCATCGCCCGGGACGGTACCTGGTACTACTTGGGCACGCCCATCGGACGAAAACCGATGGTCAAGCTGTTCTCCACCATCATCCGCCGCGACGGCGATGATTACTTCCTGATTACCCCTGTGGAAAAAGTCGGCATCAAGGTCGATGACGCGCCGTTCGTGGCCGTGACCCTCGAAGTTGAAGGGCAGGGGGAAGGGCAGTTGTTGCGCTTCACCACCAATGTCGAGGAAACCACTGAGGCTGGCGCCGAGCATCCGTTGCGGGTGGTGATCGATCCCCAGACCCAGGAACCGGCGCCCTACGTGCATGTGCGCAGCAATCTCGAAGCGCTGGTCCATCGCAATGTGTTCTACCAACTGGTGGAGCTGGCGGTCAGTCGCGAGATCGACGGGCAGCGCTGGTTGGGCGTGTGGAGCGGCGGCGTGTTCTTCCCGATAGGCCTGGAACCCTGAGCCCTTGTGGGAGCGATGGTTGATCCAATATCTGTGTTGACTGGACGTCCGCTATCGCGAGAAAGCTCGCTCCCACAGTGAATTTGGAGTGCCTGCAATATTTGTGTACGCCACCAAACCCTGTGGGAGCGAGCCTGCTCGCGAAGGCGTCGGCACATCCAATACCTTCTTGACTGACCCACCGCTTTCGCGAGCAAGCCCGCTCTCACAGCGGCCAAGTCAAATTAAAATTGACACCCAATCGTATGATGATTAGCGTGAGCCTCCAATAAGAGTGGCCCGCGGGGTTTTCATGTCCAGCAGTTTTCATGCATCGACCGTCGATTGGCTGGGGGGCTGGATAGCCGCCGGCCAGGTCAAGCCTGGGCAAACCATCAAGGTCGAAGCGGACTTGGGCGAGCAACTGGGCGTCAGTCGCACGGTGATCCGCGAGGCGATCAAGACGCTGGTGGCCAAGGGGATGCTGGAAGTCGGGCCGAAAGTCGGCACGCGGGTGTTGCCGGTGCGCCGCTGGAACCTGTTCGACCCCCAAGTGGTGGGCTGGCTGTCCCGCAGCGGCCTGCCGGAAAACTTCGTCGATGATTTGCTGGACCTGCGCCGTACCATCGAGCCGATGGCGGTGCGCTGGGCCTGCGAGCGGGCCACCGCCGATCAGGTGCAGGCGATCCGCCTGGCCTACCATGCGCTGGAACGGGCGGTGGACAGCGGCGCTGATTACAACCGCGCAGACCAGTTTTTCCACGAGTGCATTCTGGCCGCCAGCCATAATCAATTCATCGAACAAATGGTCCCGGCCCTGGGGGCGCTGCTGGCGGTGTCATTCGAGGTGTCGGCGGCCGACCCGGATGAGCTGCGCCGCACCTTGCCCATCCACAAGGACATCGCCGACGCCATCGCCGCCCGTGACGCGGCGCGGGGCGTCTGGGCCTGCATGACCCTGATCGATAACGCTGACCTGGCGATCAAACGCTTTTACCCCAATGTCATGGCGGGTCGAACAGATGCCGCCGGGCAAGTCGGGAACGGGAGGTTTCAATGAAGTGGACGGCTGTGACGGAACACCGGGCGAAATTGGGCGAAGGGCCGTTCTGGGATGCGCCGACCCAAGCGTTGTATTGGGTCGATATCGCCGGCAAGCAGGCCCTGCGGCTGATTGGCGCCAATGTGGAGATCTGGCAGATGCCCGAGCATGTCTCCGCCTTCATACCGACCCAAAGTGGCGACGCGCTGGTGACCCTGAGCAGTGGCGTCTACCGCCTCGATCTTGATTCGCCGGGCCTGGAGCCGCGCCTGACATTGCTGTGCATGGCCGACCCCCAGCCAGGCAATCGTGCCAACGAAGCCCGTTGCGACCCCCTGGGTCAACTCTGGCTCGGTACGATGCAGAACAACATCGGTGCCGAAGGCGAGGACTTGCCGATCGAGCACCGCTCCGGCGGCCTGTTTCGCATCGGGGGTGATGGCCGGGTCTTGCCCCTGTTGCGCGGGCTGGGCATCCCGAACACCTTGCTCTGGAGCCCCGATGGCACCACGGTGTATTTCGGCGACAGCCTGGATGGCACGTTGTATCGGCACTTTATTTACCCGGAAGGCAACCTGGCGCCTGCCGAGGTCTGGTTCGGCCCGCACCCCCGTGGCGGCCCGGATGGCTCGGCGATGGATGCCCGAGGGTATATCTGGAACGCCCGCTGGGACGGCAGTTGCCTGTTGCGGCTGACCCCGGACGGGCAGGTTGATCGGGTGATCGAGTTGCCCGTCAGCCGCCCGACCAGTTGTGTATTCGGCGATGAAGACCTCAAGACGTTGTACATCACCAGCGCGGCGAGCCCATTGGGTCATCCGCTGGACGGTGCCGTGCTATCGATGCGTGTCGACGTGCCTGGCGTGGCCTGTACAAGGTTTGGCGGCTAAATCCCAAAATATGGGATGTAAATATATATATTGAGATTATTTGGCAGCCGGGTTTATAGTCGGCTCCATCGGCAATACGCACTCACACTAAAAAAACAAGACAGGTGAAGTGATGCAACGATCTTTCCCCGTACGCCCCGGCGGCGTACGCCGGCCACTGTTCTTTCAAGCGCCTTCGCGCCGGTCATCCGTGGATGCCCGGTTTTTGTCGTGCCTGGGCACAGGAGCCCTGAGCCATGGCTGAGCCCTTGGTCTTGCCACCCGTGCCGGAGCCACCCAAGGGCGAACGCCTGAAGGACAAGGTGGTGCTGTTGACCGGCGCCGCCCAAGGCATCGGCGAAGCCATCGTCGCGGCATTCGCTTCGCAACAGGCCCGGCTGGTGATCAGTGATATCCAGGGGCAGAAAGTCGAGGCGGTGGCCGCCCATTGGCGTGAACGCGGGGCCGATGTGCACGCACTGCAAGCCGATGTGTCGAAGCAGCAGGACTTGCAGGCCATGGCTCGGCGTGCCGTCGAGCTGCACGGCCGCATCGATGTGTTGGTCAACTGCGCGGGCGTGAATGTCTTCCGTGACCCGCTGGAAATGACCGAAGAAGACTGGCGCCGCTGCTTCGCCATCGACCTGGATGGCGCCTGGTACGGTTGCAAGGCGGTGTTGCCACAGATGATCGAGCAGGGCGTGGGCAGCATCATCAACATTGCCTCCGTCCATTCGTCCCACATCATTCCCGGCTGTTTCCCTTACCCGGTGGCCAAGCACGGCCTGCTCGGCCTGACCCGCGCCCTGGGCATCGAATACGCGCCCAAAGGGGTACGCGTCAACGCCATCGCCCCGGGTTACATCGAAACCCAACTGAACGTCGACTACTGGAACGGCTTTGCCGATCCCCATGCCGAACGCCAGCGTGCGCTGGATCTGCACCCGCCACGGCGCGTCGGGCAACCGATAGAAGTGGCAATGACGGCCGTGTTCCTGGCCAGTGACGAAGCACCGTTTATCAATGCCTCATGCATCACCATCGATGGAGGACGTTCGGTCATGTACCACGACTGAATATTCCTGGATCGCAGCGGGAAACTTCGCCTGTAATCCAATCATCATACGATATGACTATTTAGGCCTATGCTGTGTAGCAACTTGATGTAACCGCCCAGCCTGCGCACTTCCACCGTCGGTGGAGCAGACCCTGGACGTTTGGCTTTCAATAAAAAAAACAAGGAGTCAACTATGAATCATCGTCGTGGGATCCGTTCCCTGTGTCGCGCCGCCCTGGCGGTCACCGCGGTCAGCCTCAGCAGCAGCTTGCTGGCGGCCGATCCCGTAAAAATCGGTTTCCTGGTCAAGCAGGCCGAGGAGCCTTGGTTCCAGACCGAATGGGCGTTCGCCGAGAAGGCGAGCAAGGACAAAGGCTTCGAGTTGATCAAGATCGCCGTGCCTGACGGCGAGAAGACCCTCTCGGCCATCGACAGCCTGGCTGCCAACGGTGCCAAGGGCTTTGTGATCTGCCCGCCGGACGTGTCCCTCGGCCCGGCCATCATGGCCAAGGCCAAGCTCAACGATCTCAAGGTGATTGCCGTGGACGACCGGTTCGTCGACGCCAGCGGCAAATTCATGGAGGACGTGCCGTACCTGGGCATGGCCGCGTTCGAGGTGGGCCAGAAGCAGGGCGCCGCCATGGCCGCCGAAGCGAAAAAGCGCAACTGGGAGTGGAAAGATACCTACGCGGTAATCAACACCTTCAACGAGCTGGACACCGGCAAGAAGCGCACCGACGGTTCGGTCGATGCCCTGAAGAAGGCCGGGATGCCGGCTGACCACATCCTTTATTCGGCGCTCAAGACCCTCGACGTGCCCGGTAGCATGGACTCCACCAACTCGGCGTTGGTGAAGCTGCCAAGCGCCGCGAAAAACCTGATCATCGGCGGCATGAACGACAACACCGTGCTGGGCGGCGTGCGCGCCACCGAAGCGGCCGGGTTCAAGGCGGCCAATGTGATCGGCATCGGCATCAACGGCACCGACGCCATCGGTGAATTGAAGAAACCCGACAGCGGCTTCTTCGGTTCGATGCTGCCAAGCCCGCACATCGAAGGCTACAAGACCGCCGAGATGATGTACGAGTGGATCACCACCGGCAAGGAACCGCCGAAGTACACCGCCATGGACGAGGTGACGCTGATCACCCGGGAGAACTTCAAGCAGGAGCTGGAAAAGATCGGCCTGTGGAACTGACGGTCGGTTGATTCAAAAGCGGCCCTGGCCACATGAGTGGCGGGGTCGCTTGATCTCTGTAAGTTCGAGGTGGTTATGCAAGCGCAAACAGCGACACTGCAACACAACATCGGCGGTAGCTTGCGGTTCAACGGGATCGGCAAATCCTTTCCCGGCGTGCAGGCGCTGGCCAATATCAGTTTCGTCGCGCATCCGGGGCAGGTGCATGCCTTGATGGGCGAGAATGGCGCGGGCAAGTCCACGTTGCTGAAGATCCTCGGTGGCGCCTACATCCCGAGCAGCGGTGACCTGCAGATCGGCGAACAGACGATGGCCTTCAAAGGCACTGCCGACAGCATCGCCAGCGGGGTGGCGGTGATTCACCAGGAGCTGCACTTGGTGCCGGAAATGACCGTCGCCGAAAACCTGTTTCTCGGCCATTTGCCGGCGCGTTTCGGCCTGGTCAACCGTGGCGTGCTGCGCCAGCAGGCGCTGACGCTGCTCAAAGGCCTGGCTGACGAAATCGACCCGCAGGAAAAAGTCGGCCGCCTGTCCCTCGGCCAGCGCCAATTGGTGGAAATCGCCAAGGCCTTGTCCCGTGGCGCCCACGTCATTGCCTTCGACGAACCCACCAGTAGCCTGTCGGCCCGGGAAATCGACCGTTTGATGGCGATCATCGCTCGCTTGCGAGACGAGGGAAAAGTGGTGCTGTATGTCAGCCACCGCATGGAAGAAGTGTTCCGTATCTGTAACGCGGTGACGGTATTCAAGGACGGTCGTTATGTCCGGACCTTCGAAAACATGAGCGAGCTGACCCACGATCAGTTGGTCACGTGCATGGTCGGTCGCGATATCCAGGACATCTATGATTACCGCCCTCGGGAGCGCGGCGATGTGGCGCTGCAGGTGAAGGGCCTGCTGGGGCCGGGCTTGCGCGAACCGGTGAGTTTCCAGGTGCACAAGGGTGAAATCCTTGGATTGTTCGGGCTGGTCGGTGCCGGTCGTACCGAGCTGTTTCGCTTGCTCAGTGGCCTGGAGCGCCAGAGCGAGGGGAGCCTCGTGCTGCACGGCAAGGAATTGAAGCTGCGTTCGCCACGGGATGCCATCGCCGCTGGCGTGCTGCTGTGTCCGGAAGATCGCAAGAAGGAAGGCATCATCCCGCTGGGCAGCGTGGGCGAGAACATCAACATCAGTGCCCGTCCGGCTCATTCCGCGCTCGGCTGCCTGCTGCGCGGCGACTGGGAGCGGGGCAATGCCGACAAGCAGATCAAATCGCTGAAAGTGAAGACCCCGGCGGCCAGCCAGAAAATCATGTACCTGTCCGGTGGCAATCAGCAGAAGGCGATTCTCGGTCGCTGGCTGTCGATGCCGATGAAAGTCCTGCTGCTGGACGAACCGACCCGTGGCATCGATATCGGCGCCAAGGCGGAGATCTACCAGATTATCCACAACCTGGCGGCCGACGGCATCGCGGTGATTGTGGTGTCCAGCGACCTGATGGAAGTGATGGGCATTTCCGACCGAATCCTGGTGCTTTGCGAAGGGGCCATGCGCGGCGAGCTGTCGCGTGACCAGGCCAACGAATCCAACCTGCTGCAACTGGCGCTGCCGCGCCAACGCGTTGCCGACGCGGCGAACTGAGAGGTAAATCATGACCATTCAAAACAATGCACTGCCAACGGCACGCAAACCCCTGGACCTACGCCGTTTCCTGGATGACTGGGTCATGCTGCTGGCGGCCATCGGTATCTTCGTGCTCTGCACCTTGATGATCGACAACTTCCTGTCGCCGTTGAACATGCGTGGCCTGGGCCTGGCGATTTCCACCACTGGCATCGCCGCGTGCACCATGTTGTATTGCCTGGCGTCCGGGCACTTCGACTTGTCGGTCGGCTCGGTGATTGCCTGTGCCGGCGTGGTCGCGGCGGTGGTGATGCGCGACACCAACAGCGTGTTCCTCGGCGTCAGCGCGGCGCTGGTGATGGGGCTGATCGTCGGCCTGATCAACGGCATCGTCATCGCCAAGCTGCGGGTCAACGCCTTGATCACCACCCTGGCGACCATGCAGATCGTCCGTGGCCTGGCCTATATCTTTGCCAACGGCAAGGCGGTGGGTGTCTCGCAGGAATCGTTCTTCGTGTTCGGCAACGGCCAGTTGTTCGGCGTGCCGGTGCCGATCCTGATCACCATCGTCTGCTTCCTGTTTTTCGGCTGGCTGCTGAACTACACCACCTACGGGCGCAACACCATGGCCATCGGTGGCAACCAGGAAGCGGCGTTGTTGGCGGGGGTGAACGTCGATCGCACCAAGATCATCATCTTCGCCGTGCATGGTTTGATCGGCGCCTTGGCCGGGGTCATCCTGGCGTCGCGCATGACCTCGGGCCAGCCGATGATCGGCCAGGGCTTCGAATTGACCGTGATCTCGGCCTGCGTGCTGGGTGGGGTGTCGTTGAGCGGTGGCATCGGCATGATTCGCCATGTCATTGCGGGCGTGCTGATTCTGGCGATCATCGAGAACGCGATGAACCTGAAGAACATCGACACCTTCTACCAATACGTCATCCGCGGCTCGATCCTGTTGCTGGCGGTGGTGATTGACCGTTTGAAGCAACGCTGAAGATCATTTGTGACTGATCTATCGCTATCGCGAGCAAGCTCGCTCCCACAGGTTTTTGTGTCCGGCACAACATCGCGACACAGCGCCGATCCTATGTGGGAGCGGGCTTGCCCACGAAGGCGGTGGTGCATTTCAGCACTGATGCAAGCTGATCTACCGCCATCGCGAGCAAGCTCGCTCCCACAGGTTTTTGTGTCCGGCACAACATCGCGACACAGCGCCGATCCTATGTGGGAGCGGGCTTGCTCGCGATGGCGTCCTCCCTGACGCCAACGATCACCCCGCTTTGCGCAACGCTTCGACCAACTCCTGCTTGCGCATCTTCGACCGTCCGGGAATGTTTTTCGCCCGGGCCTCCTTCATCAGGCTGTCCACCGTCTGGGTCCCATGGGAGGCTTTGCTGCTGCGCGGGTGACCTTCGCGGGTCTTGGCGGCGCGGCGGGCCGATTCCTTGCGGTCGGTTTTCTTTTGCGCAGTCGGTTTGGTCTTTCCCGAGCCGCCAGAGCGTTCGCCGCCACCGGACTGCTTGTTCACCGTCGCCCAGGCCCGTGCCTCGGCTTCGTTCTCCGACACGCCTTTTTTCTCGTAACTCTTTTCAATGTGTTCGGCCTTGCGTTTTTGCTCGGCGGTGTATTTGTCTTTGCTTCCACGAGGCATGGGGTTTTCCTCCTCAAGTGTCCGGGCAGAGGCTGCTTACTGGCTGGCAGCGCCACCTTCGGAGCCCGAGCCACCGGTCGTGGTTTTCGAACCCACGCCGGTCTCGGCGTTGTCAGGGGCGGTGGAGTCAGGTGTATTCATGCCGCCCTGGCGCCCCATGTCATTACCCTGCACGCGGGGATCCGTGCCGGTGGCAGGTGGCTGGCCATTGTTCAGACCGCCGCCGGTGCCGTCGGTGTTCAACTTGGGCAGGCCTTGCGTGGCTGGGGAGTTGGGCGCCTGTACCGGGTCGGTGGGGCCGGTGCCGGAAGTGGAAGCCGCGAAAGCCACCGAAGACAACAGCGTGGCGAGTGTGAATGCAGTCAGCCTTGAAGTGATCATGGTGTCGCCTCCATTTTTCAGAATGCTTACCTGATCTTGGGCCGTGGTGGCTTGGGGTTGGTGCCTTGGGCGCGACGAATGGCACTTTTGAAAGAAGCTCGCGTTCGCGATCAAATAGTTGGATCGGTATGTGACGAGCGTCGCGCAGCGGCTTAGTATGGCGCTTTCAATTGGCTACAAGGCCTGTTCATGTCGATCGAGATCCGTCCTGCGCAACCCAGCGATGCGCCTCAAATCCTTGCCTTCATCACCGAGTTGGCCGATTACGAAAAGGCCCGCCACGAAGTCATCGCCAGTGTGGCCGACATCGAGCGCAGCCTGTTCAGCGAGGGCGCGACCGCCCACGGGCTGATCTGCCTGCGTGATGGCGTGCCGATTGGTTTCGCGGTGTTTTTCTTCAGTTATTCCACTTGGCTGGGCAGCAACTGCTTGTACCTCGAAGACCTGTACATCACGCCTGAGCAGCGTGGTGGCGGGGCGGGCAAGACGCTGTTGCGCCACCTGGCGAAGATCGCCTGCGACAACGATTGCGGTCGCTTCGAATGGAGCGTGCTGGACTGGAACACGCCGGCCATCGAGTTCTACAAATCCCTCGGCGCGCAACCCCAGGAAGAGTGGGTGCGCTACCGAATGGACGGCAAGGTGCTACGGGATTTCGCTAACGGCCACTGAGCACTTCATGAGTGTGCGGCAGACGCGTATTCGGCAAACCCCGGTCGTTGCTCGAGGCGTTTGCAGTAGGCCGCCACGGCCGGATAGTCGGGACGCTCCATGGGCGCCTGGCGCCAACGGTGTACGGACAGGCCGATGAGCACGTCCGCGAGGGAAAACGCCGTACCGGCCACGTAGGCGCCGGTGCGGTTCAACTGCTGCTCCAGCAACCCCATCTTCTCGTTCCAGCCCTTGATGCCGGCGGCGATGCGCTGCGGGTCCTGGAAGTCCGGGTTCTTGCGCACCAGGGCGTGGAAGGCGTAGCCCCAGGACGGATTTAGCTCCGTGGCTTGCCAGTCCATCCACTGTTCGATTCGCGCCCGGGCGGCAGGCTCGACAGGTAGCAGATCGCTGGGCCCATGCTTGCCCACCAGGTACCGGCAAATGGTATTGGATTCCCAGAACACGCCGTTCTCATCAATGATCACCGGCACTTGGGCATTGGAATTCAAGGCCAGGAACGCTGGGTCCTGGGTCGAGGCAAAGCCGATGCCCCAATCTTCGCGCTCGTAGGCGATGTCCAGTTCCTGGCAGGTCCACAGCACTTTTCTGACATTGATCGAAGACGTGCGGCCGAGGATTTTCAGCAGTTGTCCCATCACTTTTTCCCTAGTTGTCTGGTGTCCGGTCAGAAAACGTAGCAGGGTCTTGGACGGATGGCGATTAGCTTTGTAGGTGACGTATTTATATCCCAATATATGGGAGTGATATTTATATATTGAGATTCTTTCGGCCCCGGGTTTATAGTCCGTCTCACTCACTGCCAAAAAACAAAACAGGTGAAGCGGATGCAGGCGCAATTGATCGCGCTCGATTGGGGGACCACCTCATTACGGGCTTACAAACTCGCAGCCGGTGGCGAGGTGCTCGAGCAGCGTTCGCTGTCGTCGGGGATCATGCAGTTGCCCACGGGGCCACGAAACGTGGCCGGCCAGGTATGCATCGACGGTTTCGAGCTGGCCTTCGACGAGGCCTGCGGCGACTGGCTCGATGCCCAGCCAGGCTTGCCTGTCATTGCCTGTGGCATGGTCGGCAGTGCGCAGGGCTGGCGTGAAGCGCCGTACTGCGACACACCCGCCAACGTCGCCAATCTCGGACATTCCCTACAAAGCGTTCGCAGCCTTCGCGGTGTCGATGTGCACATCGTGCCGGGCGTGATCCAGCGTTCACGCTTGCCCAATGTCATGCGCGGCGAAGAAACCCAAGTGCTCGGTGCCTTGCACAGCCTGCCGGACGAAGCGGTGCTGATCGGCCTGCCCGGCAGTCATTCGAAATGGGTGGAAGTGACCGATGGCCGCATCGTGCATTTCGATACCTTCATGACCGGCGAGATCTTCGCCGTGCTCAGTGACCACAGCATTCTCGGCCGCACCCAGCAACGGAGTGCGACCTTCGATGGCGTGGCCTTTGATCGCGGCGTGCAAGTGGCATTGTCGGTGGACGGCCAGATCGGCCCATTGTCCACCGTGTTCAGTGCCCGCAGCCTGGGCTTGACCGGCGAGTTGAGCGCCAGTGCCCAAGCGGACTACCTCTCGGGCCTGTTGATCGGCCATGAGCTGACGGCGTTGGCCCAGGTACAACGCCGACGCCGCGACAGCCTGCACCTGCCGACGGTGGTGCTGATCGGCAACTCCCAACTCTGTGTCCGTTATCAACGGGCCCTCGACGCCTGCGGTTTCGCCCGGGTGGTCCTGGCCGAACAGGCCACCGAACGCGGTTTGTGGCAACTGGCCGTGGCGGCCGGGTTGCTCGATTCCACCGCCCCCTGAACCTGACTGGAGGTCTGACATGCTCACACAAGCACTGGCGCACAACGGGCTGATCGCGATCCTGCGTGGCTTGCGTCCCGAAGAGGCGGCGGCCATTGGCGAGGTTCTGTACAGCGCCGGATTTCGCGTCATCGAAGTACCGCTCAATTCCCCCGAGCCGTACGAAAGTATTCGCATCCTGCGCAGTACCTTGCCCGCCGATTGCCTGATCGGTGCCGGCACCGTGCTGACGCCGGAACAGGTGGAACAGGTGAAAGCCGCCGGTGGCCAAGTGATCGTCATGCCCCACAGCGATCCGAAGGTGCTGCGTGCGGCGAAAGCGGCGGGCTTGTATTTGTCGCCAGGCGTCGCCACGCCCACCGAAGCCTTCGCCGCACTCGCCGAGGGCGCCCATGTGCTGAAGATGTTCCCCGCCGAGCAAATGGGCCCGGCGGTGGTCAAGGCCTGGCTCGCGGTGCTGCCGGCCGGGACCGTGCTGGTGCCGGTGGGTGGGATTACGCCGGACAACATGGCGGTCTTCGTCGAAGCCGGCGTCAAGGGTTTCGGCCTCGGTTCCGGGTTGTTCAAGCCGGGCCTGACAGCGGATGAAGTGGCGGTGCGCGCCAAGGCCTATGTGGCCGCATGGAATGCCTTGAACTGAAGACTTTTCCAGCGCTCCGTGCGCTGCATCTGACAAGAGAGCCAACAAGATGAAAATCACCAAGCTGACCACGTTTATCGTTCCGCCGCGCTGGTGCTTCCTCAAGGTCGAGACCGACGAGGGCGTGACCGGTTGGGGCGAGCCTGTGGTCGAAGGCCGTGCCCATACGGTGGCGGCTGCCGTTGAAGAATTGTCCGACTACCTGATCGGCAAAGACCCTCGCAACATCGAAGACATCTGGACCGTGCTCTATCGCGGCGGCTTCTACCGCGGCGGGGCCATTCACATGAGTGCCCTGGCCGGCATCGACCAGGCGTTGTGGGACATCAAGGGCAAGGCCCTGGGCGTGTCGGTCAGCGACCTGCTGGGCGGCCAGGTGCGGGACAAGATCCGTGTGTATTCGTGGATCGGCGGCGACCGGCCGGCGGACACCGCTCGCGCGGCGAAAGAGGCGGTGGCGCGGGGCTTCACCGCAGTGAAGATGAACGGCACCGAAGAGCTGCAGTTCCTCGACACCTTCGAGAAAGTCGACCTGGCCCTGGCCAACGTGGCGGCGGTGCGCGATGCGGTCGGACCGAACGTCGGCATTGGCGTGGACTTCCACGGCCGGGTGCACAAGCCGATGGCCAAAGTGCTGATGAAGGAACTCGACCCCTACAAACTGATGTTCATCGAAGAGCCGGTGCTCAGCGAAAACTATGAAGCCCTCAAGGAACTGGCGCCGCTGACCAGCACCCCGATTGCCCTGGGCGAGCGGTTGTTTTCCCGCTGGGATTTCAAGCGCGTGCTCAGCGAGGGCTACGTGGACATCATCCAGCCGGACGCATCCCACGCCGGTGGCATCACCGAAACCCGCAAGATCGCCAACATGGCCGAGGCCTACGACGTGGCGCTGGCGCTGCACTGCCCACTGGGCCCCATCGCCCTGGCGGCGTGCCTGCAACTGGATGCGGTCTGCTACAACGCGTTCATCCAGGAGCAAAGCCTGGGCATCCACTACAACGAGAGCAACGACCTGCTGGACTACATCAAGGATCCGCAGGTGTTCGACTACGACAAGGGCTTCGTGAAGATCCCCAATGGCCCGGGCCTGGGCATCGAGATCAACGAGGAATACGTCATCGAACGCGCGGCCATCGGCCACCGCTGGCGCAACCCGATCTGGCGCCATGCCGATGGCAGTTTTGCCGAGTGGTGAGTCAGGCCTGACCCTGTGGGAGCGACTTTGCCCGCGATGAGGATGTATCAGTCACACATGTGCCAACTGACACATCCTCATCGCGAGCAAGCTCGCTCCCACAATTTGATCTTCGCAAGCAGGGAGATCTTCTTCGATGCACCCGTTTCCTCAATAAACATAAGAAGAGGCACCTCACATGCAAGCGCACACCCTGAGCGCGCAGGCGTCGTTGGTGACGCCCAGCCGCAAGCGTTTTTTCATCATGGTCCTGCTGTTCATCACCGTGGTGATCAATTACCTGGACCGCAGCAACCTCTCCATTGCCGCTCCCGCGCTGACCAGCGACCTGGGCATCGACCCGATCCATGTCGGGCTGATTTTCTCGGCGTTCGGCTGGACCTACGCCGCCATGCAGATTCCCGGTGGCTGGCTGGTGGACCGGGTGCCGCCGCGCATTCTCTATAGCGTGGCATTGCTGTTGTGGTCGGTAGCCACAGTGATGCTGGGGTTCGCCGCCAGCTTCATCGCGTTGTTCGTGCTGCGCATGGCGGTCGGTGCCCTGGAAGCGCCGGCTTATCCGATCAACAGTCGCGTGGTGACCACTTGGTTTCCCGAGCGCGAGCGGGCCACGGCCATCGGTTTCTATACCTCCGGGCAGTTTGTCGGGCTGGCCTTCCTGACGCCGGTATTGGCCTGGCTGCAACACGCCTTCGGCTGGCACATGGTGTTTGTCGCCACGGGCGCGGTAGGGATTCTCTGGGCGGTGATCTGGTACGCGGTGTATCGCGAGCCACGGGATTTCAAAGGCGCCAACGCCGCCGAAATCGAGCTGATCCGTGAAGGCGGCGGGCTGGTGGATATCCAGGCCGATACCGCCAAGGTCAAGGCGAAATTCAGTTGGTCCGACCTGGGCATCGTCCTGACGCAACGCAAGTTGTGGGGCATTTACCTGGGGCAGTTCTGCCTCAACTCCACGCTGTGGTTTTTCCTGACGTGGTTCCCCACCTACCTGGTGAAGTATCGCGGCATGGACTTCATCAAGTCCGGCTTGCTGGCGTCGTTGCCATTCCTCGCGGCGTTTGTCGGCGTGCTGTGCTCCGGGTTCTTCTCCGACTGGTTGATTCGTCGCGGCGCCACCGTGGGGTTCGCGCGCAAGCTGCCGATCATTGGCGGGTTGCTGATCTCGACCTCGATCATCGGCGCCAACTTTGTCGAGTCGACGCCGCTGGTGATCGCTTTCCTGGCCCTGGCGTTCTTCGGCAATGGCCTGGCGTCGATCACCTGGTCGCTGGTGTCGACCCTGGCGCCGGCACGATTGCTCGGGTTGACCGGCGGGGTGTTCAACTTCATCGGCAACCTGGCGGCCATCGCCACGCCGATCGTGATTGGCTTCCTCGCCAGCGGCGACTCGTTCGCCCCGGCCATTACCTATATCTCTGTCCTGGCATTGGCTGGCGCGCTGTCCTACATCCTGCTGGTCGGGAAGGTCGAGCGCATCGAGTTGTAGTCCGACGGGGCGGGCGACCATAATGCCGCCCGTTCCCCGCTCACTGTTGAAGGCCGGCTATGCAGCAAGACGATCCAAAAATCACCAAGGACGCCGCGCCGACAGGCACGCAGACATTGCTGCGTGGTCTGGGCGTGGTCCAGGCGGTCGCCAGCGGCGCCCGTGACTTGAAGGAAATCGCCCGGCTGATCGGCACTACCCGCAGCACCACTCATCGCCTGGCCAGTTGCCTGGTGGACGAACGTTACCTGCGTGTGGTGCCGCAAGTAGGCTACCTGCTGGGGCCAAAGTTGATCGAACTGGGCTTCCAGGCCCGGGAAGAACTGCCACTGGTGAGCCTGGCGGGGCCGTACCTGGACGAGTTGTCGGCGCTGACCGGGGACACCGTTCACCTGGCGATTCGCGAGGGCGACGAAGTCTTGTACCTGCTGAAGAATCCGGGGCGAAACGGCCCGGAAATGCGTTCGCGCGTAGGCCATCGCATGCCGTTGGCGCGCACCGGGATCGGCAAGGCGCTGATGCTCGATGACACTCAGGAACAATGGAAGCGGCTGTATGAAATCAGCCTGCCGGCGGGTGGGAAAAATCAGTTCTGGCCCCAGCATCAGGAGCAATCCTGGGAACAGTTCCAGCAACGGATGCTGGAGTACGTGGCGGGGGGCTATGCCTTCGACCTGGAAGACAACGAACCGTCGATTCGCTGTGTGGCGGCGCCGATCCGTGACGCCGGCAAGCGCATCGTCGCCGGTATCAGCATCGCCAGCACCGTGCCGTACATGCCCCTGGAAAAGATGGCCGAGCTGATTCCCCTGGTCAAAGGGGTCACAGCCCGGCTGTCGGCGGAACTGGGCGCCAAGGTCTGACGAACCTCAGGCCTCGAGCGTTGCCATGTCGATGACGAAGCGGTACTTCACGTCGCCGGCGATCATGCGGCTGTAGGCCTCGTTGATCTGGCGGATGTCGAGCATTTCAATGTCGCAGCTGATGTTGTGTTCGGCGCAGAAGTCCAGCACTTCCTGGGTTTCGGCGATACCGCCGATCAACGAGCCGGCCAGGACACGACGACCCATAATCAAGTTGGCCGCATGGACTGGCGGATCGATCGGCTCGACCAGGCCCACCAGGATGTGTACACCGTCGAACCGCAGGGTACTGAGGTAGGGGTTGAGGTCGTGCTGCACCGGAATGGTGTCCAGCAGGAAGTGGAAGCGTCCGGCCGCGGCAGCCATCTGCTCGGCGTCAGTGGACACGATCACATGGTCGGCGCCCTGGCGACGGGCTTCTTCGGCCTTGCTGGCCGAGCGGGTGAACAACGTGACTTCGGCGCCCATGGCCTTGGCGAACTTGATGCCCATGTGGCCGAGGCCGCCCATGCCCAGCACGCCGACCTTGTCGCCGGCCTTCACGCCGTAGTGCTTGAGCGGCGAGTAGGTGGTGATGCCAGCACAGAGAATCGGCGCGGCACTGGCCGGGTCGAGTGCTGCCGGGATGCGCAGCACAAAGTGCTCCTTGACCACGATGCTGTTGGAGTAACCGCCCATGGTGTGGCCGCCGCTGATACGGTCCGGGCTGGCGTAGGTCTGGGTCATGCCTTGGTAGCAGTATTGCTCCAGGTCGGCGTGACAGGCTTCACACTCGCGGCAGGAATCGACCATGCAGCCAACGCCCACCAGATCGCCGACTTTATAGCGGGTGACATCCGCGCCGACGGCGGTGACTTTGCCGATGATTTCATGGCCGGGCATCAGTGGATAAACGGCGATGCCCCATTCGTTGCGGGCCTGGTGAATGTCGGAGTGGCAGACACCGCAGTAAAGAATGTCGATCGCCACATCGTCGGCTCGCGGGCTGCGGCGCTCGAACTTCATCGGGGCGAGGGGAGCGGTGGGCGATTGGGCGGCATATCCGATGGCTGTGTACATGATGGACCTCGCTAAGCAGTGAACGGTGAGGGTTTCATTCTGGGAGTCCTGGCGGCAGGCGGCGATGGTAATTCCTCCGCCTGTCATGCCTAATCCTCCGGTCTTGGCCAGGATTTGATCCTATGTGACGCCAGACCTGCGATGATGGTTTCATCCCTTTTTTCGTGAAGTTTTCGCCATGTTGTTGACCCGCCATCTCGATGCCAACGCTACGCTGGTCTCATTGATAGAACCCTTGGCGACCCGCGACGGTTTCGTCCCGACGCCACTGCCCGGCGTACATGTGCTTCGGGCCAGCCAGGACGTCGCGCGTGGCCCGCAGCTCTACGAACCGAGTCTGGTGATCATTGCCCAGGGTAGCAAACTGGCGTATCTGGGGCCGCGCACGCTGGAATATGGCGCCGGGCATTATCTGATCCAGGCCTTGCCGGTGCCATTCGAATGCGAAACCTACGCCATGCCCAATGCTCCACTGTTTGGGGTTTCCGTTGCGATCGATCGGGCGATGCTGGGGGAACTGGTGTTGGCCATGGGGCTGGTGCCGGGTCGAAACCTGGCGCCGCAGACGCCGGAATCAATGACCTGCGCAGTGCTCGATGACGCCATGCGTGGATGTGTCGAGCGCTTGTTGCGCTGCTTGCACGATCCGTTGGAGTGCCAGGTCATGGGCCAGGCGCGGCTGCGGGAGTTGCTGTTCGTCGCGTTGCGCGGGCCTCAGGCCGACGTATTGCGGGCGCTGGTGGAGCAGCATGGGCAATTCGCTCGGATTGCCGCTGCCCTGAGTCATCTGCATGCGCATTTCACCGAGCCGCTGAACGTCGAGACACTGGCCAGTTGCGCGAACATGAGCGCCTCGACCTTTCATGAGCATTTCAAGCGCAGCACCTTGCTCTCGCCGGTGCAGTACCTCAAGCGGTTGCGCCTGCTCAAGGCCCAGCGGCTGCTGCTCATCGACGGCATGGGTGTGGCCCAGGTGGCGCATCAGGTGGGGTATCAGAGCCCGTCGCAGTTCAGTCGGGAGTACAAGCGCTACTTCGAGCGCAACCCCGGGGAAGAGCGCGCCGCCTGATCCTGTGATGTTCACCTGTGGGAGCGAGCTTGCTCGCGATAGCGGCGGTTCAGCTTGCATCAATGTTGAATGGGCTGCCGTCATCGCGAGCAAGCTCGCTCCCACATTGGGTTGCGGTGTTCCTTGGATGGCGGGCAACAAAAAGGCCCCCATTGCGGGGGCCTCGATGTTCAGCGTGTCGGCTTACATGTTCGGGTAAGTCGGCCCACCGGCACCTTCCGGTGAGACCCAGGTGATGTTCTGCGCCGGATCCTTGATGTCACAGGTCTTGCAGTGCACGCAGTTCTGGGCGTTGATCTGGAAGCGTTTCTCGCCGTCTTCCTTGGTCACCACTTCGTACACGCCAGCCGGGCAGTAGCGCTGGGCCGGTTCGTCGTACAACGGCAGGTTCTTGCCGATCGGGATGCTCGGGTCGGTCAGCTTCAGGTGGCAGGGTTGTTCTTCTTCATGGTTGGTACCGGAGATGAACACCGAGCTGAGTTTGTCGAAGCTGAGCTTGCCGTCCGGTTTCGGGTAGTCGATTTTCTTGCAATCGGCGGCCAGCTTGAGGCAGGCATAGTCCGGCTTGTTGTCGTGCAAGGTGAACGGTATTTTGCCGCCGAAGATGTTCTGGTCGAGCCAGTTGAAACCTCCGCCGATGATCGCACCGTACTTGTGGATCGCCGCGCCGAAGTTGCGGCTGGCGAACAGTTCTTCGTACAGCCAACTGTTCTTGAAATTGTCGACGTAGGCGGTCAGTTCATCACCGCCTTCGGACTCGGCGAACAAGCGATCGGCCACGGCCTCGGCGGCGAGCATGCCGGATTTCATGGCGGTGTGGCTGCCCTTGATCTTGGCGAAGTTCAGGGTGCCGAGGTCGCAACCGATCAGCGCGCCGCCCTTGAAGACCATTTTCGGCAACGAGTTCAGGCCGCCCTTGCAGATGGCACGGGCGCCGTAGCTGACGCGCTTGCCGCCTTCCAGGTACTGCTTGAGCACCGGGTGATGCTTGAGGCGCTGGAACTCGTCGAACGGCGACAGGAAGGTGTTGCTGTAGGACAGGTCGATAATCAGGCCGACCACCACCTGGTTGTTTTCCAGGTGATAGAGGAAGGAGCCGCCGGTGTTCTCGGTGCCCATGATGTCCAGCGGCCAGCCAGCGGTGTGCACCACCAGGCCGGGTTGATGCTTGGCCGGGTCGATTTCCCAGATTTCCTTCAGGCCGATGCCGTAGTGCTGGGCGTCGGCCTCGCTGTCCAGGTTGAAGCGCTTGATCAACTGCTTGCCGATGTGACCACGGCAGC
>NZ_FNOA01000040.1:0-27033 GCF_900106885.1 Pseudomonas sp. NFACC14
ATTCTACAGCGCCCCGTGTATCTGTCAAGCGGTTATTTTCAGAAGTTTTCAAAGTTTCCTTTTCAACTTCAACCACTTGCGCTTCCGATCTCTCGTTAGCGGGAGGCGAATTCTACAGCGTTACTCGCTGCTGTCAACACCTCTTTTTCACCGCTTTCGACCGAGAGGATCGAACCGCATATAGAGCCAAACAACACTGCTCTATCTGCGCCTTCCAGACTTCGATGAACTGAAGCCCCGCACCGTCGAAACCTACTTAACTCGTTGAATTTCAAGGAGTTTTCCGTTTCGACTGCGCCGGAAGTGGGGCGAATTATAGACTTCCAGAATCTGCCGTCAACCCTTAATTTCGCTTTATTCAGATTTCAGCGTAATACGTGCGAAAGCCTTCTTGCCGGCCTGGCACACATGAGTAGAACCCAGCTCATATATATAGGTGCGATCCACAACCTCACCATCTATACGCACGCCACCCGAACCCAGGAGATCTCTCGCCACCGCAGCATTCTTGACCAGGCCAGCCTTATTAAGGACCGCTGCAATTGGCATATTCTCGACAGCAGTCAACTCGATCTCCGGCAGATCATCCGGCAGCTCGCCATCCTTCATACGATTACCCGCCGCACGATGAGCATTGGCCGCAGCCTCCTCACCATGGAAACGCGCAACGATCTCTTCAGCCAGCTTGATCTTGATGTCCCGCGGATTGGCCCCGGCCTCTACATCGGCACGGAACGCATTGATCTCGTCCATGGACCGGAAGCTCAACAGCTCGAAGTAACGCCACATCAGCACATCAGGAATGGAGACCAGCTTGCCGTACATGACGCCCGGCGCTTCCTGGATGCCCACGTAGTTGCCCAACGACTTGGACATCTTCTTCACGCCGTCCAGACCTTCCAACAATGGCATGGTCAGGATGCACTGTGCCTCCTGACCGTAGCCTCGCTGCAACTCACGCCCCATCAACAGGTTGAACTTCTGGTCGGTACCGCCCAGCTCAACGTCCGCGCGCAACGCGACCGAGTCATAACCCTGAACAAGCGGGTAGAGAAACTCATGGATGGCGATTGGTTGATTGGTGGTATAGCGCTTGTCGAAATCATCGCGCTCGAGCATGCGAGCCACGGTGTATTGGGACGTCAGGCGAATGAAATCCGCCGGCCCCATCTGATCCATCCAAGTGGAGTTGAATGCCACTTCGGTCTTGGCCGGATCAAGAATCTTGAAAACCTGAGTCTTGTAGGTCTCGGCGTTATCGAGAACCTGCTCGCGAGTCAGCGGCGGGCGCGTAGCACTCTTCCCGCTTGGATCACCGATCATGCCGGTGAAGTCCCCTATAAGGAAGATGACCTGATGCCCCAGGTCCTGGAACTGGCGCAGCTTATTAATAAGCACGGTATGTCCCAGATGCAGATCGGGCGCCGTCGGATCGAAGCCAGCCTTGATGCGCAGCGGCTGCCCGCGCTTGAGCTTTTCGATCAGCTCGGACTCGACCAACAGTTCTTCCGCACCACGTTTGATCAGCGCTAGCTGCTCTTCAACCGACTTCATAACAGACCCGTAAGGCTCAGATTCAAAGGGCCCCAACCATACAAGATCGCGCACCAAATACAAGGTTTGCCCGGCGCACGGACACCGATCCACAGAACAGAGCATTCGCGGGCTTGCTTCGCAGGGGTTTTGGTTATATTTTATACAGTTATTTCATCTTCATCATGTCATTCATCTTTTCCAATTCATCTTTTCAAAAGTCAAAATTACTTATGACCACAGAACCGTCTAAAGCGCCGCCGCTTTACCCAAAGACCCATCTGCTTGCCGCCAGCGGCATCGCAGCCCTCCTAAGCCTGGCGCTCCTGGTGTTTCCCTCCAGCGATGTTGAAGCCAAAAAGACGACTCTGAGTCTTGAACTGGAAAGCCCTGCTGAACAACTGACACAAGAACAAGACGCCGCCGAAGCCGTTCAAGCCACAAACGAACCGGCCGCCTCTCCTTTTGCGCAGATTGAAAACAGCCCGGAAGACACCGCCCAGGCCGCCGCTGCGGTAGAAGCGCCTGTTGCGGAAGAAAAGAAAGGACCGGAACATCGCGAAGTGATTGTTGCCAAGGGCGACACGCTTTCCACCCTCTTCGAAAAGGTTGGCCTGCCCTCCACATCGGTCCACGAAATCCTGGCCAGCGACAAGCAAGCCAAGCAGTTCACTCAACTGCAACGCGGTCAGAAACTCGAATTCGAACTCAATCCAGATGGACAGCTGAACAACCTGCACACCAAGCTCAGCGACTTGGAAAGCATCACCCTGACCAAAAATGACAAGGGTTACGTATTCAACCGCGTCACCGCCAAGCCTACCGTTCGCTCGACCTACGTCCATGGCGTCATCAACAGCTCATTGTCCCAGTCCGCTGCCCGCGCCGGCCTTTCCCATAGCCTGACCATGGACATGGCCAGCGTCTTCGGCTACGACATCGACTTCGCCCAGGACATTCGCCAAGGTGACGAATTCGACGTCATCTATGAGCAGAAAGTGGTCAATGGCAAGAGCGTCGGCAACGGCCCGATCCTTTCCGCGCGCTTCACCAACCGCGGCAAGACATACACCGCGGTGCGCTACACCAACAAGCAAGGCAACAGCAGCTACTACACCGCCGACGGCAACAGCATGCGCAAGGCATTCATCCGTACACCGGTTGACTTCGCCCGCATCAGCTCGAAGTTCTCCGCCGGCCGCAAGCATCCGATCCTGAACAAGATCCGCGCCCATAAAGGTGTCGACTACGCCGCCCCACGGGGTACGCCCATCAAGGCGGCCGGCGACGGCAAGGTATTGCTGGCCGGACGTCGCGGCGGTTATGGCAATACCGTGATCATCCAGCACGGCAATACCTATCGCACGCTGTACGGCCACATGCAGGGCTTCGCCAAAGGCGTGAAGACTGGCGGCACCGTCAAGCAAGGCCAGGTGATCGGATACATCGGTACCACCGGGCTGTCCACCGGACCGCACTTGCACTATGAGTTCCAGGTCAACGGCGTCCATGTCGATCCGCTTGGCCAGAAGTTGCCGATGGCCGATCCGATTGCCAAGGGCGAGCGCGCGCGCTTCCTGGCACAAAGCCAACCCTTGATGGCTCGCATGGATCAAGAGAAAGCCACCATGCTGGCCTCGAGCAAGCGCTAAGCCATGGCGCTCTATATCGGTGTGATGTCCGGGACCAGCCTGGATGGCTTGGATATCGCACTGATCGAACTGGCTCCGGCGATCAAATTGATTGCCACGCACTACATTCCCATGCCCACCGCCCTGCGCGCCGAATTACTCGGACTGTGCAGCAGCGGGCCCGATGAAATCGCCCGCTCCGCCATTGCCCAGCAAAAGTGGGTAAAGCGGGCCGCCCAGGGTATCCATACCCTACTCGACGAACAGAAACTCAAGCCTCAAGACATCAGCGCGATTGGCAGCCACGGCCAGACCATCCGCCATGAACCAGCCCGTGGGTTTACCGTGCAGATCGGCAATCCGGCCCTGTTGAGCGAATTGACCGGCATCGCCGTCGTCAGCGATTTCCGCAGCCGTGATGTCGCCGCTGGTGGACAAGGCGCCCCACTGGTACCGGCGTTTCACGAAGCACTGTTCGAAGAACGAGCTGGTAATCGTGCCGTGTTGAATATCGGCGGCTTCAGCAATCTCAGCCTGATAGAGCCCGCAAAACCTGTAGCCGGGTTCGACTGTGGTCCAGGCAACGTATTGCTCGATGCCTGGATACATCAGCAACGAGGCGACCATTTCGACCGTGACGGCCAATGGGCTGCCAGCGGGAAAGTCGAGCCAGCCCTGCTCAAGGCACTGCTCAGCGATCCTTTCTTCGTCACCAAGGGGCCGAAAAGTACCGGCCGCGAGGTATTCAACCTGCCTTGGCTGAGCCAGCATTTGTCGCAGTTGCCAACCTTCGCTCCGCAAGACGTACAGGCGACGTTGCTCGAACTGACCGCCCTGACCATCGTCGAATCACTGCAGCATGCCCAAACGAATACCCAGGAGTTGCTGATTTGCGGCGGCGGCGCGCACAACCAGGCGCTCATGAAGCGCCTGGCCGAGTTGCTGCCGGATACCCGGGTCAGCAGTACGGCGGAGTATGGCGTGGACCCGGACTGGGTCGAAGCCATGGCTTTCGCCTGGCTCGCCCATTGCTGCCTTGAAGGCATTCCGGGCAATCGTCCGAGTGTCACTGGCGCCCGTGGCTTGCGCGTACTCGGCGCCATCTACCCGGCCTGAGATAAGATCACGGACAAAAAAACGCCGCAGGACCGTAAGGCACTGCGGCGTTTTTATTGGAGCTGTCTCAGATCGAGAACGAAGAACCGCACCCACAGGTCGTGGTGGCGTTAGGGTTCTTGATCACGAAGCGCGACCCCTCCAGACCTTCCTGATAATCCACCTCGGCACCTGCCAGGTACTGGAAGCTCATCGGATCGACCACCAGGCTGACCCCTTCGCGCTCGACGATGGTGTCGTCTTCGGCCACTTCCTCATCGAAAGTGAAGCCGTACTGGAAACCGGAACAACCGCCACCCGTAACAAATACGCGCAGCTTCAAACGATCATTGCCCTCTTCATCGACCAGGCTCTTCACCTTGTGCGCGGCACCATGGGTGAATTGCAAAGCCGTGGGGGTGAAGGTTTCGACGCTCATGCTGAATATCTCCCGGCGCTTACGCCGCCATAATGCGTGATGGCGGGCATTATCCGCTTCTCCTACAAAATCGGTCAACTATTTGCGGAGCTGCGGCCAATTGCTTTCAAGGCAACATCCCCGCATGGGAAAGCCCCAGGCGCTCATCCAGGCCGAACAGGATGTTCAGGTTCTGCACCGCCTGGCCCGACGCGCCCTTGACCAGGTTATCGATGACCGACAGTACCACCACCAGGTCACCGTCCTGCGGACGATGCACGGCAATCCGGCAAACGTTCGCACCGCGCACGCTGCGGGTCTCCGGATGGCTGCCAGCGGGCATTACGTCGACGAACGGTTCGTTGGCATAACGCTTTTCAAACAATGCCTGCAGGTCCACCGAACGATCGACGACGGTCGCATAAAGGGTGGAATGGATGCCACGAATCATCGGCGTCAAGTGCGGCACGAAAGTCAGGCCGACATCCTTACCCGCTGCCCGGCGCAGCCCCTGGCGAATTTCCGGCAGGTGGCGATGCCCCTTGACCGCGTACGCCTTCATGCTTTCCGACGTCTCGGAATACAGCGACCCGACACTGGCGCCACGCCCGGCGCCGCTGACCCCGGATTTGCAGTCGGCAATCAGACGCGAAGTATCGGCAAGACCGGCCTCAAGCAACGGCAGGAAGCCCAACTGTGTGGCGGTCGGATAGCAACCCGGTACGGCGATCAGCCGAGCCTGCTTGATTTTCTCGCGATTGACCTCCGGCAAGCCGTAGACCGCCTCCTCGAGCAACTCCGGCGCGCCGTGGGGCTGGCCGTACCATTTGGCCCACTCATCGGCGTCCTGCAGACGGAAGTCCGCCGACAGGTCGATCACCTTGGTTCCAGCGGCCAGCAGTTCACCGGCCAGGGCGTGGGCGACACCGTGGGGCGTGGCGAAGAACACCACATCGCAGGCGCCAAGGGTCTTGACGTCCGGGACGCTGAACGCCAGGCCGTCGTAATGGCCTCGCAGGTTCGGATACATGTCGGCGACGGCCAGGCCGGCCTCGGATCGGGAAGTGATGACCACCACCTCAGCCTGCGGATGCTGTGCCAGAAGACGCAGCAGTTCGACACCGGTGTAACCCGTGCCGCCGACGATACCGACCTTGACCATAAACCTGCCCTCAACGAACCCACTGGAAAGCCGTCGATGATAGGGGCCGCGGGGCGTGGCGACAACCGTCAAGGTGACGTGTGACCGCTCCAACCTCTACTATCGGGCTACCGTGAATCGAGGAATAACTAAAAATGCTCTATCTATGGCTCAAAGCACTTCACATTGTCAGCATGGTCTGCTGGTTCGCCGGCCTGTTCTACCTGCCTCGCCTGTTTGTCTATCACGCCCAAAGCGAAGACAGTGTCAGCAAAGAGCGCTTCAGCGTCATGGAGCGCAAGCTGTACCGTGGCATCATGGGACCGGCGATGATTGCCACCCTGGTATTCGGCATCGGGTTGCTCAGCCTCAATGCCGGCGCCTACTTCACCCAGGGAGGCTGGATGCACGCCAAGTTGACCCTGGTCGTGCTGCTGATCGGTTACCACCATATGTGCGGCGCCCAGGTAAAACGCTTCGCCCGTGGCGAAAACACCCGCAGCCATGTCTTTTATCGCTGGTTCAATGAAGTGCCGGTTCTGATATTGCTGGCTATCGTAATTCTGGTCGTCGTTCGTCCGTTCTAACCTCCAATCAGCATCCATTTCCGGGGTACTTCCAATGTCGTTGCCCGCTCTGCTTGAACAACGCTTGCGACTGCCCGTCGTGGCGGCGCCAATGTTCCTGATTTCCAATCCGCAACTGGTGCTGGCCTGCTGCCGCAATGGCATTGTCGGCAGCTTTCCGGCGTTGAACCAGCGCGAAAGCAGCGGCTTCAAGGCCTGGCTGGAAGAAATCGAAGCAGGCTTGGCAACCCTGGAAAACCCGGCGCCCTACGCGGTAAACCTGATTGTCCATCACAGCAATCCGCGACTTCAGGCCGACCTGGCCATCTGCATCGAACACAAGGTGCCGATTGTCATCACCAGCCTGGGTGCGGTGAAAGAGCTGGTGGACGCGGTTCACGGGTACGGAGGCCTGGTGTTCCATGACGTGACGACCCGACGGCATGCCGAGAAAGCCGCCGAAGCCGGTGTCGATGGCTTGATCGCCGTAGCCGCTGGCGCAGGTGGGCACGCCGGGACCTGGAGCCCGTTTTCACTGATTGCCGAGATCCGGCAGTTTTTCGATAAGACCCTGCTGCTGGCAGGGTGCCTGAACCACGGCCATCAGATCCTGGCCGCACAATTGCTCGGCGCGGATCTGGCCTACTTCGGTACACGCTTTATCGGTACGAGCGAAAGCCACGCACCTGACGCTTATAAAGAGATGTTGCTCACATCCAGAGCCGCAGACATCGTGCATACTCCCGCTGTGTCCGGGGTACCGGCCAGTTTCATGCGCCAGAGCCTGGAGAACGCCGGTTTCGATCTGGCCGCCCTGCAGAACAAAGGCGCGGTGGATTTCGGCTCGAAACTCAAACCGCTGAACGATGAAGCCAAGGCCTGGAAAACCGTATGGTCCGCTGGCCAGGGCGTGGGTGAAATCGATGATTTGCCCAGCGTCGATCAGTTGGTGGCACGCCTTGATGAAGAATACCGTCAGGCACAAGCCCGGGCGGCGCAGCTTGGCGGGCAATGGCCCCGCTGAATCAGCCTGAACAAAACAACTCATCAACTTTTAGAGACAAGGATGCCAGGCATGAGCGAAACCCGTTTCAACATCGTATTCGACGGCGGCCTGATGCCGGGCGTCGATACCACCACCGCCAAACTCAACCTCGCCGAGCTGTTCAAAAGCGATGTCAGCGCCATTGAACGGCTGTTCACCGGTCGCAAGGTAGCCCTCAAGAGCAACCTGTCCCAGAGCGAGGCGCAGCAGTACCTGGAAGCGCTCAACAAGAGCGGAATCGATGCCAGGATCGAAGCCGAACCCGTCGTCCAACTGAACCTTGGCGAGGTACAGGAGGCACCACGGCAACCGAGTGGACGCCATCCCGATTCGATCGTCGAGCCCGTCTCGCCATACGCGCCTCCCCGCGCCCAAGTCGGTGAAGCGCTTGCCGAGTACGGCACACTCAAGCCCTTCAGCTTCGACGGGCGTATCGGCCGTCTGCGCTACCTGGCCTGGACCATGGTATTGACCCTGGCCCTGCTGCCCTTGGTCGGCATAGGCTTCTGGTTGGCCACGGCCTGGCTGCTGGCTTCCGACTCGGTCGCGGGACTCATCGTCGGCGGCCTGCTGGCCGCAGTCGTCGTGCTAGCCTTTGCCTTCGTGAGCATCCAGTTCAACGTCCAGCGCCTGCATGACCTCGGCTGGTCGGGGTGGTTGTGGCTGATCAACCTGGTTCCGTTCGTGGGCAGCATCTTCCCCTTCATCCTCATCATCGCTCCGGGCAATACCGGCGCAAACCAGTATGGCCCCCCGCCGCCGCGCAATACCACGGCGGTCAAATTGCTGGCCTCGCTCTGGCTGGTGATGATCGTCTTGATTTTCATGGCCACCTTTGCCGGCATCTTCGGAGCCCTTCAGCAGGACTACGACAGCAGCAGCCTGAGCAGCTATGAAAGCAGCGAGTCGAGCAACGAAACCTCTGAAGAGCCCGCCGTCGAGGCAGCCGAGCCCGCTGCGCCTTCTGTAGACTATGAAGAAGAAGAGGAACAATAAGCGCGCTTCATGCCGGTGACAGCCCAGTCAACTGGCGGCGGGCTATTGCGATGGAGAACTGCATGACCCGTTACGCACTGATCACTGGCGCTTCCAGCGGTATCGGCCTGGCCATGGCCGAAGCGCTGGCCCGGCGCGGCCGCAACCTGATACTGGTGGCTCGACAGCGTGATCGGCTGGAAAGTATTGCAATCGAACTGACTCAGCGGTTTGGCGTGGAAGTATTGTTCCGGGCCTGTGACCTGGGCGAACCGCTGAGGCTTTCAGGCTTTCTGCTGGAACTGGAGGAAGGCGAGCGGCAGATCGATCTGCTGGTCAATTGTGCCGGCATCGGCACCAGCGGGCCGTTCCTGGGCCAGGACTGGATGACCGAGCAGGACCTGATCGAAGTCAACATCCTCGCCCTGACACGGCTTTGCCACGCCATCGGTAATAGCATGGCGCTGCTCGGCGGCGGCCAGATCCTCAACGTTGCCTCGATCGCCGCATTCCAACCCGGCCCCTGGATGAGTACTTACTACGCCAGCAAGGCCTATGTACTGCACTTCTCCGAAGCCCTGCGAGTTGAACTGAAGAAATGCGCGATCAAGGTCTCGGTGCTTTGCCCTGGCCCGACCCGGACCGGCTTTTTCGCCAGGGCGCAGATGGACGAACAGAAACTCATCGACAGCAAGTGGCTGATGAGCCCGGAGGAAGTTGCCCTGTACGCCGTACGCGCACTGGACAAGAACCGCGCCATCATCATTCCCGGACGCCGCAATCGCTGGCTGGCCGCATTGCCGCGACTGGGATCGCGATGGCTGGTGCGGAGCATCGCCGGCATGATCAACAAGGCTTATTGCCCGCGCTGATCCCTTCACGTTGAACAACCAGGCCCCTCAACCGGAGCCTTCATGACATCGGACCTTGACGAACCCAACGGAGAAAACAGCTGTGGATACCCTGTTTACCAAGATCATCAACCGGGAAATCCCGGCAAAGATCATCTACGAGGATGACCAGGTACTGGCCTTCCACGACATCGCCCCGCAGGCTCCCGTGCATTTTTTGGTCATTCCGAAAAAACCGATCCGTACGCTCAATGACCTCACCGAAGAAGACAAGGGCCTGGCCGGGCACATTCTGTTCACTGCCCAGCGCCTGGCGCTGGAGTTGGGCTGTGAAGAAGGTTTTCGCGTGGTGATGAATTGCAATGAACTGGGTGGGCAGACGGTCTATCACATTCATATGCATGTGCTGGGTCAGCGCCAGATGCACTGGCCGCCGGGCTGATACCCCTGACCCAACGCAAATCTTCGGCGGCCGATTGGGTTAAACTGGCCGCTGTGATTTTTCCCGGAGGTAAGCATGACTACCCAACGTCACTACTCGCCGATTGACCGTCTGTTGCTGCAAGCCGATACCGCGATGCGCACCCTGCTGCCCTTCAGTGGCCAGCCGTACCGCCCATCACCGGCTATCGTACAGCCGGACGCGCAACTGAGTGACGAGCAAACCCGCCACGTCGCCGGATTGATGCGTATCAACCACACCGGCGAAGTCTGTGCCCAGGCCCTGTATCAGGGCCAGGCGCTGACAGCGAAACTGCCCCAGGTGCGTGAGGCAATGGAACACGCCGCCGAGGAAGAAATCGACCATCTGGTCTGGTGTGAACAACGCATTCGCCAACTGGGCAGCCACACCAGCGTCCTGAACCCGCTGTTCTACGGGATGTCATTCGGGATCGGCGCCGTCGCCGGCCTGATCAGCGATAAAGTCAGCCTCGGCTTCGTTGCCGCGACCGAACATCAGGTGTGCAAGCACTTGAACGAACATCTGGAACAACTGCCGGCCGAGGATGAAAAGTCCCGGGCGATCCTCGAGCAGATGCGCGTGGATGAAGAACACCATGCCGAAAGCGCCCTTGACGCCGGCGGCTTCCGTTTTCCGGCCCCGGTGAAGTTCGGCATGAGCCTGCTGGCCAAGGTCATGACCAAGAGCACTTATCGGATTTGACGGAGATAGGGGGCTGGATAACCCATCCCCATTGCAACGCCAATGAAAAAGGCGACTTCCAGCGGGAGTCGCCTTTTTCTTCAGCTCAGGATTTCAATGCGGCGAGTCGCGGGCTTCGCCATCGAGATCGACTCAACCCAATTCGATGATCTCATAATCGTGGGTGATTTCGACGCCGGCGGCACCGAGCATGATCGAAGCCGAGCAGTATTTCTCGGCGGACAGCTCAATGGCTCGCTTGACCTGGGCTTCTTTCAAGGCTCGCCCCTTCACCACGAAATGCATGTGGATCTTGGTAAATACCTTTGGATCTTCGGTGGCACGCTCCGCTTCCAGGAACGCTTCGCAGCTTTCGACGGCCTGGCGGGACTTTTTAAGAATGCTGACCACGTCGAAATTGCTGCAACCGCCGACGCCCAACAGGAGCATTTCCATCGGCCGAACACCCAGGTTGCGACCACCGGCCTCTGGCGGGCCGTCCATGACGACCACATGACCACTGCCTGACTCACCGAGGAACATGGCTTCGCCAGCCCATTGGATGCGTGCCTTCATCGCCAAGACTCCACTGTTAAAAAAGGGTCGCCAGCTTAGCACAGCGCTTCGCCATGACCGCTCTTCGTCTTAGGAGCCCCATCCTGTCAGCCTGTAGGTAAATTCTCAAATCTATTAAGGACGCCTCTGTTAAGCTGGCGCCAACTCACTGGCGTATGGCCATCTTTTAGCGATAGCTATTCGTCTTCATACAAAAACAAACCACCACACCGCGCAGTCTTTCGGGATACAACCATGGTTGCCATTACTCCCACGTTCAAGATCAAGAATCTCGACAAGCTCTTGATGCATTGCCAGCGCCGCCGCTACCCAGCCAAACACAACATCATTTGTGCGGGAGATCGTTCCGAGACGCTGTTTTTCATCCTCAAGGGCTCGGTCACTATCCTGATAGAAGATGATGACGGTCGGGAAATGATCATCGCCTACCTCAATTCCGGAGATTTTTTCGGTGAGCTGGGGTTGTTCGAACAAGCGGGCAAGGAACAGGAACGCAGTGCCTGGGTGCGGACCAAGATCGAATGTGAAGTGGCGGAAATCAGCTACACCAAATTCCGAGAACTGTCCCTGCAAGACCCAGACATTCTTTACGTCCTCAGCGGACAAATCGCACAGCGCCTGCGCAATACCACCCGCAAGGTCGGCGATCTCGCATTTTTCGACGTCACCGGACGTGTCGCACGTTGCCTGTTGGAGCTGTGCAAGCAGCCCGATGCCATGACCCACCCGGACGGCATGCAGATCAAGGTGACCCGCCAGGAGATTGGCCGGATTGTCGGTTGCTCCCGTGAAATGGTCGGTCGCGTACTCAAGGACCTGGAAGAGCGCAATCTGGTCAACGTCAAAGGCAAGACCATGGTGGTGTTCGGAACGCGTTAAGCACCCAGCAGCTGGGCCTGCAGTTCCCGATACAGCACCTCGAGTCGCTCCAGCGCGTGAGGCGCCGGGAATTTTTCACGCAAGGCAATGTGACTCTCGGCACGCACTCGCTGCTCCAGGCCACAGGCCTCATTGAAGCGATTGACTGCCGCGACCATGGCCTCGCGCTCGTTCTCCAGCAAAAGCGCGCCATGCACCAGCCCCACCGGACGTTGACCGCCCTTGCTCTGGCGCCAGCGCTGAGCGGTGCCGACCATTTTCCGGCCGTCGAGGTTGACGTTGAAGCGCCCGTCGCAAAAGGCCCCTTCCACTTCTCCCAGCGAAGCCACCCCGCCCAATTCATCCAACAACTGGCAGATGGGATCGCACAACCGGCGATACCCGGTTTCGATGCGGCCGTGGTCGCCTTCGCTGCGCGGTGGCGCGTAGACCAAAGCGATATTGACGGTAGCAGACGATTGCGGCACCGGCTCACCACCGGTTTCGCGCAGCAGGACTGGCCAGCCTTGGCCGGCCGATACTTCACTGGCGTGTTCGAACCCCGGCAACCGGCTCAAGCGGCGCGGCATGACCAGCGCGCGGTCATTGGGCTGCCAGAACAGCAGGCCGAACTCGGCATCGCCCGCGCAGATGCTGGCCAACAGGTCCTGTTCGGCTTGCAGGCCAGCTTCGACGCCGAGGGCAATCACAGGCGACATGGGATCAGTCCAGCGTCGAGCCGCTCACCGGCAGGCCTCGTTCAGGAAAGAACAGCCGCTGCAATTCAGTACCCGGGTTCTCGGCCCGCATGAACGCCTCGCCCACCAGGAACGAGTACACATCGCTGACTTCCATCAACTCGACATCGGCCCGGTTGAGGATGCCGCTTTCGGTGATGACCAAGCGATCACGCGGGATGCGTGGCAACAGGTCCAGGGTGGTTTCCAGGCTGACTTCAAACGTGTGCAGGTTGCGGTTGTTCACGCCGACCAGTTTGGTATCGAGGGTTTTCAGGGCTCGCTCCAACTCGTCGCCATCATGGACTTCCACCAGGACATCCAGCCCGACGCTCTTGGCCACAGCCGCCAGCTCGGCCATTTTCACGTCATCCAGGGCAGAGACGATCAACAGCACGCAGTCGGCGCCCAGCGCACGCGCCTCGACGATCTGGTACGGGTCGATCATGAAATCCTTGCGGATCACCGGCAACTTGCACGCCGCCCGCGCCTGCTTCAGGTAGTCATCGGCCCCTTGGAAAAAGTCGACATCGGTCAGCACCGAGAGGCAGGTCGCACCGCCTTTCTCGTAGCTTCGCGCGATGTCGGCCGGGACGAAGTGCTCACGAATCACGCCCTTGCTGGGAGAAGCCTTCTTGATTTCGGCAATCACCGCCGGCTGTTTTTTCTTGGCCTGATCCATCAGCGCCTTGGCAAAACCGCGCGGCGCATCCGCCGAACGCGCCAGGTTTTCCAGCTCGGCCAGACTGACGCGAGCACTGCGCTCAGCCACTTCCTGGGCCTTGCGAGCCAGAATTTTTTCCAGAACCGTTGGCACGCTCATCCTTCGTTCTCCACTTTGAATACGGCGGTAAATGCACCCAACTCTTCGAGCTTTTCCCTGGCAAGGCCAGTGTGCAGTGCGTCATGGGCCAGTTCTACGCCTTGCTTGAGGCTGCTGGCATGGTCGGCGGCGTACAACGCAGCACCGGCATTGAGCACGATCATCTCGGCGGCTTTCTGGCCATTCTCGGTCTTGCGGCGCCCCAGGGCATCGCGGATCAGCTCCAGCGACTGGGCCGGGCCATCGACTGCCAGGCCATGCAAGCTCTGGCTCTTCATGCCGAGGTCTTCAGGTTCGACCCAATACTCGCTGATCTGATCATTTTTTAGTTCGGCCACGAATGTGGGGGCCGCCAGGCTGAATTCATCCAGGCCATCCTTCGAATGAACCACCAGCACGTGCTTGCTACCCAGGCGTTGCAGGACCTCGGCCAAGGGCCGGCACAACGCCTGGCTGAACACCCCAACCACTTGATGCTTCACGCCGGCCGGATTCGTAAGCGGGCCGAGCATGTTGAACAGCGTACGCAGGCCCAGGTCACGGCGCGGCGCGGCGGCGTGTTTCATGGCACGGTGATGGGTCTGGGCAAACATGAAGCCAATGCCGACATTGTCGATGCAGCGTGCCACTTGAATCGGCGTCAGGTTCAGGTAGATGCCGGCGGCCTCCAGCAAATCGGCACTGCCGCTCTTGCCTGAGACCGCGCGGTTGCCGTGCTTGGCAACGGTGCAACCGGCCGCCGCGACCACAAACGACGAGGCGGTGGAAACGTTGAAGATATTGGCGCCATCACCACCGGTGCCGACCACGTCGACCACGCCGTCCAGCGTCTTGAGTTCGACCTTGTCCGCCAGTTCACGCATCACCGACACGGCACCGACGATTTCATCGATGCTCTCGCTCTTCATGCGCATGGCCATCATGAACGCACCGATCTGCGCATCCGTGCATTGGCCGGTCATGATTTCGCGCATCACGTCGCGCATCTCATCGGTGCTCAGGTCGAGATGGCCGACGATACGGCTCAGGGCTGTCTTGATATCCATGAAAAGTCCTTAGCGCGTGCCGCCGGTTTGTTTGAGGAAGTTGGCGAACAACTCGTGGCCCTGCTCGGTGAGAATAGACTCGGGATGAAATTGCACCCCTTCTATATTCAGTGTCTTGTGGCGCAGCCCCATGATTTCATCGACCGAGCCGTCTTCAAGCTGGGTCCAGGCCGTCAACTCCAGGCAGTCAGGCAGCGTTTCGCGCTTGACGATCAAGGAGTGGTAGCGGGTTACGGTAAGCGGACGATTCAGTCCTTCGAACACGCCCTTGTCCTCGTGGAATACCGGGCTAGTCTTACCGTGCATGACTTGTCGGGCGCGCACGACATCGCCACCGAACGCTTGGCCGATCGACTGATGTCCCAGGCAGACACCCAGGATCGGCAGCTTGCCGGCGAAATACTTGATGGCGTCGATGGAAATACCCGCCTCGGTCGGCGTGCATGGGCCGGGGGAAACCACGATGCGCTCAGGCTTGAGGGCTTCGATTTCGGCGATGGTCAGTTCGTCGTTGCGCACGACCTTGACCTCGGAGCCCAGCTCGCCAAGGTATTGCACAACGTTGTAGGTAAAAGAGTCGTAGTTATCGATCATCAGCAACATGGCGTAAGCAACCTATTGAATTCACTGACTTTAAACACAGCCTTCAGAGAGTGACCCGCACACTGCTGCGCTTGGCGAAGCGATTGACGCCCCAGCGAAGCGGCTCTACAAGCGGGTTAAAGAAGGCAAATCGGTACAGGTCCGGCAAGGCCGGCGGAGAATGTTCAGGCGCGCCAACGCCAACGGGCGTGTGCCTTGATCATTTGATCCAGAAGTTTGCTGGCAATCGACACAGGGGAAGTCTCGTTCATACGTTCCGGCACAGTAGCTTAGCTGGGCGGAGCACGCAATATGACCGTTCCCGAAGGGCTTTGAAACAATCGCGACGTTCCGGATAGATGGCAAAACGCCGGAAGTTTTTGGTACTGTCGTTTCGTTTTCTAACAACAAAAAGATAAAAACGGACTTTCCCATGATCAAAAAGACGTTGTTCGTACCGATTGCCGGTTGCCTGCTGGCCATGGCCTGCGCCCAGGCGAGCGCCGCCCCCAACCCGTACTCCAAATTCATTGTGTTCGGCGACAGCCTCAATGACGCAGGCCAGTTCGCCGACCCGAATGGCCCGCCCGGCTCGACCGAGCGCTATACCAACCGAACCGGTCCGATCTACACGGACGGCAGCGGTGAAGCCTATTCGGCCAACTCCACCCAACTGCTCGGTGGGCGCCTGGGCTATTCCGCCGACGAGACCGCCGCCTCCACCTCGGCGGTCCGCGCCGACCAAGGGCTGGCAGACGGCAATAACTGGGCGGTGGGCGGTTATCGTACCGACCAGATCCTCGAATCGATCACCGGTGTATCCGACACCGGCGAACGCAGCCGTCCCGGCTATCTGCAATCCAATGGCCTGCGGGCCGATCCGAATGCGCTGTATTACCTTTCCGGTGGCGGTAACGACTTCCTTCAAGGCCGGGTATTGAACACCGCACAAGCGAACGCCGCCGCAGACCGCCTGGCCGACAGCGTCCAGGTGCTGCAGACGGCCGGTGCCCGCTATGTGATGGTCTGGCTGTTGCCCGACCTGGGCCTGACGCCGGCCCTCAACGGCGGCCCCTTGCAAGACACCTTTTCGCAGTTGGGCAATCAGTTCAACCAGCAATTGATCTCGCGCCTGCAAGGCATCGACGCCGAAATCATTCCGCTGAATATTCCGCTTCTGCTGAAGGAAAGCTTCGCCGATCCGGCGAGATTCGGCCTCGCCACCGGGGAGAACCTGACCGCCACCTGCTTTAGCGGCAACGGCTGCACGGAAAACGCCACCTATGGCATCAACAGTGCCACGCCAGATCCCAGCAAGCTGATCTACAACGACGCGGTCCATCCAACCGAAACCGGGCAAAAGCTGATCGCCGACTACGCCTATTCGCTGCTCGCGGCGCCCTGGGAACTGACCTTGCTGCCGGAAATGGCCCACTCGACCCTGCGTGCCCACCAGGATGAGTTGCGCAGCCAGTGGCAATCGGACTGGGAGGATTGGCAGGCGGTCGGCCAGTGGCGAGCCATCGTGGCAGGTGGCGGCCAACATTTGGACATGGACAGCCAGGGCAGCGGCGCCAGCGCCGATGGCAGCGGCTACAGCCTCAACGTCGGCGGCAGCTATCGCCTCAACGAGGCTTGGCGCGTAGGTGTCGCCGCCGGTCTCTACCGCCAGGACATGGAAGCAGGCCACAACGACTCGAAATACAAGCTCAACAGCTACCTGGCCACCGCCTTCGCCCAGTTCCAGCAAAACCGCTGGTGGGCCGATGCGGCACTGACTGGCGGCAAGCTCGACTACGACAGCCTGGAACGCAAGTTCGACCTGGGCGTCAACGAAGCGCAAGAGAAAGGCGACACCGACGGCCATCTCTGGGCATTCAGTACGCGGGTGGGCTACGACATTGCCCAGCCGGGCAGCGAATGGCACCTCTCGCCGTTTATCAGCGCTGACTATGCGAAGGTGGAAGTCGATGGCTACTCGGAAAAGAGCAACCGCTCCACGGCCCTGACCTTCGATGACCAGACCCGCGACTCGAAACGCCTGGGCATTGGCTTGCAGGGCAAATACAACATCACCCGGCAGACCCAGGTGTTTGGCGAATATGCCCACGAGCGCGAGTACGAAGACGACACGCAAAAGGTCAACATCGCCCTCAACAGCCTGCCCGCCAACGACTTCACGCTGGAAGGCTACACGCCGCAGAGCCACCTGAACCGCCTGAGCCTGGGGGTCAGCCACAAGTTGACCAACGACCTGGCGCTGCGAGGCGGTTATACGTTGCGCAAGGATGATGACCTGACCCAGCAAGGGGTGAGCCTGGGCGTCAGCCTGGACTTCTGATCGGAGAGAGCCTGTGGGAGCGAGCTTGCTCGCGATAGCGGACTGTCAGTCGACCCATGGGTTGAATGTGACGGCCTCATCGCGAGCAAGCTCGCTCCCACATGTTGATCGAGCCGCCACAGCTATTGGAGGCCTTCAGTCGTTCGAGGTCTGCTCGGCCAGCGCCACGGCGCGGAACATCGCCCGGCGTTTGTTCAGGGTTTCTTCCCATTCCAACGCTGGCACCGAGTCGGCGACGATTCCGCCGCCGGCCTGCACGTGCAGTTCGCCGTTCTTGATGACCGCGGTGCGGATGGCAATCGCGGTGTCCATGTTGCCGTTCCAGGCGAAATAACCCACGGCCCCGCCGTACACCCCCCGCTTGACCGGCTCCAGTTCGTCGATGATTTCCATCGCGCGGATTTTCGGCGCGCCGGACAAGGTGCCCGCCGGCAGGATCGCCCGCAAGGCATCCATGGCCGTCAGCCCGGCCTTCAATTGGCCGGTGACGTTGGAGACGATGTGCATCACGTTGGAATAGCGCTCGATGACCATCTTCTCGGTGAGTTTCACCGACCCGATTTCCGAGACCCGCCCGGTATCGTTGCGCCCAAGATCGATCAGCATCAGGTGCTCGGCGATCTCCTTGTCGTCCGACAGCAGGTCCTCTTCCAGCGCCCGGTCGGCCTCCTCCGTGGCACCACGGGGGCGGGTGCCGGCGATCGGTCGCACGGTGATCAGGTTGTCTTCGACCCGCACCAGCACTTCTGGCGAACTGCCGACGACATGGAAGTCGCCGAAGTTGAAGAAGTACATGTAGGGCGTCGGGTTGAAGCAGCGCAGCGCCCGGTAGAGATCGATGGGCGCGGCTTTGAAGTCGATGGACATCCGTTGCGACGGCACCACCTGCATGCAGTCGCCCGCCAGGATGTATTCCTTGATGGTATCGACGGCTCGTTCGTAATCGTCCTGGGTGAAGCTGGAACGGAACACCGGGTCGGCCGCCGACTGCTTGCTGAAATCCAGGCCGGGACGCGGCGTGATCGGCTGACGGAGTTTTTCCAACAGCGCCTGCAGGCTTTTCTGACCTTGCTCGTAGGCATCTTCCCGGGACGGGTCGGCCAGGACGATGGCGTGCATCTTGCCGGCGAGGTTATCGAAGACCACGACGGCGTCGGAGACCATCAGCAAGATATCCGGCACGCCCAGGGGATCGGGGTTCGGGCAGGTGCCCAGGCGTTTTTCCACGTAGCGCACGCAGTCGTAGCCGAAATACCCCACCAGGCCACCGTTGAAACGCGGCAGGCCGGGAATGGTCGGCACGTTGTAGCGGGCCTTGAAGGTTTCGACGAATGCCAGCGGGTCTTCGACGTCGAGGTTTTCGATTTCGACGCCGTCGTGGGTCACGCTGATGCGATGGTCATGGACCCGCAGCACCGTACGGCACGGCAGGCCGATGATGGAATAACGGCCCCACTTTTCCCCGCCCTGTACCGATTCGAGCAGGTAGGAGTTGGGCTGGTCGGCCAGCTTGAGGTAGATCGACAGCGGCGTGTCGAAGTCGGCCAGGGTTTCGCAGGCAAGGGGGATGCGGTTGTAGCCGGCAGCGGCTAGACGCAGGAATTCTTCACGGATCATGGGGTGCCTCGTGGCAAGAGGAGCTGACAGTCAGGTATGCAAACGCGCCGGATAACCGGCCAGGATCACGTCAGGCGCGCCAACGCCAGCGGGCCAGGGCCTTCATGACTTTCATCCAGAGTTTGCGAGTGACCACCACGATGGCGCTTCCAGAAGAGGATTGAACAGCGTCGGGCAACGTTATCTCAGCGGCCGGGTCCAGGCAACCGGGAATTAGCAGGCGCAAATCGTCGATGACTAGAGCAGGACACTCTTCGGCGATGGGCCGTCCAGGGTTGTATCCATAGCTCAACCCCACGCATTTTACGCCCGCTGCTTTTGCCGCTTGCACGTCGATGACCGAGTCACCGACAAACAACGATTGAGAGGCTGGGATATTCGCCATTTTCATGACAAAAAACAGCGCCGCCGGATCGGGTTTTCGCTGCGGCAAGGTGTCGCCACCGATGATCCAGCGAAAATAGCGACCAATCTTCATCTGATCCAGCAAAGGCGCGACAAAGCGTTCCGGCTTATTGGTAATCAGCGCCATTTCCACGCCTTGCTTCTGTAACCACTTGAGGGTGGAACGCACGCCGGGATAGACCACGGTCAATTCGTGGCTGCCTTCGTAGGCCTCGTTGAACAATGCCAACGCCCGCTCGGCCTCGGCGTCATCGACACCTTGGGCATCGATGTGATTGGCCAGGGCTCGGCGCACCAGTGTTGGAGTGCCATTGCCAACCCACTGGCGCACCGCGTCAAGGCCAGCGGGTGGACGTCCGAGCGCGAGCAGCATGTGGTCCACGGCAGCCGCGAGATCTGGAAGCGAATCGATCAATGTGCCATCGAGGTCGAACATCACCAGGCGCGGCAAAGTGCCGGGGAACAGCTGCTCGAAGCCGCTCATGGGCGCGCTAGGGCCAGTTCGGCGCGCATTTTTGCAATCACCTCGTTGTAATCGGGGGCGTTGAAGATCGCCGAGCCCGCGACGAACGTGTCGGCGCCGGCCGCGGCGATTTCACGGATATTGTTCACGTTCACGCCACCGTCGATTTCCAGGCGGATGTCACGTCCCGAGGCATCGATCAGCGCCCGGGCTTCGCGCAACTTGTCGAGGGTACCCGGGATGAACTTCTGGCCGCCGAAGCCGGGGTTGACGCTCATCAGCAGGATCATGTCGACCTTGTCCATCACGTACTTGAGCACGTCCAGGGGCGTCGCCGGGTTGAACACCAGGCCGGCCTTGCAACCGCCCTCGCGGATCAACTGCAAGGAGCGGTCGATGTGCAGCGTGGCTTCTGGGTGGAAGGTGATGTAGGTGGCACCGGCTTCGATGAAGTCACCGACGATCCGGTCCACCGGGCTGACCATCAGGTGCGCGTCGATCGGCGCGGTGATGCCGTACTTGCGCAGCGCCGCGCAGACCATCGGGCCGATGGTCAGGTTGGGTACGTAGTGGTTGTCCATGACATCGAAGTGCACGATGTCGGCCCCGGCGGCCAGAACGTTGTCCACTTCCTCGCCCAGGCGGGCGAAGTCGGCGGAGAGAATCGACGGAGCAATAGCGAAGGGCTGCATGATGCACCTTTTTTGAGCGAAATCACGATGGCGCGCATTGTATACCTCAAGATTTGGCGCGCCCACCGTGACCGTCGATCAATACGCCGCGCGGTAGATCTTCTCGATGTCGCTGGCGGTCAGCTTGCGTGGGTTGTTGCGCATCAGCCGCTCGATCCCCACGGCCTCCAGGGCCATGGACGGAATCACGTCCTCGGTCACGCCCAGGGTGCTCAGGCCCTTGGGGATTTCCACGGCGGCGCACAAGGCGACCATGGCCTCCACGGCTTCGTCGGCGGCCTCTATATCGCTCAGATGGCCAGTCCTGATCCCCATGGCTTCGGCGATGTCACGCATGCGCTCGACGCACGCCATTTTGTTCCACGCCATGACATACGGCAGCAACAATGCATTGGCGACGCCGTGAGAAACGTGAAAGCGCCCACCTAACGGATAGGCCAGCGCGTGCACCGCGCCAACCCCGGCATTGCCGAAGGCCATGCCGGCCATCAGGCTGGCGGTGGCCATGTCCTCGCGGGCTTGCAGATGGGCGGGGTTGGCGTAGGCCTTGGGCAAGGCCTTGCTGATCAGCTTGACCGCGCCGATAGCCAGGGCATCGGTGATCGGCGAAGCATTGAGCGACAGGTAGGCCTCGATGGCATGGACCAGCGCGTCGACACCACTGGAAGCCGTTACGCCACGGGGGCACGTGAGGGTCATCTGTGGGCTGACCAGCGCCACGTCCGGCAACAGAAAATCGCTGACGATGCCTTTTTTCAGCTGCGCGGCCTTGTCGGAAAGGATCGCCACGTTGGTGACTTCCGAACCGGTACCAGCGGTGGTGGGGATGGCAATCATGGGTGGGCCTTTGCGCGGCACCTGATCGACGCCGAACATATCTTGCAACTCGCCGTGGTACCCGGCATAGACGCCCACGCACTTGGCAATGTCGATGGCACTGCCGCCGCCCAGTCCGATCAGGCCATCATGACCACCGTCGCGGTAGGCTTGCATGCAATCCTCGACGATGGCGATTTCCGGGTCCGGCATGACCCGGTCGAAAATCTCGTAGTCGCGTCCGCCCAGATGTTGCAGGGCCAGCTCCACAGTGCCGGACTGGACCAACGCCGCATCGGTCACGATCAGCGGGTTGTCGACGTCCAGGCGCGTCAACTCGGCGGCCAGTTGCTCGATGGCAGCGGCACCGGTGATCAGTTTATGGGCGATCTTGAATGAGGAAAGACTCATGTGCGCGGCCTCTTGTTCGAGTGTGGGCTGGCACAAGAATAGCTCGGTATTGAGGGTTGTCTGCCATTCAGCTTATGAATGCAATGAGAAACCCTGTGGGAGCGAGCTTGCTCGCGATAGCGGTGGAACATTCAACATTGATGCTGAATGTCAGTGCGCTATCGCGAGCAAGCTCGCTCCCACATTTGGACGACGCTGACCTTCAGACCTGGGCAGTGCGCAACTTCTCGCTACGCCCACGCAACCACTCCAGGGTCAGCAGCAGGATCACCGAGAAGGCAATCAGCAGCGTCGCCGCCGCGGCGATGGTGGGGCTGAGGTTTTCGCGAATGCCGCTGAACATCTGCCGGGGCAACGTCGCCTGCTCGGGACCGGCCAGGAACAGGGTCACCACCACTTCATCGAACGACGTCGCGAAGGCGAACAGGGCCCCGGATATCACGCCCGGGGCGATCAACGGCAGGGTCACCCGACGAAACGCCGTCAGCGGCGAAGCCCCGAGGCTGGCGGCGGCGCGGACCAGGTTGTGATTGAACCCCTGCAAGGTCGCCGACACCGTGATGATGACGAACGGTACACCCAGCACGGCGTGGACCACGATCAGCGAGAGGAAACTGTTGCCCATCCCCAGCGGTGCGAAGAACAGGTAGCTGGCCACGCCGATGATCACCACCGGCACTACCATGGGCGAAATCACCAGGGCCATCACCAGCGCCTTGCCCGGGAAGTCACCGCGAGTCAGGCCGATGGCGGCCAGTGTGCCAAAGATCATCGCCAGCAACGTCGCCGCCGGGGCCACGATGATGCTGTTCTTGAGCGCCCGCATCCATTCGGCCGAGGCGAAGAAATCGTGGTACCACTGCAGCGAGAAACCTTGCAGCGGGTACACCAGGAAACTGCCGGAGTTGAACGACAGCGGAATGATCACCAGCACCGGCAGGATCAGGAACAACAGGATCAGCCCGCAGAGCGTGCGCAAGGTGTAGAACCACACCCGTTCGACGGGAGACATGTAAGGACTCAGCATTTCGATCTCCCCTTAGCTCAGGCGCAGGCGACTGGCGCCCACCAGCCGGTTGTAAATCAGGTAAAGCACGACGGTCGCCAGCAACAGCAGCCCGCCGAGCGCCGTGGCCATGCCCCAGTTGATACTGGTGTTGGTGTAGAACGCGACGAAATAGCTGACCATCTGGTCGTTCGGGCTGCCCAGCAGCGCCGGCGTGATGTAGTAGCCGATGGCGAGGATGAACACCAACAGGCAACCGGCGCCGACACCGGCATAGGTCTGCGGGAAATACACCCGCCAGAAACTGGCGAACGGATGGCAGCCCAGGGAAATCGCCGCCCGCATGTAGGTGGGCGAGATGCCCTTCATCACGCTGTAGATCGGCAGGATCATGAACGGCAGCAGGATATGGACCATGGAGATGTAGACACCGGTGCGGTTGAACACCAGTTCCAGGGGCTTATCGATGATGCCCATGGCCATCAGGCCACTGTTGATCAGGCCGCCCGACTGCAGCAGCACGATCCACGCGGCGACGCGCACCAGGATCGAGGTCCAGAACGGTAGCAACACCAGGATCATCAACAGGTTGCTTTGGCGCGACGGCAGGTTCGCCAGCAGGTAGGCCAGCGGATAGGCCAGCACCAGGCAGATCGCGGTGATGACCAGGCCCATCCAGAAGGTACGGGTGAAAATATCCAGGTAAATCGCCTGGTCGGGAGTCGCCGGGGCCAGTTCCCCCAGGTCATCGATGCGGTGGTCGACGGCCGCCAGCAGGTAGTACGGGGTGACGTTACTGGTGTTACGGCGGACCACCTGCCAGTACGCCGGATCGCCCCAACGCTCATCGAGGTTTTCCATGGCTTCTTTATAGGACGCCGGCTCGGTGGCAAACGGCAACGCCCGAGCAGTCTTGGTCAGCAGGCTGCGATAGCCGGCCAGTTCCATGTTCAGGCGCTTGGACAAGTCGCCCAGGGTCTGATTCTTGCGGGCTTCGGCCAGGTCTTCACTGGCAGCCTTGTACACCGGCTCGCCCGGCAAACCGCGTCCGTCCCAGGCCGCGACGGCAGCGACCGTGCGTGGCATGGCGCCCACCACTTCCGGGTTGCTGACGCTTTTGAACAGCAGCGCCACGATCGGCACCAGGAACACCAGCAACAGAAACAGCACCAGCGGCGCGATCAAGGCCTGGGCCTTCCAGCGGTTGACCCGCTCGGCGCGCTTGAGCCGTTGCTTGAGGGTGGGGCTGGTGCCCGCGTTCAGTGGAACGGCGATGGCCATGGCGAACTCCGCAAATCTTTTTATCGTTACAGGGGCGGCGGGCCGCCTCTGTTCTTTTGAAACACCCGATTGGAGCAAGAACCTGTGGGAGCGAGCTTGCTCGCGATGGCTACGGCACATTCAACATTGATGTGCCTGACAAACCGCTATCGCGAGCAAGCTCGCTCCCACAGGGATCTCATCCAGCTTCAGACCGTCGGGTTATTTGGCCGCCCAGGAGTTGAAGCGTTGCTCCAGTTGCTCACCGTTGTCAGCCCAGAAGCTGACGTCGATCTGCACCTGGTTGGCGATGTTTTCCGGGGTGGTCGGCATGTCTTTCAGGACATCCTTGGCCAGCAACGGCACAGCCTGGGTATTGGCCGGACCGTAGGCGATGTTTTCCGAGTAGGTCTTCTGCTGCTGCGGTGCAACCGAGAAGGCGATGAATTTCTTCGCCGCTTCGGCGCGGGTCTTGTCCAGGCCGCGCGGGATGGCCCAGGCGTCGAAGTCGTAGATACCGCCGTTCCACACCACTTTCAGGTTGCTTTCTTTCTGTACCGCAGCGATCCGGCCGTTGTAGGCCGAGCTCATGACCACGTCACCGGAAGCCAGGTACTGCGGCGGCTGGGCGCCGGCTTCCCACCACTGGATATTCGGCTTGAGCTCGTCGAGCTTCTTGAACGCACGGTCCTGGCCATCCTTGCCGGCCAGCACTTTGTAGACGTCTTTCGGCGCTACGCCGTCGGCCATCAGGGCGAATTCCAGGGTGTACTTGGCGCCTTTGCGCAGGCCGCGCTTGCCCGGGAATTGCTTGGTGTCCCAGAAGTCTGCCCAGCTGGTCGGCGCAGTCTTGAGTTTGTCGGCGTTGTAAGCCAGCACGGTCGACCACACGAAGAAACCTACGCCGCAAGGCTGGATGGCGCCCTTGACGTAGTCTTCGGTCTTGCCGAACAGGGCCGGGTCCAGTTGCTCGAACATGTCTTCGTCACAACCACGGGACAATTCCGGAGACTCGACTTCCACCAAATCCCAGGAAACGCTCTTGGTATCGACCATGGCCTTGACCTTGGCCATTTCGCCGTTGTACTCGCCAGCCACGATCTTGCCGTTGCCGGCCGCTTCCCACGGTGCGTAGAAGGCTTTGACCTGAGCCGCCTTGTTCGCCCCGCCGAAAGACACCACGGTCAGGTCCGGGCCCGCCGCCATCGCGCTTGCCGCACCCATCATGCCCAGTGTCAGGGCTGTGAACTTCAGGGATCTCAACATTTATTGTTCTCTCCACGTGCAGGGTTGGTGTTGGTACAGCAGGGGGCGATCAATTCGCCTCTAGAAGGGGATCGAGCGCACGCACATGCTCGACTTGCCAGCCAAGCGGAACCACGTCGCCGACGGCGAGCGCGGGATCGAGCTCGGCAATCGGTTGCTTCACGAAGAAGTCGTTCTTGCCGCAGACTTCCAGGCGAACCCGGACGTGGTCGCCCAGATAGATGAATTCCGCCACCCTCCCTGAGAAGCGGTTGACACATTGTTCGCTGACACCGTTGAGGCTCACCCGCTCCGGACGGATCGACAGGGTCACCGGCTCGCCGGGCTGACCGACATTCACCGCCAGGGCCTCGACTTTCTCGCCGCGCGCCAACTCCACCAGGCAACGATCGCCGGTGTGGCTGTGCAGGCGACCGTTGAGACGGTTGTTTTCACCGATGAAGTTGGCGACGAAAGTGTTTTTCGGCTCTTCGTACAGGGTGCGCGGTGGGGCGATCTGCTGGATTTCGCCCTGGTGGAACACCGCCACGCGGTCGGACATGGTCAAGGCTTCGCCCTGGTCGTGGGTCACGTAGACCACGGTCACGCCAAGGCGCTGGTGCAGGTGCTTGATTTCCATCTGCATGTGTTCACGCAATTGCTTGTCCAGCGCCCCCAGGGGTTCGTCCATCAGCACCAACTGCGGCTCGAACACCAGCGCCCGGGCCAGGGCCACCCGTTGCTGCTGGCCGCCGGACAATTGCGCCGGGTAGCGCTGGGCGAAGCTGTCCAACTGGACCATGCTCAGGACACGCTTGACCCGATCGCTCACGTCGCTCTTGTTCAGGCCTCGCACAGTCAGCGGGAACGCAAGGTTCTCGGCGACGGTCATGTGGGGGAACAAGGCGTAGTTCTGGAACACCATGCCGATGTCGCGCTTGTGCGGCGGCACATTATTGATCGAGCGCCCGGCCAGCAGGATCTCGCCGGCGGTTGGGGTTTCAAACCCGGCGAGCATCATCAGGCTGGTGGTCTTGCCGGAGCCGGAAGGCCCGAGCAGGGTCAGGAATTCGCCTTTGCGAATGTCCAGGTTGAGGTCTTTGACGATCAGGTTCTCGCCGTCGTAGCTCTTCTGCACACCACGAAAGCTGACCAGCACATCGCTGGCCCCCGCGCTTGAATCGACCTGGCTCATACCCGCACCTTTTGTTTTGATGACTGCTTGTGGATCAAGCCTAGTGGACCCTGGGGTCCGCGCAAATCGGGGCGCAGGAGAGAATCGCCTCAGCCGGATGGAAGAGTCGGGGTAGGGATCGCCCTACAAGGATGGCGGGATTGGGTAAATGCAACGGCGCGTTTTAAGCGCCAAGCTGCAAGCAGGGGCAAAAGGCGCTGTCGGGGTGTGTCGCAAATGGATATGCCGAGGCAAAACCCTGTGGGAGATTCTATGGTTGAGGGGAAGCCCTCAAGCCGCTTTGGGTTGGTATTCGCTTTGCTCTTTCAGCAGAGCGAATACGATCCGAGCCAGCTTGCGAGCCAGCATTACCAACGCCTGAGTGGTAGTGAAACCACGAGCTCTTTGCTTTTCATAGAAGCCTTTCCAGGCAGACGTGCGGCTAGCCGACATGGCGGCATTGTGTAACAGCCGACGAACTTCCGGGTCGCCTCGTTTACTCAAGCTGCGGCGCCCGTCTTTTTGTCCTGATTTCGACACTCGCAAGTCCATCCCCAAGAAGGCAATGAAAGCGTCTGCGTT
>NZ_FNOA01000049.1:0-6228 GCF_900106885.1 Pseudomonas sp. NFACC14
CTTAGGCATACCGGTGGAACCGGAGGTGTAGATCACGTAGGCCAGATGGGACGAGGTCAGCTCAGGCACCTGCGGATTCGAGACGGACTCGTCCTGCCAGAGCCCGCTACCGAGGTCGATCACCGGCATCGACGCACCGGTCAACAAACCAACCGTTGCCGATTGGGCCAGCACCACCGCCGGCGCACTGTCTTCCAGCATGTAGGCAATCCGATCCGCCGGATAGGCCGGATCCAGCGGCACATAACCGCCACCCGCCTTCAAGATCGCCAGCAACCCAACGACCATGTCGAGACCACGCTCGACACAGATCGCCACCCGCGAATCCGGCCGCACACCCTGCTTGCGCAGATAATGCGCCAGCCGGTTGGCCTGCTCGTTCAGCTCGCGATAGCTCAGGCGCTGACCGCCATGCAGCACCGCCAATGCATCCGGCGTGCGCTGCACCTGTTCCTCGAACAATCCATGGATGGTCTGTTCCAGTGGGTACTGTGCTTGCGTGGCATTGAAACATTCCAGCTGGCGACGTTCGGCATCGTCCGGCAGCACGATGTCGCTGATGGCGACGCGGGCATCCGCCACCATCGCCCGCAACATGCGTTCCAGATAGCCGAGGTAACGCTCCATGGTCGCCTGGTCGAACAACGCCGTGGCGTACTCCAGGGAGCCTGAAATCAGGCCATCTACCTCACCCAGGTTCAGCGACACATCGAATTTCGCGCTATGCCCCGGTGCCTCCACGGTCTCCAGCATCAGTCCTTCCAGGACGAGGTTCTGTTCAACGGCTGCCTGCCAGGACAGCATGGCCTGGAACAACGGGCTGTGGGACAGGCTGCGCATCGGCTTGACCCGCTCCACCACTTGCTCGAAAGGAAGGTCCTGATGGGCCTGGGCGCTCAACGTCTGTGCTTTTACCCGTTGCAGCAACGTTTCGACGCTCGGCCCCCCGGACACATCAATGGGCACGGCCAGGGTGTTGACGAAGAACCCGATCAGCTCCTCGACCTCCACGCGCCGACGGTTGGCCGTCGGCGAGCCGATGACGATCGTATCCTGCCCCGAGAGGCGACCAAGCACCGCCGCCCAACCGGCCAGCACCGTCATGTACAAAGTCGTACCGTGGCGCTGGCTCAACGCCTTGAGATCGGCCGTCAGCACCCCATCGAAGAGCACCGGCAAACGCGCTCCGGCATAGTCCTGCTGCGCGGGTCGCGGACGGTCTACAGGCAAGGTCAATAAAGGCGGTACATCCGCCAGTGTCCGTTGCCAGTAGGCATTCTGCTCACTCAACACATCGCCGCTCAGCCAGCGGCGCTGCCAGACGGCATAGTCCGCATATTGGATCGGCAGCGGCGGCAACGGATCGGCCGCGCCATGCAGGCAGGCCTGGTAGAGCCTCCCCAACTCACGGACCAGCACATCCATCGACCAACCATCCGAGACGATGTGGTGCAGAGTCACCAGCAGAACATGCGTCTCGTCCGCCAGCCGCACGAGGCGACCGCGGATCAAGGGGCCCTGTCGCAGATCGAACGGCGCCCGCGCCTCGTCCGCGGCCAACCGGGCCAGTTCGCCTTCGGCGTCGGTATGCAGGGACAGGTCATGGAACGTCAAGGCAAAGCCGGCCCCTTCGACGGCGATGCACTGCACCACCTCACCGTCGACCTTGTCGAACGTGGTACGTAACGCTTCGTGACGCGCTACGATCCGGTCCAATGCCCCATGCAGGGCATGCGGTGACAGCCGGCCCTTGAGACGCAAGCCACCGCAGATGTGATAAGCCGCGCTGCCGTCCATCTGCGCCAGGAACCACAGGCGCTGCTGTGCGAACGACAGGGGCAACGCACTGTTGCGCGGTACCGCCTCGATGGGCGGCAACGTGCTTGCCGACGCTTGGGAGGCCCAGGCTGACAATCCCATCAATCCGGAGTTGGCAAACAGTTCCGCCAGGGTCAGCTCCACGCCCAGTTGCTGGCGCACCTGAGACATCAATCGCACGGCCAACAACGAATGCCCGCCCAGCTCAAAGAAATCGTCATGACGACCGATCTGCTCCACGCCCAGCAACTGACGCCAGATATCGGCGATGCGCATTTCCATGTCGCCCCGTGGCGACTCATGGTCGCGGCTCGAATAGGCCGCGCTGTCCGGGGCGGGGAGCGCTCGGCGATCAAGCTTGCCATTGGCTGTCAAGGGCAGCGCGTCGAGGCGCACATAGGCCGACGGCACCATGTGCCGGGGCAAGTGCACCTGCAATTGCGCACGCAAGTTGTCGGCCGTCAGGGCCGGGTATTCGCCCTCGTGTAACGTGTAATAGGCCACCAGACGCTTGTCATCCGGTGTGTCACCAGCCGCGATGACCACAGCCTCGCGCACACCGGCACAATCGCTGAGCCTGGATTCGATTTCACCCAGTTCAATGCGCAAGCCGCGTATTTTCAGCTGACCATCATTGCGTCCCAGGTATTCGATATTGCCGTCCGGCAAATAACGTCCAAGGTCACCGGTACGGTACATCCTTGCGCCTTGCACAGGGTCGAATGGGTCTTGCACGAAACGCTCGGCGGTCAGCTCGGCACGGTTCAAGTAGCCTCGCGCAACCCCTGCGCCCCCGATATAAAGCTCACCCGTCGCACCGACCGGAACCGGTTGCAAGTGTGCATCGAGCAGGTAGATCCGTGTGTTACCCACCGGCTTGCCGATATGCAACACCGCCTGGGAAGCGTCGATCCGGCCCGAGGTGGCGACCACCGTGGTTTCCGTGGGGCCATAGTTGTTGATCAGCGCAAAGCGTGGGTCGACGGGCAGTCGGCGCAGACGGTCACCGCCGATCAGCAGCGTACGCAACCGATCGTGGCTGAGGTTGCCGCCGAAGGCGTACTCGGCAATCGGCGTAGGCAGGAAGCACACATCCAGCGCCTGGGCCTGCCACCAATCCAGCAGTGCGTCGACATCCTCGCTGCCGGCATGGGCCGGTGGCAGCAACAGCGTGGCCCCGGCGCACAGGGCGGGCCAGATCTCCCAGGCCGCGGCGTCGAAACCGAAGCCAGCAACGCTGGACGTGCGGCTGCCGCGCACCAGTTCGAAGGACTGACAATGCCACCCCACCAGGTTGTTGAGGTTGCGATGCTCGACCATCACCCCTTTGGGCAGACCAGTCGACCCCGAGGTGTAGATCACATAGACCAGATGACTCGGCTCCAGGCCCGGCACCTGAGGGTTGACATCGCCGCCGTCCGGGCTGATCTCGTGCTCAATATCAATCACCGGCACCGATGCATCGACCATGAGGCCGCCGGTAGCCAGTTGCACCAGGACCGCCGCCGGGGCGCTGTCTTGCAGCATGTAGGCAATGCGTTCGACCGGATAGGCCGGGTCTATCGGCACGTAACCCGCCCCGGACTTCAGGATGCCCAGCAACCCGACGATCATCTCCAGGCTGCGCTCGACACAGATCGCCACGCGGTCATCCGGGCGCACACCCAGCGCCAGCAGATGATGAGCAACCTGGTTCGCCCGGGTGTTGAGTTCGCCGTAGCTCAGTGACTGGCCTTCATACACCACCGCCGTCGCCTCAGGCTGCATGGTGGCCTGGTCTTCGACCTGGCGATGAATCAGTGCCTGTCCGGCATACACCGCGCTCGTGGCGTTCCAGGTCTCGATCAACTGTCGACGCTCGGCCCGGGGCAGGATGTCCAGGCTGTGCAAAGGCGCCTGCGGTGCTTGCTCCAACGCATCAACCAGGCTTTCCAATGCCACCTGCATATAGCCACAGATGCGCTGGGCGCCGATAGGGGATTGGACTTGCGCCGTGAGGCTGAACCCCTCGCCCAAGTCGTCCACTGAGAGCGTCAGCGGGTAGTTGGTGCGTTCCTCGCCTCCCAGGGCTTCGATCCCCTGCCAGGCTGATGACGATTGCAGTGCGAGGGGTTCGGCCACCGTATGCCGGTAGTTGAGTAATGCGCTGAATAGCGGTGTGGGCGCGGCCACGCCACTGCAACGTTGAGCCAGTGCCAGGGAAGCGTGCTCATGCCCCAACAAACCGGACAACCGTTCATGGGTCGCCAACACGCCGTCACGCACACTGAGTGCCCCCAGTCGCACGCCGATTGGCAAGGTATTGATAAACATGCCCAGTGCTCGGTCGGCGCCTTCGCCGCCCTGCATCCGGCCCATCAATACCGTACCGAACACGACGTCTTCACGGCCCGATACCCGGCCCAGCACCTGAGCCCAGGCCAGATGATGCAGACTGGCCGCACTCACGCCCAACTGGCGCGCCTGCCTGCGCAGGCGTTGGCTCAGATCGGGGGCGATGCCCTGACTGGCTTCTTCGACGCTACTGCCGTCGCCACGCAGATCCTGTAAACCGAACGGCAGCGTCGGTTCATCGATAGCGCCGAGCATCTCGCGGAAAAACGCTTCATGCGCCTTCGGACTGACGCCCAGGCGAGCCTGGGCCACATAATTGCGGTACGGCACCGCATCGCCCATCTGGTCGGTCTGTCCGAGCAAATGAGCCTGCATTTCATGGCGAACCACTTCCAGCGCCGTGTGATCGAGCGCCATGTGATGGAACAGCAGTGTCGCCACCCAACGCCGGTTCACCGCATCCTCGGCAAAGCGGATACGCATCAGCGGAGCCTGGCGGATGTCCAGGCGCGCATCGAAGTCTGCCTGCAGTCGGCCGGCGACATCGCCGTCCTCATGGCGCAACGCCACTTGTTCGACACCCAGCACGGCCTTGCGCCAGACCACTTGCACCGGTTCATCGAGGCCGTCCCAGGCCACGGATGTACGCAGGATGTCGTGACGATCGATCACGCCTTGCAGGGCCTGGGTGAAATCATCGAGGCGTTTGCGGCTATCGAAGGCAAACTGCGCCTGTAATACGTAGGGGTCGCCCTGCTCAGCGGCGAAATGGTGATAAAGGATGCCTTCCTGCAAGGGTGCCAGCGGATAGATGTCTTGCACATTACCCACGCCACCCGGCACGCTCGCCACGATGCGGTCGATAGCCTCCTGGGTCAGTGTCACCAGCGGCAGCAAATCGGGGGTGATGCGTTGACAATCCGGCGCGATCAGGTTCGCCGGAACCTGAATCTCGCGGCCATCATGACTGCCGACCGCAGCCGCCAGCGCGGCCAGGGTGGGCTGGCTGAACAGAATGCGCACATCGGCGCTCAGGTTGACCTGGCGCATCCGCTCGATCAGGCTGACGGCCAGCAGCGAATGACCGCCCAGCTCGAAGAAGTGGTCGTGACGGCCGACCTGTTGCAGGCCCAGCAGGTCCTGCCAGATCTGCGCCAGGGCGATTTCGGTCTCACCTTGTGGAGCTTCGTAGCCGCGGGTGATGAGTGCATCGTGTTCCGGCGCCGGCAAGGCCCTGCGATCGAGCTTGCCATTGGGGGTCAGCGGCAGGGCGTCAAGACGCACATAGGCCACCGGCACCATGTAGGCCGGCAACTGCCCTTGCAGGTAGCTGCGCAGGGTCTCAATATCCACCACGTCGGACTGGGTGAAATAAGCCACCAGGCGCTTGTCGCCCGGCACGTCTTCACGGGCCAGCACCACCGCCTCCTTCACAGCATCATGCCGGGCGAGCTTGGCTTCGATCTCGCCCAGTTCGATGCGGAAACCACGGATCTTCACCTGGTCGTCGTTACGGCCCAGGTATTCGATGTTGCCGTCCGGCAGGTAGCGGCCCAGGTCGCCGGTCCTGTACATCCGAGCATTCGCGGCACGGCTGAACGGATCCTTGAGGAAACGCTCAGCCGTCAGGTCATCACGATTGAGATAACCCCGAGCAACACCCGCACCACCGATGTAAATTTCCCCCGGTACGCCCAGCGGCACCGGTTGCTTGTGCTCATCCAGCAGATAGAACTGGGTATTGGCAACCGGCTTGCCGATATGCGCGGCAAAACCGTCTTCGCGGGCCATGGACACCCAACTGGAATAGGTCGTGGTTTCCGAAGGGCCGTAGAGGTTGCACAGGCGCTTGACCGAAGTCTGCTCGAACAAGGCCTCCACCAGGCTGCGCTTGAGGGCTTCACCGGCCACGTTCACCGTGTCCACGCCCTCACCCAACCCACCGGACTCCAGCAACGCCTTGAGCGCCGACGGCACGGTGTTGATCAGGGTGATGTCGTGCTCGCCCTGCTGCAGTTCCAGCACATTCGTGACCACTTCGATGCTGCCGCCGGACGTCAGCGGTGCGAAGCATTC
>NZ_FNOA01000014.1:0-165132 GCF_900106885.1 Pseudomonas sp. NFACC14
CCGCTTTGTTGTTGGGAATCGCTTCCAGTACATCAAGTTCGGCGTGATAGATCACCAGTTCGTTCTTGGCGACATCCACGCCCACCATCGGCTTTGTGACAGAAACCGGCATTGCCATTGAAAATTCTCCGGGCTAAGGTTTGAACACTTGAAGGGTTCTCCCAGAGACGCAGGCTTGTTCCTATCGTCGGTTTAGGCCAGATGCATTCTTTATCGGCGCTTGGGTGAAAGGAGGAGGGGCGAAATCTCCCACGGTCTGTACTGCGGCTAACAGTCAGAATCGAGCCTTGTCCCTCCTCCTCCCTTCAAGTCCTACCATACAAGCGAGCTTGCTCGCGATAGCGGAGTGTCAGCCAACATCAATATTGAATGTGCCGCCGCCATCGCGAGCAAGCTCGCTCCCACAGAGGGCGTGCTGTAGCTCAGAGCAACTTGTGCTCCATCGCATATTTCACCAACTCCGCCAATGAGGTGATGTTGAGTTTCTGCATCAGCCGCGCCTTGTGGGTGCTGATGGTCTTGCTGCTCAGGGCCAGTTGCTGGGCGATGTCATTGACGTTGGCGCCCTGGGCCAGGCGTTCGAAAACCGAGAATTCACGCTCGGACAGCAGCGAGTGCAGCGGTCGCGTGTCAGTCAGGCCGACTTCGAAGACCATGCGGTCGGCCAGGTCCGGGTCGATGTAGCGCCCGCCGGCCGCGACCTTGCGAATCGCCATGAGCAGCAGGGCCGGGTCGCTGTCCTTGGTTGCGTAGCCTGCGGCGCCGACCTTCAGGGCACGGGCGGCCATTTGCGCCTCGTCATGCATCGACAGCACCAGGATGGCTGGCGGATTGTTCAACGCCCGGATCCGCGGGATCGCCTCCAGGCCGTTGACGCCCGGCATGGAAATATCCAGCAGCACCACTTCGCAGGGCACGTGGCGCAGGGTCTCGAGCAACTGCTCGCCATTGCTCGCCTCCCCCACCACCAGCAGATCCTTGGCCAGGCCGATCAACTGCTTGATACCTTCGCGGACGATGGTGTGGTCTTCGGCTACCAGTACACGGATCACATTGCTCTCCAGATTCAGGATCTCATCGCGAGCAAGCTCGCTCCCACAGGTACACCTTGATCGATGTGGGAGCGAGCTTGCTCGCGATAGCGTCAGCCCAGGCAACCCAAACCATCAGGCCTCATTCAACGGCACCCGCACCGACAGGGTGGTGCCCTCCCCCGGCTCGCTTTCCAGGGTCAACTGTCCACCCATGATCAGCACCCGTTCACGCATGCCGACCAGGCCAAAGGACGTTGGTCGGCTCGTATCGGCAATAAATCCTACACCGTCGTCGCTGACGGTCAGACATAAATCAGCGCCTTGCTGAACCAGCGTCAACTCCACAGTATGCGCCTGGGCATGGCGCATCACGTTGGTCAACGCCTCCTGGAGAATCCGGAACAGGCCGATGGCCTTGGCGTCACTCAGGGGCGGCAGGTTGTCCGGTACCTGCACCAGGCAAGGAATCTGCGTTCGCGCCTCGAAGCGCCGGGCCTGCCATTCGATGGCCGAGGCGATGCCGGCATCCAGGATTGGCGGGCGCAACGCCGTCGCCACATCCCGCACCAGCTGGAACAACTGAGCAATCAGGCGCTTCATGCTGTTAAGCCGCTCATGCAGGCCCGGGTCGAGTTGCGCGTAGGCCAATTCACACATGGAAGTTTCAAGCTTCAACACCGTCAGCATCTGGCCCAGCTCATCGTGGACTTCACGGGCAATACGCGCTTTTTCCTCTTCCCGTACGCTTTCCAGGTGCGCCGACAACTCGCGCAACTGCTCCCGGGAACGGGCCAATTCCAGTTCGATGCGCTTGCTGTCGGTGATGTCCCAGACGATACCGTCCCAGACATAGGCGCCATCTTCGAGACGCCGAGTGATCGCCTTGATCTCGGCCCAACGCTCCTGGCCTTCGCGGGTCAGGATGCGGCCCTGCCATGACCAGTCACTGTCGGTATCCAGCGCCTGGTCCTGGGTGCGGTGATAATCGGCCTTGTCCTGCGGATGCACCAGACTGCGCAGCCCGGTGTCGCTGCGGGCCAGGGTTGCAGGGGAATAACCCACCAGGCTTTCGCTGCCTTCGCTGATGTAGGCAAAGTCGATCTGGCCGGTCACCGGCGCCCGCTCCAGGCGAAAGACCAGGCCCGGCACATTGGCGGCGATGCCTTGCAGCCGCGCCTCGCTTTCGCGCAACGCCGCCAGCGCACGGCGACGCTCGGTCACATCATTGAGGTAGACCACCAGGTATTCGGCGTCGCGAAAACGCAGGAAGCTCAGGGAAACGTCGGTCGGCAGGATGCTGCCATCGGCTCGCACGCACTCGGTTTCGAAGCTCAGCGGCCCCTCTTCACTGGCCCGGGCGCGCTTCCACAGGTTCAACCAGCGGTCCATGTGCAAGCCCGGCTCGAAGTCGATCAAGGGCCGCTCGATGATGGCGCCCGAGGCGTAGCCGAGCATGGTTTCAGCCGCTCGGTTGGCATACCGCACGTGGCTGTCCCAATTGACCCACAGGATGCCGACCGTGCTTTGATCGATGGAGAACTGGGTCAGGCGCAAGGCTTCTTCGCTGGCCGCACGCTGGGCGATGTCCTCTCGGGCAGCACGCAGGCGGCGCTCCAGTGCGCGTTGCTGGCGGCGCTGCCAGAACACGATGGCGACACTGCTGAGCAGCAGGGCCAGGATCAACAGGGTCAGGTTCTGCCAGAAACCCGGGGTCTCGGTCAGGCGCGGGTATTTTGGCTTGAGCCAACGGCTGTGCAGTTGCTCCAGCTCCTTGGCCGGGATTGCCTGCAAACCTCTGTCGATGATTTCTGCCAGCTCCGGCCAGTCCCGGCGTGTGGCGACCCGTAGCAACTGCGGCAGGCCAATGTCGCCTACCACCGCCAGCTCGGAGAATTCGGGCTCGACCATCAACCGACCCAGTTGCGCCTCGTCGACTACCGCGTACCGGGCCTGCTGGGTCAGCAGCAATTGCAGGGCCTCGCGCTCCATCGGCACGCCTTGCAGGTTCAGCGTCGGGTAGTTGCTGCGCAGGTAATCGGCCGTGGCACTGGGCATGCGCACCGCGACGCGGGCCTGGGCGTCGAGCTTTTCCAACTCCACCCCCTCGGCGCCTTTTTGCGCGCCGACGATCAATTGCGGCACGCGCATGTAGGGATCGGAAAACTGCCAGAGCTTGAGCCCGCCCGGGGATTGGGTCAGGCCCGGAGCGATGTCCACCTCGCCGGCACGCACCGCGGCTTCCAGTTGCGCCACGTCCTGGAAGTTGCGCCAGGTCAGCTCGACGTTCAACGCCTTGCCCAGCCATTGCATCAACTCGACATTGGTGCCGGACAAACGCTGCAAGCGCCGGTCGTATTGCGCATAGGGCGCCTGCAAGACCAGGCCGACCCGCCACTGCGGATGTTGCACCAGCCATTGGCGCTGTTCTGCATTCAATTGCACCCCTGGCGCCGACGGCGCGGGCGCGGCCCACGCCATCAAGGGAAGCCATAAACAGCCGATAACCCACAGGCAGCAAAAACGCATCATTGAAGTCTCATGCACTGACAAATACTGACCAACCCATTAGGCTGCCGGAAATACTTCTGGTCATGGAATATCCGATGCCCTCTGTTTATCGCCTGGCGTTGCCAGCATTGTGCCTATCGCTGATCCTGCCAAGTGCCTTTTCTGTCCAGGCCAGCGAAACGGCCCCCGCCGCCGAGCAACCCGCCGGGGAAAAACCTGTCGAGCGCCAGCCTCTGCTCGAGCGTAGCCAGGAAGAAGCGGCCGCACTTGGACGAAAAGTCCCGCCCCAGGAACAGCAGCAGTTGCAGACCGGCAGCGATACTTTCCTGGCACTGTGGAAACCGGCCAATACCAGTGACCCCAGAGGCGCGGTCATCATCATCCCCGGTGCCGGCGAAACCGCTGACTGGCCTCAAGTCGTCGGCCCATTACGCAAAAAGTTGCCCGATGTTGAATGGAGCAGCCTGAGTATCACCCTGCCGGACCTGCAAAGCGATGTCATTGCTCCTCGCGTGGAGGAAACCGCGCCCGAGACCAAGCCGGCCGACACCGCTGCCGCGGCACCGGACGCGACCACTTCGGCGCCGATCGAACAGGTCGCCGGCGGCGAAGCCGATGCGGTGGATCCGGTCGTTGCGCAAACCGATGAAGAACATGCCAAGGCCGACGCCGAGCGCATCTTCGCCCGCATCGATGCGGCGCTGGCCTACGCCGAACAGCAAAGCGCACGCCGTATCGTGCTACTGGGCCATGGCACCGGCGCCTACTGGGCCGCGCGTTACTTGAGTGAAAAGCAACCCTCGCAAGTCGAGCGCTTCGTGATGGTGGCTGCGCAGACGCCGGTCACTGCCAAGCCCGGCCTGGCCGAACTGACCCCGACCTTGAAACTGGCGACCGCCGATATTTTCTACATGGACAAACCGCTGGATCGCAACGCGGCGCTGGAGCGCCTGCAGGCGAGCAAACGCTTGAAAGGTTCGACCTTCAGCCAGGTATCCCTCAAGGCCCTGCCGAACCCGTCGGCGGAGCAGGAGCAGTTGTTCCGTCGGGTCCGGGGTTGGTTGAATCCGCAGAAGCCGGGGGAGTGAGGCTGACTGCTGGCCCCTTCTCCCCCGGAAGCTAGCGAAAATCCCGTCGCTCGCGAATCAACCGATAGGCGTTATGCAGCTCTCGGGTTTTGTCGGTGGCTTCACGCACCTGCAAGGGCGTCGCCCCGCTGCCGGCAATCTTGTCCGGGTGATGACGGCTGAGCAGTCGCCGGTAGGCACGCTTGATCTGCGACGGTTCGCTGGTGGCCGAAACCCCCAGCAAGCGCAAGGCCTCCTGATAGGTCACGCCGGCGTTGGGCCGCGACAGTTTCTGCGGTTCGTAATCAGCCGCCAGCGCCTGGACCTGTTGCGGCGTCCAGCCCAACCAGCGACCCCATTGGGCCACCAGCTCCCGCTCGGCGAGCCCGGCACGCCCATCGGCCCAGACCATCCGCCAACAGGCGCGCAATACCCCTTCAGCCGCATGGGGCTGGACGGCCAGGCGACGCATGTAACCGCGCAACCGATCGTTTCCGGACTTGCCCCGGTTGAACGCCGCGATCGCCCGGCGCTGTGCCGATTCACTCAAGTCCAACGCCCGCATCTCCTGGCGAGCCTGCTGGATGTGGCCGTCGACCACGCGCCCATCGCATTTGGCCAGGCGCCCGAGCAATACGAACAACAATTCATCGTTGCGCAACGCCGGGCGGCCGCCCAGGCGCTCGCGTACTTGCGCCCAGCCCTGCAGGTTCAGGCGCCGGTCCAGCGCCTGCCCCAACAACGCGCCAAGCATGGCCCCCGGAATGCTGGCGATGGCAAAGCCCGCCCCGGCTCCAATCAGAGTCCCTGGCCACCACATATCAACCGCTCGCTTCTATCAAGGTTTCGACCTGCGCCAAACGCTCATGGGTGCCGACATCGACCCAATGCCCTTTCAGGTGCTCGCCACTCACGCCCCCCTCGGCCATGGCCGTGCGCAACAGCGGTGCGAGCTTGAAGGCACCGTCTGTGCAACCGTCGAACAACCGCGGGTGCAGGACGGCGATGCCGCTATAGGTCAGGTTGTCGGCAGGCGTTCGCCCATCGTGAACCTTTCCGTCGGCCAGGATGAAATCGCCGTCCGGGTGATGCTCTGGATTATCGACAAGTACCAGGTGCGCCAGCCCTTTGAGCGGCCTGCGCAACGCGCTGAAATCGTAGTCGGTCCAGATATCGCCATTGACCACCACAAACGCGTCATCGCCCAGCAACGGCAAGGCCCGGAAAATCCCTCCCCCGGTCTCCAGCGGCTCGCCTTCGGGTGAAAACCGGATGCTCACGCCAAAACCCGAACCGTCCCCCAGGTGATCCTCGATCTGCTGGCCGAGCCAGGCGTGATTGATCACGATCTCGCTGAACCCGGCCTTGGCGAGCGCCCGCAAGTGGTATTCGATCAAGGGAACGCCCCCCACGCGAATCAGCGGCTTTGGCGTGGTGAGGGTCAGGGGGCGCATGCGCTCACCCTTGCCCGCCGCCAGGATCATCGCCTTCATGCCGTTGCTCCGGCCGACCGCCGCAGGCTGCCAAGCAGCTCATCGAGCGGTGCCAGTTCAGGACGCCGGGCAATGACCGCTTCTATATAGGCAAAGAAACGCGGCACATCGCCGAGGTAACGTGGTTTGCCATCACGGTGGCAGATGCGCGCGAAGATCCCGATGACCTTGAGGTGACGCTGCACGCCCATCAAGTCGCTGGCCCGCAGGAAATCCTCGAAGTCCGGCTGTACGGGAATGCCAAGGACGCCAGCCTGCTGCCAGTAACGCTCCAGCCAACCGCGCACACGCGCCTCGGGCCAACTGAGGAAGGCATCCTTGAACAGGCAGGTCACGTCGTAGGTCACCGGGCCATAGACCGCATCCTGAAAGTCCAGCACACCGGGGTTCGGTACGCTGAGCATCAGATTGCGCGGCATGTAGTCGCGGTGCACCAGCACTTTGGGCTGGGCCAGGGCGCTGTCGATCAACAGTTCGCTGGCCTGTTGCCAGAGTTGCTGCTGGGCCGGATCGAATTCGATGCCCAGCTCGCGCTTGACGTACCACTCGGGAAACAATTCCAGCTCCCGACGCAGCAACGCGACATCGTAGCTCGGCAACGGCGCGACCATCGGCAGTTGCTGGAAAGCCAACAAGGCTTGCAAGGCATCACCGAATAAATCGTCGGCATTTTCGCCGTCGATCACGTCCAGGTAGGTCTTTTTGCCCAGGTCATTGAGCAAAAGAAAGCCGCGCTCAAGGTCTTCGGCATAAATTTTCGGCACGTTGATGCCGGATTTCGCCAGTAAAAAAGCAATATCCACGAAGGGTTTGCAGTTTTCCTGGGGCGGTGGCGCGTCCATCACGATCAAACTGCGGCCCTCGCCTTCCCAGCGGAAATACCGCCGGAAACTCGCGTCACTGCTGGCGGCGGTCAACGTGGCCGGGGGTACGGTGCCCCAGCCCTGTTGAGTGAAAAGGATCGGCAGTTGTTCATCGAGCCAAACTTTCAGGTGTTGCAAGCGTACATCTTGGTCGGGCATTGCAAGGGTCTCCGACGGCGCTAGCCGTCAAGCGGGTCATGCTTTATTATCCAGCATCTTTTTCAGACCATCGAGAGGCGTGCGGCCCACACCGCGGGCAGATGGCACGCAGGAAGCCCGGACTAATAAGATGGCATTGAAATCCCCCGCGTTTCGTAAAAAATTTCCGTTGCTGGTCACCGGCAGTCTGCTGGCCCTGCAACCCCTGGCCTCTTCATTCGTCGTCGCGGCGCAGCAGTATGACTGCTCCGTCTCCGCTTCGGGTGCCTGGGACTGTGCACCCAAGACACCGGCCGCCGCGTTGCCGCCGCGGCCCGTGCATGAAGGCAGTGCGGTTTCCGACAGCGGCGCGGCGCCAGCCGACAGCAGTTCGGGCGAGGAAGCCGGCGAAAAGCCGATGCTCGTTACCGAAGCCAAGGGCCGCGGCCTGAAGTCGCGCAGTGCAGACTACAGCCACCTGGATTGGGTTCCACGAGAGAACCTCACCCCGGCGCAACTGGCTGAAACCGGTCCTTACTGCGCCGGCGCCTATATCGAGCCTTCTCGTCCCGGCATGAACGACAAGACGGCCAAGAGCGATGCCCCGACGTTCCTCGGCGCCAAGGCTTCCCGCTATGAGCAGGAACAGCAAGTGGCGACCCTGGCCGGCGACGTGGTCATGCGCCAGGGCAGCATGCAGGTCGAGGCCGACGAGGCCAGCCTGTACCAGGCCGAGAACCGTGGCGAGCTGAGCGGCAACGTGCGGGTTCGCGACAACGGTGCGCTGATCGTCGGCGACCACGCCGATGTACAGCTGGACACTGGCGAAGCCAAGGTCGACAACGCCGAATACGTGATGCACAAGTCGCGCATCCGCGGTAACGCGCTGTACGCCAAGCGTGCCGAGAACGCGATCATCCGCCTCAAGGATGGCACGTACACCACGTGCGAACCGGGCAGCAACGCCTGGACGCTCAAGGGCAACAACATCACCCTGAACCCGGCCACCGGCTTCGGCACCGCGACCAACGTGACGCTGCGGGTCAAGGACTTCCCGGTCCTGTACACGCCGTACATCTACTTCCCGATCGACGACCGTCGCCAGTCCGGCTTCCTGCCGCCGACCATCGGCAGTGGCAGCGATACCGGGTTCCTGCTGGTCACTCCGTACTACTTCAACCTGGCGCCGAACTACGACGCCACGTTGTACCCGCGCTACATGGGCAAGCGTGGCCTGTTGATGGAAGGCGAATTCCGCTACCTGACCAAGTCCAGCGAAGGTCAGTTCGGTGCCGCGTACCTCAACGACGAAGAAGACGAACGCGCCAAGCAGACCGACTACAGCAAGACCCGCTACATGTACAACTGGCAGCACAAGGGCGGCCTGGATTCGCGCATAGCGACGGAAGTCGACTACACCAAGATCAGCGACCCTTACTACTTCCAGGACTTGCAGAGCGACCAGATCGGTGTCGAGTCCAGGGACTATGTGAACCAGCAGGGTGCGGTCAGCTATCGCGGCGACACGTATACGGCGCGCTTGAACGTCCAGGCCTATCAGATGGCCACGATCTCGAACATCACGCCTTATGACCGCTTGCCACAGATCACCTTCAACGGTGCGTTGCCGCAGCATCCGGGTGGCTTGGATTTCGCCTATAACACTGAGTTCGTGCGGTTCGATCGTGATTTGAGAACCGGTCGTTACAAGGATGAAAACGGCGGGCCTACAAATGCTGATGGGACTATCGGAACCCCGTTCCTAGACACCAACGTCCGCGGCCTGGCCCGTGCCACCGGCGACCGGATGAATCTGGCCCCTGTCATGAGCCTGCCAATGAGTACGAGCTATGGTTTTATCAAGCCGTCGCTCAAGTATCAGTACACTCAGTATGATCTCGACCTGGATAATCGGGGCAAGGCCGATGTCGCCGCACAAACGGCTGAACAGGACCGCCTGAACGGTACCTATAGCCGCAACCAGAGCCGTGGCGTACCAATCGCAAGCATCGACAGCGGCCTGTACTTCGACCGCGATACCCAGTGGTTCGGCAAGAATTATCGCCAGACGCTGGAGCCACGCCTGTACTACCTCTACGTACCGGAGAAAGACCAGAGCGACATTCCTGTCTTCGATACCAGCGAAAGCACCTTCAACTATTCCTCGCTGTTCCGGGATAACCGCTTCAGCGGCTCCGACCGTGTCGGCGACGAAAACAAGTTGTCCCTGGGCGTGACCAACCGCTGGATTCAGGAAGACGGCTTCGAACGCCAGCGCATCAGCGTCGGCCAGGCCTTCTACTTCAAGGACCGCGAAGTCCAACTGCCGGGTATCGACTACAAGACGCGTGAAGATGCGCACTCCAGCGTCTCTCCTTACGCCCTGGAATACGAATACCGCTGGAACCGCGACTGGCGTACCACGGCCGACTACAACTGGGACCCGGACACCCACAGCCCGCGCTCGGGCAGTGCGATGTTCCACTACCAGCCGGAAGACAACCCGAACAAGGTCATCAACGCCGGTTATCGCTATCGCAACGACCTGGTCCGTTACGACCAGAACACGGGTACGTGGCAAGTGGGCGGCGGCGACTACGGCACTCCGGGCACCCCTGGCTACGTGAAGGACTACTACAAGATCAAGCAGCACGACTTCTCGGTCATCTGGCCGATCGTGCCGCAGTGGAACGCCATCAGCCGCTGGCAGTATGACTACAACCGCAACCGTACCCTGGAAGCCTTCGGTGGTTTCGAATACGACAACTGCTGCTGGAAACTGCGCCTGATCAACCGTTACTGGGTCGACTATGAAGAGTTCAGTCAAGCCGCCCCGGAAAACGAAAAAGGCGACCACGGCGTCTTCCTACAAATTGTTCTGAAGGGACTCGGCGGCCTCACCGGCGCCAAGGTAGAGAGTTTCCTCGACAAAGGCATCCAAGGTTATCGTGAACGTGAAGAACAAGCTTTCTGATTGTCTGCGCCCGCTGATGCTGGGCGCGCTGTTCCTGGGTACCGCGGCCAACGCCGCGGTACAGTCCATCGACAAGGTCGTGGCCATCGTCGACAACGACGTGGTCATGCAGAGCCAGCTGGACCAGCGCGTCCACGAAGTTCAGCAAACCATCGCCAAGCGCGGTGGAGGCCTGCCGCCACCAGGCGTACTGGACCAGCAAGTGCTCGAACGCCTGATCGTCGAAAACCTGCAACTGCAGATCGGCGAGCGTTCCGGCATTCGCATCACCGATGAAGAGCTGAACCAGGCCGTCGGCACCATTGCCCAGCGCAACAACATGAGCATCGACCAGTTCCGCGCCGCCCTGGCTCGCGACGGCCTCTCCTACGAGGACGCCCGCGATCAGATCCGTCGCGAAATGGTCATCAGCCGTGTGCGCCAGCGCCGTGTCGCCGAACGTATCCAGGTATCGGAGCAGGAAGTGAAGAATTTCCTCGCCTCCGACCTGGGCAAGATGCAGCTTTCCGAAGAGCTGCACCTGGCGAACATCCTGATTCCTACCCCGGAAAGCGCCAACTCCGAAGCCATCCAGAGCGCTTATCGCCAGGCAATGGATGTCTACCAGCAGCTCAAGCAAGGCGCTGATTTCAGCCAGATGGCCATCGCCAAATCGGGCAGCGACAACGCCCTGGAAGGCGGCGACATGGGCTGGCGCAAGCCCGCTCAACTGCCGCCTCCGTTCGACCGTGAACTGAGTGCCATGGCCGTGGGCGACATCACCCAGCCAGCACGTACCCCAGGCGGCTTCATTATCCTGAAAGTGCTGGAAAAGCGCGGTGGCGGAACCCAGGTCCGTGACGAAGTGCATGTTCGCCACATCCTGATCAAGCCAAGCGAGATTCGCAGCGAAGCCGAGACCAAGCGCCTGGCGGAAAAACTCTACGACCGCATCGAAGCGGGCGAAGACTTCGCCGAACTGGCGAAGAGTTTCTCCGAAGACCCGGGGTCGGCCCTCAACGGCGGCGATCTGAACTGGGTTGACCCGAATGCACTGGTTCCCGAGTTCCGCCAGGTCATGGCCAGTACCCCGCAAGGCCAACTGTCCAAGCCGTTCAAGAGCCCCTATGGCTGGCACGTACTGGAAGTCCTTGGCCGTCGCGCCACCGACAGCACCACCCAGGCGCGCGAACAGCAGGCAATGACCGTACTGCGCAATCGCAAATATGACGAAGAGCTGCAAACCTGGCTGCGTCAGATTCGCGACGAAGCCTACGTTGAAATCAAACTTCCTGGTGCAGACCAGGCAGCGCAGTGAAACCCAAGCGTTTCGCGCTGACACCCGGCGAACCAGCCGGCATCGGTCCCGACCTGTGCCTGCTGCTCGCCTCGCACCCCCAGCCGTATCCTCTGATTGCCATCACCAGTCGCGACCTGCTCCTTGAACGGGCCGCGCAACTGGGGGTGGCCGTCGACCTGTTGCCGGTGACGCCGCAGGCCTGGCCGGATGCCCCGGCACCCGCCAACAGCCTGTATGTCTGGGATACGCCCTTGGGCGCCCCGGTCGTCACCGGGCAGCTGGACAAGGCCAACGCCGCGTTCGTCCTGCAAACCCTGACCCGCGCCGGCCAAGGCTGCCTGGACGGGGCGTTCGCCGGCATGATCACCGCACCGGTGCACAAGGGCGTGATCAATGAATCCGGGATTGCCTTTTCCGGACATACCGAATTCCTGGCGGACCTGACCCATACCACGCAAGTGGTGATGATGCTCGCCACCCGCGGCCTGCGTGTGGCGCTGGTGACCACTCACCTGCCCTTGCGGGACATCGCCGACGCCATCACCCCGGAACGCCTGGAGCGGGTCACGCGCATCCTGCACGCCGATCTCCAGGAAAAATTCGGCATCGCCCGGCCACGCATCCTGGTCTGCGGGCTCAATCCCCATGCCGGCGAAGGCGGGCATCTGGGCCGTGAAGAAATCGACATCATCGAACCCACTTTGGAGCGCTTGCGCAGCGAGGGCATGGACCTGCGTGGCCCGCTGCCTGCCGACACTCTGTTTACCCCCAAATATCTGGAGCACTGCGATGCGGTGCTGGCGATGTACCACGACCAGGGCCTGCCCGTGCTGAAGTACAAAGGCTTCGGCGCGGCAGTCAACGTGACGTTGGGCCTGCCGATCATCCGTACCTCCGTGGACCATGGCACCGCCCTGGACCTGGCCGGCAGCGGCAAGATCGATACCGGCAGCCTGCAAGTCGCCCTGGAAACCGCCTACCAGATGGCCGAGACCCATTTATGACCGAGCAATACCAACACCGCGCGCGCAAGCGCTTCGGCCAGAACTTCCTGCATGACGCTGGCGTGATCGATCGTATCCTGCGCTCTATCCGGGCCAAGCCCGATGACCGCCTGCTGGAAATCGGGCCGGGCCAGGGCGCCCTGACCGAGGGCCTGCTCGACAGCGGCGCGCAACTGGACGTGGTGGAACTGGACAAGGACCTGGTCCCGATCCTTAACCAGCAGTTCGCCGGCAAGAGCAATTTCAACCTGCACCAGGGCGACGCGCTGAAGTTCGACTTCAATAGCCTGAATGCCGCGCCGAACAGCCTGCGGGTGGTGGGAAACCTGCCGTACAACATCTCCACACCGCTGATCTTCCATCTGCTGAGCAACGCCAGCCTGATCCGCGACATGCACTTCATGCTGCAGAAGGAAGTGGTCGAGCGCCTCGCCGCCGGCCCTGGCGGTGGCGATTGGGGTCGCCTGTCGATCATGGTCCAGTACCATTGCCGGGTCGAACACCTGTTCAACGTCGGTCCGGGTGCATTCAACCCGCCGCCGAAAGTCGATTCGGCCATCGTCCGCCTGGTACCTCATGCCGTCCTGCCGCACCCGGCCAAGGATCATCGCCTGCTGGAGCGGGTGGTGCGCGAAGCGTTCAACCAACGCCGCAAAACCTTGCGCAACACCTTGAAACTGTTGCTCAGCAGCGCTGAAATCGAAGCCGCCGGCGTCGACGGCAGCCTGCGCCCCGAGCAACTGGACCTGGCGGCTTTCGTACGCCTGGCCGACAAGCTCAGCGAACAGGTCGCCCCGCAAGCCGACGCCAACTGAACGGGTGACAAGCGCTATCGGGCAGTACGCCAGTCTGGTCTACTACCCGATACTTGGCCTAGACTGATCTCCTGAGTCGCGCCCGCGTCCCGCTTCGTTTTTAAGGCCTTATTTGCATGTCTGATCCTCGTTACCAGGTCGACGTCAGCGTCACCACCCGTTTTCTGGCAGAACAGTCGCAACCCGAGCATGACCGCTTCGCCTTCGCCTACAGCATTACCGTGCGCAACAACGGCTCCTTGCCGGCCAGGCTGCTGTCGCGGCACTGGGTCATCACCGATGGCGACGGCCATGTCGAAGAAGTGCGTGGTGAAGGCGTTGTCGGCCAGCAGCCGTTGATCGACGCCGGTAAAAGCCACAGCTACAGCAGCGGGACCGTGATGACCACCAAGGTCGGCACCATGCAGGGTACCTACCAGATGCTGGCCGAGGACGGCACGCGCTTCGACGCTGTCATCAAGCCCTTTCGCCTGGCCGTGCCCGGAGCGCTGCACTAATGGCCACGTATGCGGTCGGCGATCTGCAAGGCTGCCTCGATCCGCTCAAATGCCTATTGGAACGCGTCGCCTTCGATCCCCGGGAAGACACGCTGTGGCTGGTGGGTGACCTGGTCAACCGTGGCCCGCAATCCCTTGAGACATTGCGTTTTCTCTACGGCATCCGCCAGTCGCTGGTGTGCGTGCTCGGCAACCACGACCTGCACCTGTTGGCCGCCTGGCAGAACATCGAGCGCCTGAAAAAATCCGACACCTTGAGGGAAATCCTCGACGCCCCCGATTGCGTTGAACTGCTGGAGTGGCTGCGCCAGCAAAAGCTCATACACTACGACGAGGCACGCAACCTGGCGCTGGTCCATGCCGGCATCCCGCCCCAGTGGTCCCTGCGCAAAGCGCTCAAGTGCGCCGGCGAGGTGGAACAGGCCCTGCGCGACGACAATCTGTTCGCGCCCTACCTGGATGGCATGTACGGCAACGAGCCGGTCAAGTGGGACAACGACCTCACCGGCAGCGCTCGCCTTCGCGTCATCACCAATTATTTCACACGCATGCGTTTCTGCACCCGCGACGGCAAGCTCGACCTCAAGGGCAAGGAAGGCATCGAGACCGCCCCCCCCGGCTATGCCCCCTGGTTCAAGCACAGCGAGCGCAAGACCCGTCACCTGAAAATCATTTTCGGGCACTGGGCGGCACTGGGAGGTCAATGCGACGAACCCGGCGTCTTCGCCCTCGATACCGGCTGCGTGTGGGGCAGCGCCATGACGCTGATGAACGTCGACACGGGCGAGCGTCTGCGTTGCGATTGCGACGAACAGGGCCACGCCAGAATCCATCACCCGACCGCTGCACCATTGCCGGCCGGCACCGCCGTTTGACCGGCGTTGCGCTCAAGCTACAGGAGTCCCTCATGACCGAATTCAAACGCATCCCACCCGAACAAGCCCATGCCCTGCGCGAGCAAGGCGCGGTCGTCGTCGACGTTCGCGACCCAGCCACGTTTGCGGCTCTGCACATCAGTGGCGCCAAGCACCTGGATAACCATTCCATCGCCGACTTCATCCGTGCCGCCGACCTCGATGCGCCGACCGTCGTGGTCTGCTATCACGGCAACTCCAGCCAGAGCGCAGCCGCCTATCTGATCAGCCAGGGCTTCACCGATGTCTACAGCCTGGACGGTGGTTTTGAGTTGTGGCGCGTGACGTATCCTGCAGAAACAGCGCAAGGCGCCGCCGAATAATTTTTTATCCCGGCCAAGCCCGCGTGAACCGTGGGCTTGAGCGATGGCAGACGAACGGTCTGCCACAACTAATTACGTATTCCACCTTTACCTCCGCGATTCCGAACTATCCTTAGCCTCAGGCCATCCAAAACAGGGGAGAGCCGGTACACCGGCGCGCGGGTCATCGGGAGTCAGCTTTCAGGAGCCTGCATTCTTGAAAGCATTCTGGGGGGTAAACGGCAACTGGGTTCCCAGCGGCTGTCCAGCATCGACTGATTGATCCGACACCGGCTCCACGTATCGAGCGAGGTGACGTCATGAGCATTTTTAGCCACTTCCAGCAACGTTTCGAGTCCACGCGGCAAGAGGAATACTCGCTGCAGGAATACCTCGAACTCTGCAAGCAGGACCGCAGTGCCTATGTGTCAGCTGCGGAGCGTCTGTTGCTGGCCATCGGAGAACCGGAGCTGCTGGATACCTCGACCAACTCGAGGCTCTCGCGCATCTTCTCCAACAAGGTGATTCGCCGCTATCCGGCCTTTGCGGACTTCCACGGGATGGAAGAATGCATCGAACAGATCGTGTCCTATTTCCGCCATGCCGCCCAAGGCCTGGAAGAGAAGAAACAAATCCTTTATCTGCTCGGCCCCGTGGGTGGCGGTAAATCGTCCCTGGCCGAAAAACTCAAGCAACTGATTGAGAAAGTGCCCTTCTATGCCATCAAGGGCTCGCCGGTGTTCGAATCGCCCCTGGGGCTGTTCAATGCCACGGAGGACGGCGCGATCCTCGAGGAAGACTTCGGTATTCCACGCCGCTACCTCAATACCATCATGTCGCCATGGGCGACCAAGCGCCTGGCCGAGTTCGGCGGTGATATCAGCCAGTTCCGGGTGGTCAAGCTCTACCCCTCGATCCTCAACCAGATCGCGGTAGCCAAGACCGAGCCGGGGGACGAAAACAACCAGGACATCTCGGCCCTGGTGGGCAAGGTCGATATCCGCAAGCTGGAAGAATTCCCACAGAACGACGCCGACGCCTACAGTTACTCGGGCGCGCTGTGCCGGGCCAACCAGGGCCTGATGGAGTTCGTCGAAATGTTCAAGGCACCTATCAAGGTGCTGCACCCGCTGCTGACCGCCACCCAGGAAGGCAACTACAACAGCACCGAGGGCCTGGGGGCTATTCCGTTCACCGGCATCCTGCTGGCGCACTCCAACGAGTCGGAATGGCATACCTTCCGCAACAACAAGAACAACGAAGCCTTCATCGACCGGATCTATATCGTCAAGGTGCCGTACTGCCTGCGAGTGACCGACGAGGTGAAGATCTACGACAAGCTGCTGTTCAACAGCTCGCTGTCCAAGGCTCATTGCGCCCCCGACACCCTGAAGATGCTGGCCCAGTTCACGGTGCTGTCGCGTCTCAAGGAGCCGGAAAACTCCAATATCTATTCGAAGATGCGTGTGTACGACGGTGAGAACCTCAAGGACACCGATCCGAAGGCCAAGTCGATCCAGGAATACCGCGACAACGCCGGCGTCGATGAAGGGATGAACGGGCTGTCCACACGCTTCGCGTTCAAGATCCTGTCCAAGGTCTTCAACTTCGACCCCCACGAAATTGCCGCCAACCCGGTTCACCTGCTGTATGTGCTGGAACAGCAGATCGAACAGGAACAGTTCCAGGCCGAAACCCGCGAGCGCTACCTGCGCTTCCTCAAGGAATACCTGGCCCCGCGCTACATCGAGTTCATCGGCAAGGAAATCCAGACGGCGTACCTGGAGTCCTACAGCGAATACGGCCAGAACATCTTCGACCGCTACGTGCTGTACGCAGACTTCTGGATCCAGGACCAGGAATACCGCGACCCGGAAACCGGCGAAATACTCAATCGCGTGGCCCTCAACGAGGAACTGGAAAAAATCGAGAAACCGGCGGGCATCAGCAATCCGAAGGATTTCCGCAACGAAATCGTCAACTTCGTACTGCGCGCCCGGGCCAACAACAACGGCAAGAACCCAACCTGGCTCAGCTATGAAAAGCTGCGGGTGGTCATCGAGAAGAAAATGTTCTCCAACACCGAAGACCTGCTGCCCGTCATCAGCTTCAACGCCAAGGCCAGCAAGGAGGACCAGCAAAAACACAACGATTTTGTCACACGCATGGTCGAACGTGGCTACACCGACAAACAGGTACGACTGCTTTCCGAGTGGTACCTGCGGGTCCGGAAATCGCAGTAAGCAGCGGCAAGCTTCTAGCTACAAACTGCAAGGGAGCGGCGTCGAGCCCAGGGCTCGGCGCCACGCCCCTTACGGCTTGAGGCTTACGACTTGAAGCTCCCCTGGAGGGGCCTATGAGCTATGTGATCGACCGACGCCTTAATGGCAAGAACAAGAGCACGGTGAACCGCCAGCGGTTTCTGCGGCGTTACCGTGACCACATCAAGAAGGCCGTCGAAGAGGCGGTCAGCCGGCGTTCCATTACCGATATGGAACACGGCGAACAGATCAGCATCCCCGGCCGCGACATCGACGAGCCGGTGCTTCACCATGGTCGCGGCGGAAAACAGACCGTCGTACACCCTGGTAACAAGGAATTCACCAGTGGCGAGCACATCCCCCGGCCCCAGGGCGGCGGTGGCGGCAAGGGCCCTGGCAAGGCCGGCAACTCCGGCGAAGGCATGGATGAGTTTGTCTTCCAGATCACCCAGGAGGAATTCCTGGAGTTCATGTTCGAGGACCTGGAGCTGCCGAACCTGGTCAAGCGCAACCTGACCGGGACCGACACCTTCAAGACCGTGCGTGCCGGTATCAGCAATGAAGGCAACCCGTCACGCATCAACATCATCCGCACCCTTCGTTCGGCCCACGCCCGGCGCATCGCGCTATCGGGCAGCAGCCGGGCCAAATTGCGCGAAGCCAAGGAAGAACTGGCTCGCCTGAAACGCGAAGAACCCGACAACTTCGGCGACATTCAGGACCTGGAAGCGGAAATCGAGAAACTCAGCGCACGCATCCACCGCGTTCCGTTCCTCGATACGTTCGACCTCAAGTACAACCTGCTGGTGAAACAGCCAAACCCCAGCTCCAAGGCGGTGATGTTTTGCCTGATGGACGTTTCCGGCTCCATGACCCAGGCCACCAAGGACATCGCCAAGCGCTTCTTCATCCTGCTGTACCTGTTCCTGAAACGGAACTACGACAAGATCGATGTGGTGTTCATCCGCCACCACACCAGCGCCCGGGAAGTGGACGAGGAGGAGTTCTTCTACTCCAGGGAAACCGGCGGCACCATTGTCTCCAGTGCCTTGAAGCTGATGCAGGAAATCATGGCCGAACGCTACCCCGCCAACGAATGGAACATCTATGCGGCCCAGGCGTCGGACGGTGACAACTGGAACGACGATTCACCGATCTGCCGTGACATCCTGATCAACCAGATCATGCCGTTCGTCCAGTACTACACCTATGTGGAAATTACTCCACGGGAACACCAGGCGTTGTGGTACGAATACGAACGGATTGCCGAAGCATTTTCCGACACATTCGCCCAACAGCAACTGGTCTCGGCCGGGGATATCTACCCGGTCTTCCGTGAACTCTTCCAGCGCAGGTTAGTGACATGACCGCCAAAAAAGAGCAGAAACGCCAGCCCATTTCCACCGGCTCCGAATGGACATTCGAGCTGATCAAGGCCTACGACCGCGAAATCAGCCGTATCGCGGACCGTTATGCCCTCGACACCTACCCGAACCAGATCGAGGTGATCACCGCCGAGCAAATGATGGACGCCTACGCGTCGGTCGGCATGCCGCTGGGCTATCACCACTGGTCCTACGGCAAGCACTTCCTCAGCACCGAGAAATCCTACAGCCGCGGCCAGATGGGGCTGGCCTATGAGATCGTGATCAATTCCGACCCCTGCATCGCCTACCTGATGGAGGAAAACACCATCTGCATGCAGGCCCTGGTGGTGGCGCATGCCTGCTACGGGCACAACAGCTTCTTCAAGGGCAACTACCTGTTCCGCACATGGACCGATGCCAGTTCGATCATCGATTACCTGGTGTTCGCCAAGCAGTACATCATGCAATGCGAGGAGCGCCACGGTATCGACGCGGTGGAGGACCTGCTGGACTCCTGCCATGCCCTGATGAACTACGGCGTGGACCGCTACAAACGACCGTATCCGATTTCCGCCGAAGAAGAACGCCGGCGCCAGAAGGACCGCGAAGAACACCTGCAAAAGCAGATCAACGATCTTTGGCGCACCATTCCCAAGGGCGCGGACAAGTACAACGAAAAAGACAATGCCCGCTTCCCTGCCGAGCCCCAGGAGAACATTCTCTATTTCATTGAAAAACATGCGCCGCTGCTGGAACCGTGGCAGCGGGAAATCGTGCGCATCGTGCGCAAGATCGCCCAGTACTTCTATCCACAGCGCCAAACCCAGGTAATGAACGAAGGCTGGGCCACGTTCTGGCACTACACGCTGATGAACAACCTGTACGACGAAGGCCTGGTCACCGACGGCTTCATGATGGAGTTCCTGACGTCACACACCAGCGTGGTGTTCCAACCTGGCTTCGACAGCCCGTACTACAGCGGCATCAATCCTTACGCACTGGGTTTCGCCATGTACCGCGACATTCGGCGCATGTGCGAAAACCCCACCGAGGAAGATCGTCGCTGGTTCCCGGAAATCGCCGGTTCGGACTGGTTGTCCGCCATTAAATTCGCCATGAGCAGCTTCAAGGACGAAAGCTTCATCCTGCAGTACCTTTCGCCCAAGGTGATTCGCGACCTGAAACTGTTCAGCATCCTGGATGACGACCAGAAAGATGACCTGGTGGTACCTGCCATTCACGATGAGAGCGGCTATCGCATCATCCGCGAAACCCTGGCGGCGCAGTACAACCTGGGTAATCGCGAGCCCAATGTACAGATCTACAGCATCGACCGCCGCGGAGACCGCTCGCTGACACTGCGGCACCAGGCGCACAACCGCAAACCACTGGGGGACTCCACCGATGAAGTGCTCAAGCACCTGCATCGCCTTTGGGGCTTCGACATCCACCTGGAAACCCTGCAAGGCGACCAAGTGATGAAAACCCACCATGTCCCTCCCAAAGGCGAACAAGCCGAAGGCGATTATGGCCGCCTGGACCTGGCCGTCATTCATCTTTGATCCCGTTTTCGCCTCCGGACGTCTGACGCAAAGGTTATCCTGTCGGACCAACGGAGGTTTTTTATGCAGATCTATAAAGTTGGCGGCGCCGTACGCGATCGCCTGCTGGGCATTCCCGTCACCGACGTCGATTGGGTCGTGGTGGGAGCCACCGCCGAGGAAATGCTCGCCAAGGGTTTTCGCCCCGTGGGGGCCGACTTTCCGGTATTCCTCGACCCGAAGACCGGCGAGGAATACGCCCTCGCCCGCACCGAGCGCAAGAGCGGCCGCGGCTATGGCGGCTTCGTGTTCCATGCCAGCCCTGAAGTCACCCTGGAAGAAGACCTGGTCCGCAGGGACTTGACCATCAACGCCATGGCTGAAGATGAACTTGGCAACCTGACCGATCCGTACCACGGCCAGCGCGATTTGGAAGCCCGGGTGCTGCGTCACGTTTCCCCCGCTTTCGCCGAAGATCCGCTCAGAGTCCTGCGGGTTGCCCGCTTTGCCGCCCGTTATGCGCCGCTGGGTTTCAAGGTGGCGGGCGAAACCCTTGAACTGATGCGCCAGCTCAGCGAGTCCGGCGAACTGGAGGCGTTGACGGCCGAGCGCAGTTGGAAAGAAATTTCCCGCGCGCTGATGGAAAAGCAACCACAGGTATTTATTCAGGTCTTACGCGACTGCACAGCCCTCAGGGTCTTGATGCCCGAAGTCGACGCGCTGTTCGGCGTGCCACAACCTGAAGCCCATCACCCGGAAATCGATACCGGTGTCCATACCCTGAGCGTGCTGGAACAGGCAGCACGGCATCAACAGCCGCTAACGGTCCGCTGGGCCTGCCTGCTCCATGACTTGGGTAAAGGCCTGACGCCCCAGCACGAATGGCCGCGACACATCGCTCATGAGCACACGGGCTTGAAGCTGATCAAAGCCGTCAGCGAGCGCTTCAAGGCGCCGCGCGACTGTCAGGAACTGGCGCTATTGGTGGGCCAATACCACACACATGGTCATCGCGCGCTTGAACTGAAGGCATCTACTCTGCTTGAGCTGCTACAAAGTTTTGATGTGTACCGTCGGCCCCAGCGCTTCGAGGAATTCATCGCGGCCTGCGAGATGGACGCTCGGGGGCGCAAGGGGCTTGAGCAGCGAAGTTATCCACAGGCTGACTATCTGCGTGGCGCCGCAGCAGCGGCCCGCGCGGTGGCGGTGCAGCCTTTGCTGGAGAAAGGCTTCAAGGGGCCGCAGCTGGGTGAGGCGATCAAGCGTGAGCGGCTCAAGGCGTTGAAAGCCTATAAGGAAGCGGCGAGCTGACGGGAGGTCGTGTCAGTTTGCATTTTTGCTGGATGTTCCGCCGTCATCGCGAGCAAGCTCGCTCCCACAGTGACTCTCAGTGGACACATGTCTTGTGTTCGACTGAAATCCTCTGTGGGAGCGAGCCTGCTCGCGATAGCGGCAGGCGCTTCAGCGCAGATTCGATGGCGTAAGCTGCTGGCCGCGCCACTCGAAAGCCACCGGCGCCAGCACCTGGTCGATCTGCGCTTCTTCCCACAACGTGGCAAAGCGCTTGCCCACGCCCGGGTGAATCCGATCCGGCGCGATCAACGACAAAGGCCACAGGACGAAGGCGTTCTTGAGGATTTCCGCACGCGGCAGGATCAGCCCATCGAAGTTGCCGACCTGTTCGCCATACAACAACACGTCGATATCCAGTGGCAGTCCCTTGCGGTCTGGCGCATAACGACCGTTGTCCGCCTCGATGAACTTGAGGCGACGATCCAACTCCATCAGCGGCAGGTCCGTGAAGGCCGAGACGACAAAATTGAAGAACGGCCCGCTCTTGATCCCCACTGGCTGGCTCTCGAACACGGCCGAACAGCGCATGTCCACGAGGAAGCCGGCCAAGGCCTCAAGACCGGCGCGCAAATGGGTTTCGCGCTCGATATTGCTGCCGAGCCCGAGAAAAACCTGAGTCAGCGACATCCGCGCTCGATCTCCACGCCAACGCCGCTGGCCGCCGGTACGGCGCCAGGCTTGGTCACTTTCAGACGCAGCCAGGTGATCTTGAACTCATCCATCAGCTCCTGGGCCAGTCGCTCGGCGAAGGTCTCGACCAACTGGAACTGCGCCTGCTCGGCAAACGCCTGGATGCGCGACGACACGCTGGCATAGTCGAGCGCCAGGGTCAGGTCATCACCCGCGGCCGCCGGGCGATTGTCCCAGGCGAAGCTCAGGTCAAGCCGCAGGCACTGCCGGATACCTCGCTCCCAGTCGTAGGCACCGATTACCGTGTCGACTTCCAGGCCCTCGATAAACACTCTGTCCAAGCACTCTTCTCCGCAGCACGACAAGGGCGCGATGCCCCGTTAGAATCAGGGCGTCCTCGCCCGGAATAGTTAGCATGTTTTGGTTACTGGCGATTCTCGCCTACCTGCTCGGCTCGCTGTCCTTCGCCATTTTGCTCAGCCGCCTGACCGGTCGCCCGGATCCGCGAATGAGTGGCTCAGGCAATGCCGGCGCCACCAACATGCTGCGCCTGGCCGGACGCAAGCTCGCCATCCTGACCCTGCTGGGCGACCTCTGCAAAGGCCTTGTCCCGGTATTGATCGCCAGCCTTGCAGGGCTCTCGTTGCAGCAACAGGCCTGGATCGGGGTTTGCGCCGTCATCGGCCACCTGTTCCCTCTGTACTTCCGCTTCCGTGGCGGCAAGGGCGTCGCCACCGCCGCCGGCATGCTGCTGGGCCTGTATCCGCCCGCCGCCCTGCTGGCTGTCTGTGCCTGGCTGCTGACGTTCTACCTGACCCGCACCAGCTCCCTGGCCGCGCTGATCGCCACACCGTTGACCCTGCCATTGCTGGCCTGGCAGGAGCCGGCGGCCTTGCTGCCAATGACCGTGCTGGTCGCACTGATCGTCTGGCGCCACCGGGGCAATCTACGCGACCTGTTCGCCGGGCGCGAACGGCATTTTTAAAGGCCGTTTCACAGGGGGGCCAACTGCTCCATGGGCCAGCGCGCCTGCACGCTGATTGCCAGGCTTTCCTGCTGGCCCGCCTGTAAACGCTGGCAGCCGGCAAAGGCAATCATCGCGCCGTTATCTGTGCAGAACTCCGGCCGGGCGTAGTAAACGTCGCCCTTCATGTCACCGAGCATTTTCTCCAGCGATGTGCGCAAGGCCTTGTTCGCACTCACGCCCCCGGCGATCACCAGGCGCTTGAGCCCGGCCTGCTTCAGGGCACGCTTGCACTTGATGGTCAAAGTCTCCACCACGGCCTGCTGGAACGCCAGCGAGATGTCGCAACGGGCTTGCTCACTGTCGTCCCCGGCGCTGACGCACTGCTGCCAGGTGTTCAGGGCGAAGGTCTTCAGCCCACTGAAACTGAAATCCAGGCCGGGACGGTCGCACATCGGCCGCGGGAACACGAAGCGTCCATCGGCCCCTTGGCTTGCAAGCCGGGAAATTTCCGGCCCACCGGGATAATTGAGCCCCATCATTTTCGCCGTCTTGTCGAATGCTTCACCGGCGGCATCGTCGAGGGTTTCGCCAAGCAGCTCGTATTGGCCGATGCCGTCGACCCGGATGAGCTGTGTATGGCCGCCCGATACCAACAAAGCGACCAACGGGAATTGGGGCGGTTGCGACTCCAGCATCGGTGCCAATAAATGGCCTTCCATGTGATGCACACCCAGGGCCGGAATCCCCCAGGCAAAGGCCAGCGCCTGGGCACAGGAAGCGCCAACCAGCAACGCGCCCACCAGCCCCGGGCCGGCGGTGTAGGCGATGCCGTCGATCTCGGTCGGCATGCAGCCGGCTTCGGCCAGGACCTGGCGGATCAAGGGCAGCATGCGCTTGACGTGATCGCGGGAGGCAAGTTCAGGCACCACCCCGCCGTAGGCGCGGTGCAGGTCGATCTGGCTGAACAGCGCATCGGCCAGCAGGCCGCGCTCACTGTCGTAAAGTGCGACACCGGTTTCGTCGCAGGAGGTTTCTAATCCCAGTACTAGCATGGGTTTGCGCCTTGTAGAGGCTGAATTCGAAGGCGCGCATAATAGTCGCCGCGTTGTGCCCCGACCAGCGGTTTTCGATCAGAGGCTTTGCATTCCGAGCGTTGAGGGGTTAACATCCGCAACCCTTAAAAACCGACGTCTTCAAGTGCTCTTTTGCCGCGAGGATGTTGACCCCGGTAATGAATGAAGGTAGCTCTGGATGCCAGCCGTCAAAGTAAAAGAGAACGAACCCTTCGACGTAGCTCTGCGTCGTTTCAAGCGCTCCTGCGAAAAAGCCGGTGTTCTGGCTGAAGTTCGTAGCCGCGAATTCTACGAGAAGCCGACTTCTGAGCGTAAGCGCAAGGCAGCAGCCGCTGTTAAGCGTCACGCCAAGAAAGTTCAGCGCGAACAGCGCCGCGCCGTACGCCTGTACTAATACACAGACGTCCGTAGCAAGCTTCTGCCAAGCCCGGCCTTCAAGCCGGGCTTATGGCATTTGCGGAATAACGCTTGATGCTTCACCGTCAAAGCCGCAGACGCGACCAAGACAACCGCTTCACCGCGTCAGACCTGGCTCTTTTGCCAGCGGTGCACGTCTTTCCTGACGAGCCTTCCAAGGCTACCGACGAGCACACCCTGATTCCTCTAACGACGATCAGCCCAAGGCACCCGCCTGCGTGCCCGCTTCATGAGCTATCCGTGGCCTGACCGGCCGTTACCGGACTCAGCGCAACACATTCAAACAGTCGAATACTGATAGTTATTAACGTCAGTGGATTATCGGCAGATACACTTCCCGACAGCGATGATGCAGACGACCCGGTCGAGCCACCGATTCAGCGTGTCTCAAACCCAGACCCGGTTACGCCTGCCGATTTCGGGTCCATATTTCGCGCAGTGATGATGAGAACGCCATGGCCGGGCTGATTCCCCAGAGCTTTATTGACGACCTCCTGAACCGCACCGACATCGTCGACGTGGTCAGCTCTCGCCTGCAAATGAAGAAAGCAGGCAAGAACTACACGGCCTGCTGTCCGTTTCACAAAGAGAAAACGCCCTCTTTCAGCGTCAGCCCCGACAAGCAGTTCTATTATTGCTTCGGTTGCGGCGCGGGCGGCAATGCCCTCGGCTTCCTCATGGACCACGACAACCTGGACTTCCCCCAGGCCGTCGAAGAACTGGCCAAAGCCGCCGGCATGGAAATTCCCCGCGAGGAAAGCGGTCGACCGCACAAGCCGCGCCAACCGACCGACTCACCGCTCTACCCACTGCTGACAGCGGCGGCCGATTTCTATCGCCAGGCCCTCAAGAGCCATCCGGCGCGCAAGGCCGCGGTGGATTATCTCAAGGGCCGCGGCCTGACTGGCGAAATCGCCCGGGATTTCGGCCTCGGCTTCGCCCCGCCCGGCTGGGACAACCTGTACAAGCATCTAAGCAGCGATACGCTGCAGCAGCGTGCCATGATCGACGCAGGCCTGCTGATCGAAAACGCCGAAACCGGCAAGCGCTACGACCGCTTTCGCGACAGGGTCATGTTTCCGATCCGCGACACGCGCGGGCGGATCATCGCCTTTGGTGGCCGGGTGCTGGGCGATGACAAGCCGAAGTACCTGAACTCCCCGGAAACCCCGGTATTCCATAAGGGCCAGGAACTCTACGGCCTGTACGAAGCGCGCAAGAACAACCGCAACCTCGACGAAATCATCGTCGTCGAGGGCTACATGGACGTGATAGCCCTGGCCCAGCAAGGCCTGCGCAACGCCGTCGCGACCCTGGGCACAGCCACCAGCGAAGAGCACATGAAGCGCCTGTTTCGCGTCGTGCCCAATGTGCTGTTCTGCTTCGACGGCGACCAGGCCGGTCGCAACGCCGCCTGGCGCGCACTGGAGGCTACCTTGCCGTGCCTGCAGGACGGCCGGCGGGCACGCTTCCTGTTCCTGCCCGAGGGCGAGGACCCGGACACCCTGGTGCGCTCCGAAGGCACCGACGCGTTCCGCGCGCGGATCAACCAGCACGCACAACCGCTGGCCGACTATTTTTTCCAGCAGTTGACCGAAGAAGCCGATCCACGCTCCCTCGAAGGCAAGGCCCACATGGCCACCCTCGCGGCGCCGCTGATCGACAAGGTGCCCGGCGCCAATCTGCGCACGCTCATGCGTCAGCGCCTGACCGAAATCACCGGGCTCAATAGCGAAGCGGTCAATCAACTGGTGCACAGCGCCCCCCAGGAGGCGCCGCCGGCGTATGACCCGGGCATCGATTACGACGCGATGCCGGATTTCGCCGACTATCATCAACCCCAGCAGGATTACGCCCCCCAGCAGGAATGGACGCCGAAAAAACCCGGCAGCGGCGGCAAGAAATGGGACAAGAAACCCTGGGACAAGAACGGCAAGCGCGGCGATCGCGACCAGCCACGTGCCCCGCGCGTGCCGGCCGCCGTCGAACCCCCGACACTGGCCGCCTTGCGCACCTTGCTGCATCACCCGCAACTGGCGGAAAAAGTAGAGGACGCAGGGCACTTCGCCGCCGAGGACCACAGCAATACGCAATTGCTGGTCGCTCTCCTTGAAGCCGTGCAGAAGAACCCCAAGCTAAACTCTTTCCAGTTGATCGCACGGTGGCACGGTACCGAGCAGGGACGCCTCTTGAAGGCCTTGGCCGAGAAGGAATGGCTGATTGATGGAGACAACCTTGAACAACAGTTTTTCGACACCATTACTAGCTTGTCCGCCCGCCAACGCGAGCGAAATCTGGAACAACTTCTGCGAAAAGCTCGCCAGAGCGAGTTGACCAGCGAAGAGAAAAACCAATTGCGCGACTTACTCAGCCGCAATGTTTGCGCATCAAACCCGACCTCAACTGGCGCGTGAGGTCACAGCTCAGGTATAATCCTCGGCTTGTTTTTTGCCCGCCAAGACCTTCAGTGGATAGGGTGTTATGTCCGGAAAAGCGCAACAGCAGTCTCGTATCAAAGAGTTGATCCTATTGGGTCGTGAGCAGGGCTACCTGACTTACGCGGAGGTCAACGACCACCTGCCGGAGGATATTTCAGATCCGGAACAGGTGGAAGACATCATCCGCATGATCAATGACATGGGGATCAACGTATTCGAGGTTGCTCCAGATAAGGATGCCCTTATGCTGGCCGACGCCGATACCGACGAGGCGGCCGCTGAAGAAGCGGCCGCAGCGTTGGCAGCGGTCGAGACCGACATTGGTCGCACCACGGACCCCGTGCGCATGTACATGCGTGAAATGGGTACGGTAGAGCTCCTCACACGTGAAGGCGAAATCGAAATCGCCAAGCGTATTGAAGAAGGCATCCGTGAAGTGATGGGCGCAATCGCGCACTTCCCTGGCACGGTTGACCATATTCTCTCCGAGTACACCCGCGTCACCACCGAAGGTGGCCGCCTGTCCGACGTCCTGAGCGGCTATATCGACCCGGACGACGGCATTGCGCCGCCTGCCGCCGAAGTGCCGCCGCCGATCGATGCGAAAGCCGTCAAGGCCGACGATGACACCGATGACGACGACGCCGAAGCGAGCGACGACGAGGAAGAAGCCGAAAGCGGTCCGGATCCGGTCATCGCCGCACAGCGTTTCGGCGCCGTGGCCGACCAGATGGAAATCACCCGCAAGGCGCTGAAGAAGCACGGCCGCAACAATAAGCAGGCGATTGCCGAGCTGTTGGCGCTGGCCGAGTTGTTCATGCCGATCAAACTGGTGCCGAAGCAATTCGAAGGCCTGGTCGAGCGTGTTCGCAGTGCCCTGGATCGCTTGCGTCAGCAAGAGCGCGCGATCATGCAGCTTTGCGTGCGTGATGCCCGCATGCCACGCGCTGATTTCCTGCGCCAGTTCCCGGGCAACGAAGTCGACGAAAGCTGGACCGATGCACTGGCCAAGGGCAAGAGCAAATACGCTGAAGCCATTGCCCGCCTGCAGCCGGACATCATTCGTTGCCAGCAGAAGCTCAGTGCGCTGGAGGCCGAGACTGGCCTGAGCATCGCCGAGATCAAGGACATCAACCGTCGCATGTCGATCGGCGAGGCCAAGGCCCGTCGCGCGAAAAAAGAGATGGTCGAAGCGAACTTGCGTCTGGTGATCTCCATCGCCAAGAAGTACACCAACCGCGGCCTGCAGTTCCTCGACCTGATCCAGGAAGGCAACATCGGCCTGATGAAGGCGGTGGACAAGTTCGAATATCGTCGCGGCTACAAGTTCTCGACTTATGCCACCTGGTGGATCCGTCAGGCGATCACTCGCTCGATCGCCGACCAGGCCCGCACCATCCGTATCCCGGTGCACATGATCGAGACGATCAACAAGCTCAACCGCATTTCCCGGCAGATGCTGCAGGAAATGGGTCGCGAACCGACGCCGGAAGAGTTGGGCGAACGCATGGAAATGCCTGAGGACAAGATCCGCAAGGTATTGAAGATCGCCAAAGAGCCGATCTCCATGGAAACCCCGATCGGCGATGACGAAGACTCCCATCTGGGGGACTTCATCGAAGACTCCACCATGCAGTCTCCGATCGATGTCGCCACTGTCGAGAGTCTCAAGGAGGCGACTCGCGAAGTACTCTCCGGCCTCACTGCCCGTGAAGCCAAGGTACTGCGCATGCGCTTCGGCATCGACATGAATACCGACCACACCCTTGAGGAAGTCGGTAAGCAGTTCGATGTAACCCGTGAGCGGATTCGCCAGATCGAAGCCAAGGCGTTGCGCAAACTGCGCCACCCGACGCGAAGCGAGCATCTGCGCTCCTTCCTCGACGAGTGACCTTCAAAACCCCCGGCCCTGCCGGGGGTTTTGTCATATGCCGATAAAATCCCCTTCGTTACGCTCCCCACCCCCTGTTGCCCGTCTACACTCGAAACATCCTCCCCAAGCCATGACGAGACAGTGATGCCCAGACTGACGGCCGCGCTTTTGCTGTCATTGATCACCTGGACCGCAACAGCTGGCGCGTTGACGCTCACCGATGAGGAGCTCCGCTGGCTCAAGGACCACCCCGACCTGCGCCTGGGTGTCGACGCCTCATGGCCGCCGTTTGAGTTTCGCGACGATCAAGGTCACTATCAGGGGCTGGCCGCCGACTACATCGAGATCATCCGTGAACGGCTGGCCGTCAGGCTCACGCCCATCGAGCCGGCCAGCTGGACTGCCGTGCTGGAGCAGGTCGTACAGGGCAAGATCGACCTGTTGCCTGGCATCATGTCCACTCCGGAGCGCCAGAATTACCTGGCATTTACCCGTCCCTACCTGGATTTCCCCATTGTCATCCTGGCCCATCAGGGTGGCGCCCAACCCCATAGCCTCAAGGAGCTGTATGGGCTGAAAATCGCCGTGGTGGAGAACTACGCGCCTCATGAATTGCTGCGCAACCATCACCCCGACCTGAACCTGGTGGCGCTGCCCAACGTCAGTTCAGCCCTGCAAGCATTGGCAACCGATGAAGTGGACGCGGTGGTGGGCGATCTGGCTTCCAGTGTCTGGAGCCTGCGCCAACTCAAGCTCGAAGGTCTTTATGTCAGCGGGGAAACGCCTTATCGCTATCAACTGGCAATGGCCGTCCCTCGGGACAACAAGGTATTGGTGGGCATCCTGGACAAAGTCCTGGCGGATATGAACCCTGCCGAAGTCGCCGAGATCCAGCAGAAGTGGATCGGCAATATGCACGACTATCGCCAGATCTGGTCAGACTTACTGTTTTACGGCCTGCCTACGCTACTGATCCTGGTCGGCATACTGGCAGTGGTGATTCGCATCAATCGCCGGCTCAGCTCGGAAATCGCTCGCCGCGTCGAGCTCGAGCAGGAGCTGCGCAGCAGCGAATACCATTACCGTGGGCTGGTGGAGAGCCTGTCGGCCATTGCCTGGGAGGCAAGGGTCAGCGATTTCACTTACAGCTACGTGTCGCCTCATGCCGAAGACCTGCTGGGTTATCCCCTCTCCCATTGGCTGGTCCCAGGCTTCTGGCGCACCATCATTCATCCGGCCGACCTGATCCGCGCCCAGACCTACTGCGACAATGAACTGCTGGCGGGTCGCGATCACTGCATCGATTACCGGGTTATCACAGCCGATGGTCGCTGCCTGTGGGTACGTGACATTGTCAGCCTGATCGAACACGGGCACGAGCCGCTGATACGTGGATTGATGATCGATATCAGCGAAGCCAAGCGCACCGAGGAAGCGCTGCGCCTTTCGGAGCAGAAATTTGCCTCGGTGTTCCGCCAGTGCCCGGACATCCTGGTGATTGCACGGCTGTTGGACGGTTGCCTGCTGGAGGTCAACAAGGCGTTCGAAGAGCAGATCGGCCTGAGTGCCGCAGAAGTGGTGGGGCACAACGCAACCGAACTGAATATCTGGGGCATCCAAGGCGTGGGGCCGAGCCTGTTGCAGCGCTTGCAGGCCGGCAGCATTCGCAACCTGGAAATGCCCTTTCGCCGCAGCAACGGCCAGGTATTCACCGGGCTGATCTCCGCTGAACCCTTCGACCTCGACACGACGCCAGCCCTGGTCGTGGTGGTGCGGGACATCAGCCAGCTCAAGGAAACCCAGCAGCAATTGCAGACATCCGAAGAGAAGTTCGCCAAAGCGTTCCACGCCTCGCCCGACGGCCTGCTGCTATCACGGCAAAGCGACGGCTTGCTGATTGAGGTCAACGAGGGGTTCAGCCGCATTACCGGTTTCAACAGCGCCCTGTCGGTAGACCGCTCCACGCTGGACCTGGGTATCTGGGTCAATCTCAACGAGCGCAAGCAGATGCTCGACCTGCTGAAACGGGACGGCTTCGTCAGGGATTTCAGCTGCCATATCCGTCGCAACGACGGGCAGATACGACTCTGCGAAGTGTCCAGTCGCCCACTGCCCATCGGCAACGAAGACTGCATGCTGACCATCGCCCGGGATATCACCGAACGCCACCTGATGCAGGAAAAACTGCAACAGGCCGCCACCGTTTTCGAAAGCACTGCCGAAGGCGTGCTGATCACCGATACGCAACAGCACATCAGCGCCGTGAACCGGGCCTTCACCGAGATCACCGGCTACAGCGAAACCGAGGCCTTGGGCCATACGCCTCGGTTGTTGGCTTCCGGCCTGCATGACAGCGCGTTTTACGCGGCGATGTGGCACCAGTTGACGGCCGAGGGACACTGGCAGGGAGAGATATCCAACCGGCGCAAGAACGGCGAACTGTATCCCAGTTGGCTGACCATCAGCGCGGTGCGCAACCGCGACCGACAGATCACTCATTTCGTCGCGGTCTTCGCCGATATCTCCAGCCTCAAGCACGCCCAGGCCCGGCTCGATTACCAGGCTCACCACGACCCGCTGACGGGCCTGCCCAATCGCACGCTGTTCGAAAGCCGCCTGCTGGCGGCTCTCAACGGCCAGCAGGAAAACGGCGGCCAGGGTGCCGTGCTGTTTCTGGACCTGGACCGCTTCAAGCACATCAATGACAGCCTCGGGCACCCGGTCGGCGACCTGCTGCTCAAGGGCATTGCCGTGCGCTTGCGCGAGCAGCTGCGCGACATCGACACCGTGGCGCGCCTGGGCGGCGACGAGTTCATTATCCTGCTGCCGGGCCTGCAACAGCCCAGCGATGCCGAGCATATCGCCCAGAAGCTGTTGAACTGCTTTACCGCACCGTTCCAGGCCGGCGAGCATGAGTTCTTCATCAGCGCCAGTATCGGCACCAGCCTCTACCCCCAGGATGGCTGCGACGTCGCCACGCTGGTCAAGAATGCCGACGCGGCGATGTACCGCTCCAAGGCCAAGGGGCGTAACCGGGTGGAAAGCTATACCCGCGACCTCACCGCCCAGGCCAGCGAGCGCGTGGCCCTGGAACACGAACTGCGGCGAGCGATTGAACGCAACGAGTTGTCACTTTCCTTCCAACCGAAAATCAGCCTCGCCGACAATCGCCTGGTGGGCGCCGAGGCGCTGATTCGCTGGTATCACCCGACATTTGGCGACGTCCCCCCCGAACACTTCATCCCGTTGGCGGAAGAAAACGGCATGATCCTGCAAATTGGCGACTGGGTACTGGATCGCGCCTGCCGGCAACTGTGCGAATGGAACAGCACCTACGAAAGCCTCGGCCCCCTGTCGGTCAACCTGGCCGGCGCCCAACTGCGCCAGCCCAACCTGCTGGGGCGCATCGAACAACTGCTGCGCGAACACCAGCTCCGGCCCGGTTTATTGCAACTGGAAATTACCGAGAACTTCATCATGAGCCAGGCCGAAGAGGCCCTGACGGTGCTGCACCAGTTGAAGAACCTCGGCGTACAACTGGCAATCGACGATTTTGGCACGGGCTATTCCTCCCTGAGCTACCTCAAGCGCCTGCCACTGGACATCCTCAAGATCGACCAATCCTTCGTCCGTGGCCTGCCCGACGACCCACACGACGTGGCCATCGTGCGGGCAATCATCGCCCTGGGCCGCAGCATGCAGTTCAGCATCATCGCCGAGGGCGTCGAAACCCTGGCCCAACAGCAATTCCTGGCCGAAGAAGGTTGCGAACAGATCCAGGGCTACATCGTCAGCCTGCCCCTGTGCGCCGACGAGTTTGCCGCAACGTTTCTTCGTGTGAGCGTATCGGATTTTTCGGATAGCACAGCCGAGAAACCGTCGCTATAATCCGCGGCCTACTGAGGGCCTATAGCTCAGTTGGTTAGAGCAGAGGACTCATAATCCTTTGGTCCACGGTTCGAGTCCGTGTGGGCCCACCATATGAAAAGCCGCGCATTGCGCGGCTTTTGCGTTCTTGAGCCTGCTGACTCTTGCGCCCTAGGCGAAGGTCTTCATAAACGGCTCTGCACACTGCCTGATGGCTGCGACCACATTCGGCGCCTGTTCACAATATTCAGTCGAGCGGGGCAGCACTTGTTCCAGTGCTTGCAACTGGTCGTCATCAGTCGAACACTCCCTGGATTTCCTCAAGCGTAGGCATCGCAGCCGGTACCACGGCGAACTCACAATCCAGGGCCCCCAGGACTCGTGCATAGGCAAGCATCCCAACCGACGGGTCACCCTTTTCGATGGCAATGACCTTCTGCCGAGTAACGCCTGCCAAGGTAGCGAGATTGGCCTGGGTCAGGCCGCGATTGAGGCGGCGCTTGCGAACCTGCTCGCCCAGACGCACGATGATGAGGGAATAATCCATGTTATGTATACAAGACAAAAAAGATTATATGTAACGTATACCTAACCTTCAAAAGAATCAAAGCAGATATGCCCTCGAAGCCAACGTGCTCACCTTTCACCGGAACATCCGTCCCGAATCGACTTCAAAAGCTCGCCGTTGTTTGACCGCGATAGCAACTTTGGCCACTGGCCGCTCCCTTTCCTTGTTCCTCGACTCACCTGGAAGTAATACTCTGGGGAATTAATGACGGGCGAGGCCCGTTCAACCCCCTCAAGCGAGATTCCCATCATCGCCAGCCCCAGCCTCTCCCGACTGTTTCTTGAACTGTTCTGGCAACTCGGCATCCTGCTGGTGCCGGCTTTTTTCGTCACGATATTGCCGCCTCCATTGGCTTTATTGGCGGTGTTGTTCTTCGGCCTGCTGATGGGGCTTGCCGCACGATTCGGTTTTCTGTCGGCCGGGCGAGTCTGTGGCAGGTTGATCGTCGGCGCCGTGTTCGGCCTGGGTTTCAGTGTGGGTCGGGCCTTGCCTGAGTGGTGGGGCATCCTGGCGGCTATCGCCAGCATCGGCGGCGGACTGGCGTGCGTCAGCACTTGGGAGCGGCGCCTGGGCTTGGCGCCCGTTTCCGGCAAAGGCGCCAGTGCCTGGGGTGGAAACGAGCCGCAACTGACGCCTGAAGGCGAACCGATCCGGGTGTTCAACCACAGTGAAATCGCCATGGGCGGTCCCACTTATTGCGACTATCTGTTCCCCGACGGCGTGCTCCTGCAAGGCCTTGGTTCTTCGTCACTGTTCTCCCGCGACGGGCGCTATTTTGCGGCGACCGTACCGTCCCGGCAGAACTGGGGGCTGGTCGTCCTCGACCGTCAACAGCGCCAGGTGTACCGCTGTGCCGACAGCGAACTCTGGGAGTTGGACGCTTTTGATCTCGGCGTGTTGAGCGGGCGCCATAGCCCACTGGTGGACGACAGCGTTCGCGAAATCCGACTGGATGAGCTGTTCCAGACGGCCAGCGTTACCCACTTGGTCCCCTTCGCCGACCTCTGGCTGGACTCCGACTGGCATCCCGAGCAGGTTCAACATACCTTCGAGCGGCGCTCCGCAGACGGCCAGCACTGCCTGCGGGGCGACATTGCCTTGCCCGCGACTTTTCGCGACCTGGCCCAGCCGCTGGAACCGCTGGCTTCACCGCGCTACGCCATCAGCGTCGACGGGCAACCGGCCGGCCTGTTGATGGCGGCCGATGCGCCGTTGGTATGGAGCAGCGATCAACGCGCCCTGGTGTGTCTGGCCCAGGAACAGTCCCCTCATGCGGACGGCGACCAGTATTGGCTGTGGCAGCTCGACCTGGGCTGGCGCGCCCTGCCCTCGCCTTGGGTGAAGAGCGAAGCAGAACCGTCCTTCTATTGGCACGAGTTGCTGGGTCTCGACGCAAGCCATGTGCAGATCGGCTCGTACCTTGACTACCCGCGACCGGGTTCCGGGCGTTATGGCTACCGCTTGGACAGCATCCACGGCGATACCGAGACACAGGTCGGTCACGACGCCCAGGGTCGCGTGCAGGTGGGCGAATTTGCGCTGACCCGCATGACCATCGCGATGCCGCTGAACAGCCAAGGCCAGCGCGGCGATTCATTCATCGAAACGCAGCCGATGCAGGACGGTGTGCGCGCACGGTTGACCTGGCTTGGCGATAATCCCGATGGGCTGGGCGGTTATCGCTGTCAGATCGGCGACTGGCAATTGCCTGGCCGCTGGTTGTTGGATCATCGGGTTTCCGATTGCGGGCGTTACCTGGCCCTGCTGCCCTTCGACGGTGCCACGACGGTCGCGACCCACGGGGTGGTTGCCAATCTGAAGGCGCGACAGCTGCTGCAGGGGCCCGCGATGTGGGTCGCCCGCCTGCTCGATTTCCGCGCGGGCCGGCTGAGCCTAGCGGTGGTGGCCGGCCGGCTCGATCAAGACCTGGAGAGCAGCGCGCTGCAACGCTTCGACATCCCCGCGCCACAGGTCGGTGGCACCCCTTCATTCTTTCGGCCCGACGAGCGATCCCGGCTGTTCTACGACACCGTGGAACTGCAGGTGAGCGATTCGCAACTGCACAGAATGCGTCCCTGGCGCTTGGTGGATCGCCCGCAAGTCGCCAACGCCGAAGGAGACTTCATCCTGCCCGCCCCCAACCAACGGGATGCCGCCTGGTTGTTCGGCAGCGAGACGGAATATGCCGACAGCTGGATGCGGGCGCGGACGCCTCGGCTTGGCGGCCACCTGCTGACAGCATCAGGCTGCGCGTTGACCGACCTGGCACCCTCGATGATCTGGTCGGCGGAGGGTCGCTATCTGGCCCTGACCTGCATGGCTACCGACGTGACTGAACTGTGTGGCAGCTATCGAGGCTGGCAATTGCTGTTGCTGGATGTCCAGGCGCACACGTTGCGAGTGCATCCGCAATGGCTGGGTAACCGCCCCCTGTTTGAAGGTTTCGACGACGATCAAGTGCGCGTGCGCTGTTTTGAGCGCGATTGGGAAGCTGAGGACAATGACGACCCAGGTTCGGTACAGTCATTGCCTCTGACCCTTTTGCTGCAAGCGCCCGCTGAACAGCTGGTGTGCCAGGACGGTTTCTGGCTCAGGTCTTCACAAGTGCACCTGGCCCCCGCCTGGCGAGCGCTGGCCTTACCCGCCATTGGCTATTTCGAACGCGAGAGCCTGTAACATGCTCGCCACCGATGCCCACGCCGGAGCCTACCTTGCCTGACACCCGCCCTCCCCTCCTCGACGAAATCGACCGCCAACTGATCGCGGCCCTGCAAATCAATGCCCGGGAAAGCGTCGCCATGCTGGCCCGGCAGTTGGGTATCGCCCGGACAACCGTCACTTCGCGCTTGGCGCGCCTGGAAAAGACCAAGGTGATTACCGGATATGGCGTGCGCCTGGGCCAACGGGTGATTGACGGCGGCTTGCAGGCTTACGTTGGCATCAAGGTCCAGCCGCGCTCCGGCAAGGACGTGCTGCGACGCTTGAGCGCCATGGCCCAAGTCCAGCAACTGTGCGCGGTCAGCGGTGAGTTCGACTACGTCGCCTGGCTGCGCACCGATTCACCGGAACAACTGGACCAGTTGCTGGACCAGATCGGCAACGTGGACGGCGTGGAGAAGACCACCACCTCGATCATCCTCAGCAGCAAGATCGATCGAGGGCAGCCGGTCTAGCGCTTATACATGCGACTTACCATGTGGGAGCGAGCTTGCTCGCGATAGCGGTCTGTCAGTCCATGAAAGTGCTGACTAAACCGACGCTATCGCGAGCAAGCTCGCTCCCACAGGGAATATCGCCAGTTACGGTGTTGGATGGGAGAAATTTTCGATCCTGACCTGCCCCTCTGGAAAGGTCGCGATAATCTCCAATTCCCCCCCCATGGCCCGGATGTAATTTCGCAACGTGCTGATGTACATATCCGTCCGGCGCTCCATTTTCGAGACTGCCGCCTGGTTGATATGCAGTGCCTTGGCCAAGGCCTCCTGGCTCAACTCCTGCGCCTGGCGCAACTCGTGCAACGGCATTTCTGCACGCAACGTCTGGTACAAAGCCTGTGCACGAGCCTGGGAGTCAGGCGACCGACGCGCCATCAAGTCGGAAAATTTCTTAGCCATTGTCAAAGCTCTCTCTCTTCAATACTTCCAAATGCTCGTCATAGAGGCGTTCGGCCAAAGGCACATATTCCTGATACCAACGGCCCTGGCCGGTTTTGTCTCCCCCGATCAGCAGGATGGCGCAGCGGCGGGGATCAAACGCATAGAGCACACGATAAGGCCTACCTGCGTGTTGCACTCGTAACTCACGAAGGTTGCCATGACGCGAACCCTTGATATCACTGGTGTGAGGAAAGCCCAGATACGGCCCGGTGTCGCCGAGCAGCATTACCGAGGCCTGTACAGAGTCTTGCTCTGACTCACAGAGACGGTCCCACCACATCTCAAATTCGTCGGTATATTCAACGTCCCATTTCATTCAAATATGCCACCCAGGCTATATAACCTCAAGGGAATAATCATAGGAGTTTGGGCGGGTATCTGCTCCTGTTGATCGCACAAGCAATTGTTAAGGAGAGTGTCTGTGGGAGCTTGCTCGCGATAGCGGTCTGTCAGTCCATGAAAGTGCTGACTGAACCGGCGCTATCGCGAGCAAGCTCGCTCCCACATGGAACGGTGTTCGTCATTATGACTGCATGAAATATCACAATGACTGAATTACACTCAAAACGACGACATATTGTGTCTTATTAACGTGTTCTACCCTCCCTAGAATGGCTGGCATCTTTCCTATACTCAGACGCGAGCACCGCGTCGAGTCGTCCATCAAGGTCCGCCATGAACAAGAGCAATCGCCACCCAGCAGACGGTAAGAAGCCCATCACCATTTTCGGGCCGGACTTTCCTTTCGCCTTTGACGACTGGATCGAGCACCCGGCGGGCCTGGGCAGCATTCCCGCCCACAACCACGGTACGGAAGTGGCGATTGTCGGTGCCGGGATCGCCGGCCTGGTGGCGGCGTACGAGCTGATGAAGCTGGGGCTCAAGCCCGTGGTCTATGAGGCGTCGAAAATGGGCGGACGCCTGCGCTCACAGGCGTTCAACGGCGCCGAAGGGGTGATTGCCGAGCTGGGCGGCATGCGTTTTCCAGTGTCATCCACCGCGTTCTACCATTACGTCGACAAACTGGGCCTGGAAACCAAACCCTTTCCCAACCCGCTGACCCCGGCGTCCGGCAGCACGGTCATCGACCTGGAAGGCCAGACCTATTACGCACAGAAACTGGCGGACCTTCCCGCACTGTTCCAGGAAGTCGCCGACGCCTGGGCCGATGCGCTGGAGGATGGTTCGCGCTTCGGCGACATCCAGCAGGCGATCCGCGACCGCGACGTGCCACGCCTCAAGGAATTGTGGAACACCTTGGTGCCGCTGTGGGACGACCGCACTTTCTACGACTTCGTCGCCACGTCCAAGGCGTTCGCCAAGCTCTCGTTCCAGCACCGCGAAGTGTTCGGCCAGGTCGGTTTCGGCACGGGCGGCTGGGACTCGGACTTCCCCAATTCGATGCTGGAAATCTTCCGCGTCGTGATGACCAACTGCGACGACCATCAGCACCTGGTGGTCGGCGGCGTCGAGCAGGTGCCCCACGGCATCTGGAATCACGTGCCCGAACGCTGTGCGCACTGGCCCGAAGGCACCAGCCTGAATTCGCTGCACCTGGGTGCCCCACGCAGTGGCGTGAAGCGCATTGCCCGTGCCGCCGATGGCCGGTTCAGCGTGACGGACGTGTGGGAAAACACCCGCGAGTACGCCGCCGTGCTGGTCACGTGCCAGAGCTGGTTGTTGACCACCCAGATCGAGTGTGAAGAAGCGCTGTTCTCGCAAAAAATGTGGATGGCCCTGGACCGCACCCGCTACATGCAATCGTCGAAGACCTTCGTGATGGTCGACCGACCGTTCTGGAAGGACAAGGACCCGGAAACCGGGCGCGACCTGATGAGCATGACCCTGACCGACCGCCTGACCCGTGGCACCTACCTGTTTGACAACGGCGATGACAAGCCAGGGGTGATTTGCCTGTCGTATTCCTGGATGAGCGATGCGCTGAAAATGCTCCCGCATCCGGTGGAAAAACGCGTAAAGCTGGCCCTCGATGCCCTGAAGAAGATCTACCCCAAGGTGGACATCGCCGCACGGATCATCGGCGATCCGATCACCGTATCCTGGGAAGCCGACCCGCACTTCCTCGGTGCCTTCAAGGGCGCCCTGCCTGGCCACTATCGCTACAACCAGCGCATGTACGCCCATTTCATGCAAGACGACATGCCGGCCGAACAACGCGGGATCTTTATCGCCGGCGATGACGTCTCATGGACACCCGCCTGGGTCGAAGGCGCAGTACAGACCTCACTCAATGCCGTGTGGGGCATCATGAAGCACTTCGGCGGTGAAACTCACGCCGAGAACCCGGGTCCAGGTGATGTGTTCCACGAGATCGGTCCGATCGCCCTGCCTGAATAAAAGGAGTTTTCGATGCGCGTAGCCCTTTACCAATGCCCACCGCTGCCACTGGATCCGGCCGGCAACCTGCACCGCTTGCACCAGGTGGCGCTGGAAGCCAGGGGCGCCGATGTGCTGGTGCTGCCGGAGATGTTCATGACCGGCTACAACATCGGCGTCGATGCGGTGAATGTGCTGGCCGAGGTCTACAACGGCGAATGGGCGCAGCAGATCGGCCGCATCGCCAAGGCAGCCAACCTGGCGATTGTCTATGGCTACCCGGAACGTGACGAAGACGGGCAGATCTACAACGCGGTGCAACTGATCGACGCCCAGGGCGAGCGCCTGGCCAACTACCGCAAGAGCCACCTGTTCGGCGACCTTGATCACGCCATGTTCAGCGCCGGCGACTCAGCGCTGCCCATCGTCGAACTCAACGGCTGGAAGCTCGGCCTGCTGATCTGCTACGACCTGGAATTCCCGGAAAACGCCCGACGCCTGGCCCTGGCCGGTGCCGAGCTGATCCTGGTGCCAACCGCCAACATGCAACCCTACGAGTTCATCGCCGACGTCACCGTGCGCGCCCGGGCCATCGAGAACCAGTGTTTCGTGGCGTACGCCAATTACTGCGGCCATGAAGCCGAATTGCAGTATTGCGGCCAAAGCAGCATCGCCGCACCGAATGGCAGTCGCCCGGCGCTGGCGGGGCTGGACGAGGCCTTGATCGTCGGTGAACTGGATCGACAACTGCTGGACAACTCCCGCGCGGCCTACAACTACCTGCACGATCGCCGCCCCGAGCTTTACGACGACCTGCACAAACACTGATTGAGGATTGAGAAAGGGCCCTGATCCGCTAGCATGGGCGCATCCTTGTTCTGGAAGCGCCCATGCCGGTCCCCGATTCCCTCCGCCCCCACACCGAAACCCTGGCCAACGGCTTGCGGGTGACATTGCGTCATGTCCCGGACCTCAAGCGCAGCGCCGCGGTACTGCGCGTCGCCGCTGGTAGCCATGACGCCCCCCTGGCCTGGCCGGGCATGGCGCACTTGCTCGAACATCTGTTCTTCCTCGGTACCGAACGGTTTCCCGCCGGAGAGAATCTGATGGCCTACGTGCAGCGGCACGGCGGTCAGGTCAATGCGCGCACCAGTGAACGCACCACGGATTTTTTCTTCGAACTCCCTCCCGCCACCTTCGCAGATGGGTTGGAGCGGCTGTGGGACATGCTCGCCCAGCCACGCCTGGATGAAGCCGAGCAGTTGCGGGAACGGGAAGTGTTGCACGCGGAGTTCATCGCCTGGTCCCAGGATGCGGCCGCCCAACGGCAGCTTGCCTTGTATGACGGCGTATCAGCGTCCCATCCACTGCGGGGTTTTCACGCCGGCAATCGCGACAGCCTCGCCGTGGAACACGCCGAATTCCAGAGCGCATTGCACGACTTCTACCGCCGCTTTTACCAGAGCGGCCAGATGACGTTGAGCCTGGTCGGCCCACAAAGCATCGACGCCTTGAAAGCGCTGGCGCAACGGTTCGGCAGCCATGTATCGGCCGGTGAAGCGGTCGCTGGATCGTCGCCGCCAAGGCTGATGGCATCGGCCCAGACGCATTATCAACAGGCCCAGGAAGGTTGTCTCGACCTGTTGTTCGCCTTCGAAGCGTTGCCCGCCGCCTCCCCTCAAGCCCTGGACTTTCTCTGTACGTGGCTGAACTCCAGCAAACCGGGCGGCCTGCTCGCCACGTTGCGTCAGCGCGGCCTGGCGGACAGCCTCAAGGCCACTGCGCTGTATGAGTTTGCCGGACAAGGGCTGCTGCACATCGAATTCAAGCACGGCAACGCTCAGGCAGCGGCGCAAATCCAGCCGTTGCTGCACGACTGGTTGGGATTCTTTGCCGCCCAGGATGACTGGGCGCCGTTGCGCCAGGAGTTCACCGCATTGTTGCAGCGACGGCAGGAGACAGGTTCGGCCCTGCAGTTGGCCCGCTGGGATTGTGAAGGACGTGACACGCCACTGCTGGCAAACGACCTCGTGAGGCTCAGAGAAATCCTCAGGCAACTGCACCCCGCCGATAACGTCGTGGAACCCTGGCAACTGCCCGCGCCCAATCCGTTCCTGCAAACACCAAGCGAAGCGCCTCGCGCCGGGCTGATACGCGGCCAGACCAGCGCCCACCGCGGCTTGCGAACCTTCGCCCAGGATCGCTCCCGAGGCCGGCGGGAACGCTCGCCCATGCAATTCAGCCAGGCGCTGCCAGACAACGGTCGTGAAGGCGCGGTGTACCTGCGCTGGCAACTGACGACCCAGGCGCCGCCCGACGTTCAATCCAGGCTCGACCGGCACCTGCAGGATGTACGCGAAGAGGCTCGGCAGGCCGGCGTGGACGTCAGTTTCGAAGCGTCCACCCAGCAATGGCTGTTGAAACTGGTCGGCTTGCAGCCACCGATGCCGTTGGTGCTCGAACACGTTCTGGCGAAGCTTGCCCAACCACTGCCAATGGCCCAGGCCGGTGACGAAACACCGTCGATGCCGATTCGACAGCTGTTGAAGGCGCTGCCGGATCATTGCCGGCAAACATCAACGTTGCCAATGCCCGACAGCGATCGAAGCGTTTGGACAACGGCCCGCTGGGGCGGGCTGTCCATCGGTCTGTCGGCCGCCACCCAAGGGGCGCTTGGCCCGGCGTTGGCCCGTGTGCCGGGCATTGCCGGCGAGGACGTCAGCCTGGCGACGGCGCCGCACGGGCAACGCGTCTGGCATAGGCTCCAGACCCACGGTGAAGAATCGGCCGTGTTGCTGTTTTGCCCGACCGCCACCTCGGCGCTGGCCGACGAAGCCGCCTGGCGGTGGCTGGCACAGTTGTGCCAGACGCCGTTCTACCAGCGCCTGCGCGTCGAGTTGCAGGTGGGTTATGCGGTGTTCAGCGGCTTGAAGCAGGTCGATGGGCAAACAGGGGTGTTGTTCGGCGTCCAATCGCCCAGCCTCTCGGTGGCGGAACTGATCGCCCACCTCGAGCGATTCCTGGCCGGGTTACCGGCGCTGATCCAGCAGCTTGATGACGCGTCCCTTGCCCGTCAGCAGCAGGCACTCGCCGCCCAACTCCAGAGCAGTGCCCTGCCCTTCGCCCAAGCCGCCGAATTGCTCTGGCAGGGCAAGCTGGCCGCCCGCCCGTCGGATTATCTTGAGCAGTTGTCTGCTGCCATCCTGTGCCTGGATCGCGTCCGGCTCGAGGCTGCCGCCCAGGGCTTGCTCGATGCGCAAGGGGGATGGCATTGCCTGAGCAACGGCGCCTGCCCGCCAGGACACTGGCAAGCGGCGCAATGATCATTGCAGGTGCTGTAACGAGCTTTCTTCGAGAATCGCGGCGAACGAATTTGTCAGATTTAGTAACATAGGTGCCTACGCATCTGAACATCTCCGAACGGAGGTGGACTATATGTATAAGTCTTCACCGTTCCATCGAACCAAAGCCCACCCACCAAAGGAGTATTCCCATGTCCTGGTCCAAACCCGCATATATCGACCTGCGTATCGGTTTCGAAGTCACCATGTACTTCGCCAGCCGCTGATTGCTGCAGGCGATTAAGCACGCAGCACTACGCCTCGGCCAGCCGAGGCGTTTTTATTTCGGTTTGCAGATGGAGCAGCCATGTTCGTCCAGATTCTAGGTTCCGCCGCCGGTGGCGGTTTCCCCCAGTGGAACTGCAACTGCGCCAACTGCGCAGGTTTTCGCAACGGCAGCCTGCGGGCCCAGGCGCGGACCCAGTCGTCCATCGCCCTGTCCGATGACGGCGTGAACTGGGTGCTGTGCAACGCCTCCCCGGACATTCGCGCCCAGCTCCAGGGCTTCGCCCCGATGCAGCCTGGCCGGGCCCTGCGCGACACCGGCATTGGCGCGATCATCCTGATGGACAGCCAGATCGACCACACCACCGGCCTGCTCAGCCTGCGCGAAGGTTGCCCGCATCAAGTCTGGTGCACCGACATGGTTCATGAAGACCTGAGCACGGGCTTTCCACTGTTCAACATGCTGACCCACTGGAACGGTGGGCTGAGCTGGAATCGCATCGAGCTCGACCAGAGCTTCACCATTGCTGCCTGCCCGAACCTGCGCTTCACCCCGCTGCCCCTGCGCAGCGCCGCACCGCCCTACTCGCCCCATCGCTTCGACCCGCACCCGGGCGACAACATCGGGCTGATCGTCGAAGACCTGCGCACGGGCGGCAAGCTGTTCTATGCCCCGGGCCTGGGCAAGGTCGACGAGTCATTGTTGGCGATCATGGCCGGCAGCGATTGCTTGCTGGTGGACGGCACGATGTGGGACGACGATGAAATGCAGCGCCGTGGCGTTGGCACCCGCACCGGCCGGGAAATGGGCCACCTGGCCCAGAACGGCCCCGGCGGTATGCTGGAAGTGCTGGAGCAACTGCCCGAACAGCGCAAGGTCCTTATCCATATCAACAACACCAACCCGATCCTGGATGAAGATTCGCCCGAACGGGCCGAGCTTGTACGTCGAAAGATTGAAGTGGCCTACGACGGAATGAGTATTGAGTTGTAGGAAGGTCGGAACCAATGTGGGGTGTGCTTGCGGTGTATCCGTGCCGACTGGTAGGACGCTATCGCGAGCAAGCTCGCTCCCACAGTAGTCCGGATATCTGATTCACAGCACAACCCGTATGGGAGCGAGCTTGCTCGCGATGGGGCCAGCCCTGACGCCACAGAACCCAACGGTTATTCCCCGGAGACCGAAATGACTGACACCCTCCTGTCCCCCGCCGAGTTCGAAGCGGCCCTGCGTGCCAAAGGCGCGTATTACCATATCCATCACCCCTATCACGTGGCGATGTATGAAGGCCGTGCCACTCGCGAGCAGATCCAGGGCTGGGTCGCGAACCGTTTCTACTATCAAGTGAACATCCCGCTCAAGGACGCCGCGATCCTGGCCAACTGCCCGGACCGGGAAATCCGTCGCGAGTGGATCCAGCGCCTGCTCGACCATGACGGCGCGCCCGGCGAAGACGGCGGCATCGAAGCCTGGCTGCGGCTGGGCCAGGCGGTGGGCTTGGACCCCGACCAGCTGCGTTCCCAGGAACTGGTATTGCCAGGGGTACGCTTCGCGGTGGACGCCTACGTCAACTTCGCCCGCCGGGCCAGTTGGCAAGAGGCCGCCAGCAGCTCGCTGACCGAACTGTTCGCCCCGCAGATCCACCAGTCGCGCCTGGACAGTTGGCCCCAGCATTACCCGTGGATCGACCCGGCCGGCTATGAGTACTTCCGCACCCGCCTGGGCCAGGCCCGGCGTGATGTGGAGCATGGCTTGGCGATCACCTTGCAGCACTACACCACTCGCGCAGGGCAGGAACGCATGTTGGAGATTCTCCAGTTCAAGCTGGACATTCTCTGGAGCATGCTCGACGCCATGAGCATGGCCTACGAATTGAACCGCCCGCCCTATCACAGCGTGACCGACCAACGGGTTTGGCACAAAGGAATTACCTTATGAGTTTCGACCGCAGCCAAACCCCGCGCTGGCGCCCCGGCTATCGTTTCCAGTACGAACCGGCCCAGAAAGGCCACGTGCTGCTCTATCCTGAAGGCATGATCAAGTTGAACGACAGCGCTGCGCTGATCGGCGGCCTGATCGACGGCGAACGGGATGTCGCGGCCATCATCGACGAGTTGGCCAAGCAGTTTCCCGACGTGCCGGAACTTGGTGACGACATCGAGCAATTCATGGAGGTCGCCCGTGCACAGCACTGGATCGAACTTGCCTGACACCCTTGCCCTGCCGCCCAGGCCGGAAGTCGGCCTGCCGCTGTGGCTGCTGGCGGAGCTGACCTATCGGTGCCCGTTGCAATGCCCGTACTGCTCCAACCCGTTGGACTTCGCCGAGCAGGGCAAGGAGCTGAGCACCGAGCAGTGGTGCAAGGTCTTTCGCGAAGCCCGGGAAATGGGCGCCGCGCAGTTGGGTTTTTCCGGTGGCGAGCCACTGGTGCGCCAGGACCTGGCCGAGCTGATCGGCGAGGCGCGCAGGCTGGGTTTCTATACCAACCTGATCACCTCCGGCATCGGTTTGACCGAACAGAAAATCAGCGACTTCAAGAAGGCCGGGCTGGACCATATCCAGATCAGTTTCCAGGCCAGCGACGAGCAGGTGAACAACCTCCTGGCCGGCTCGAAGAAAGCCTTCGCGCAAAAACTGGAAATGGCCCGGGCGGTGAAGGCCCACGGCTATCCGATGGTGCTGAACTTCGTGACCCACCGGCACAACATCGACAAGATCGACCGTATCATCGAGCTGTGTATCGCCCTGGAGGCCGACTTCGTCGAACTCGCCACCTGCCAGTTCTACGGCTGGGCGCAATTGAACCGCGTCGGCCTGCTGCCTACCCGGGAGCAACTGGTACGCGCCGAGCGCATCACCAATGAATATCGCGCCAAACTGGAAGCGGAAGGCAATCCGTGCAAGTTGATCTTTGTCACACCGGACTACTATGAAGAACGGCCCAAGGGCTGCATGAACGGCTGGGGCAGCATTTTCCTCACCGTCACGCCGGACGGCACGGCATTGCCCTGTCACGGTGCCCGCCAGTTGCCGGTGCAGTTTCCCAATGTACGCGACCACAGCATGCAGCACATCTGGTACGACTCGTTTGGCTTCAACCGCTTTCGCGGCTATGACTGGATGCCCGAGCCATGCCGTTCCTGCGATGAAAAGGAAAAGGACTTCGGCGGCTGTCGCTGCCAGGCGTTCATGCTCACGGGGGATGCCAGCAACGCCGACCCGGTGTGCAGCAAGTCCGAACACCACGGGGTGATTCTCCAGGCGCGTGAAGACGCCGAGCACGCCACGCAAACCATTGAACAGTTGGCCTTTCGCAATGAACGAAACTCGCGCCTCATCGCCAAAGGCTGAGCCTTTCAGCGCCGCCCAGGCCGTTGCCGCCGGCACTGACTTCGCCGAACTGCAGGTCGGGCCCTTGGGCTTGTTCTGGAATGAATACCGCCCCGCGGACGGCGCCTGCCGGATCTGGCATTGGCAAGAAGCCGAGGCTCGCTGTTTGACACCGGACGGCTTCAGCGCGCGCAGTCGGGTCTATGAATACGGCGGCGGATCGTTCTGCCTGAGCCATGACGGCGTGCTGTTCGTCAATGAGACCGACCAGCAGCTGTACCACCAGTCGCTGAGCGACGAGCAGCCCGTGGCGCTGACCTCCGGTGAGTGCCGCTACGGGGACCTTGGCTTCGCCGGCGGCCAGGTGTTGGCGGTGGAAGAACAAGCCAACCAGCATCGCCTGGTGTCGATCGGGTTGGCGGATCATCAACGGCATCTACTGGCTGAAGGCGCCGATTTCTACGCTTCGCCGACCCTGAGCCCGGACGGCCAGCGGCTCGCCTGGGTTGAGTGGAGCCGCCCGCATCAACCCTGGACAGCCACGCGGTTGATGTTGGCCGAACGCAATGCTTCGGGTTGGGGCGAACCACGCTGTGTGGCTGGCGACGGTCAGCAAGAGTCCATTCAGCAACCGCGCTTCGACGCGGCCGGTCGCCTTTATTGCCTGAGTGATCGCGGTGGTTATTGGCAGCCCTGGAAGGAGTCGACCCAAGGCCTGGAACCACTGCCCGCCACCGAAGCCGATCACGCCCCGGCGCCATGGCAACTGGGTGGCTGTACCTGGCTGCCGCTGGATGAACACACGTACCTGGCGAGTTGGACCGAAGCGGGTTTCGGGCGCCTGGGCCTGTGCCGTGGTGACGACCCCAGCGAGGACTTTACCGGCACCTATACCCGCTTTCGCAGCCTGGCGCTGGATGAGCGGTTCATCTATGCCATTGCCGCCTCGCCGACCGGCCCGTCGGCGGTCGTTGCCATCGAGCGGCATGGCCATGAAGTCGCGGTGCTGGCCGGCGGCGTCGCGCCATTGCCCGCCGAACAGATCAGCCGTCCTCGAACCCTGCGTTATCCATCCGGGTCAGGCGAGGCCCACGGGTTCTTTTACCCGGCCATGCATGTACAGACGAAGCCGCCCCTGGTGGTGTTCATTCACGGCGGCCCCACCTCGGCCTGTTATCCCCTGTTCGATCCGCGTATCCAGTATTGGACCCAGCGTGGCTTTGCCGTTGCCGATCTCAATTACCGCGGCAGCAGCGGCTATGGCCGGGCCTATCGGCAGGCATTGCATTTGAACTGGGGCGTGGTGGATGTCGAGGATGCCTGCGCGGTGGTTGCCTACCTGGATGAACAAGGCCTGATCGACGGCCGTCATGCGTTCATCCGGGGTGGCAGTGCCGGTGGCTACACGACCCTCTGCGCCTTGGCGTTCCATGACGTCTTCCGTGCCGGCGCCAGCCTCTATGGCGTGAGCGACCCTGTCGCCCTCGGCCGGGCCACGCACAAGTTCGAAGGTGATTACCTGGACTGGCTGATCGGCGATCCGCAACAGGACGTCGAACGCTACCGCGCCCGCACCCCATTGCTGCACGCCGGGAACATCCGTGTGCCAGTGATCTTTTTCCAGGGTGAACTGGACGCCGTGGTGGTCCCGCAGCAGACCCGCGACATGGTCAGTGCCTTACAGGCCAACGGCGTGGCCGTCGAGGCACACTACTACCCGGATGAGCGCCATGGCTTTCGCAAGGCCGCGAACCAGGCGCATGCGCTGGAGCATGAGTGGTTGTTCTATCGCAAGGTGATGGAGGGCGATCTATAGGAAGCCAAACACACTGTGGGAGCGAGCTTGCTCGCGATAGCAGTGGTCCAGTCGATATTTCCGTGGACTGACACACCGTTATCGCGAGCAAGCTCGCTCCCACACGGGACTTCATGACCGATGAATTCAGCGTTTGGCGATGATGTACACCGCATGCACGATGCCAGGGATGTAACCCAACAGCGTCAGCAGGATATTCAGCCAGAACGCCCCGCCGAAACCGACTTGCAGGAATACCCCCAGTGGCGGCAGCAGGATGGCGATAATAATGCGAATGAAATCCATGGATGACTCCCTGATCGACGATGGCCAAATTGCCACATAGCTCATTGACCCCAAGCCGCTCGTCAGGGTTCAGTGAAACGCAACCAGAAGCAGCCTCAGTGTAGGCACGCTGCCAAGGAACAAAAAACGCAGGCAAAAGAAAACCCCGCCGAAGCGGGGCTTTGCAGACTGTTTCCCTGACATCCATTTCACTCCGCCGTCCTGGCAGAATCCTACGTGTCCATGTTGTTACTTTTGCGCGTCCTGCGCGGCGTCCATGTGAAGTAGATTAGCCCTGGATCCAATCTGCCGATAGAGGGAAAACGCCAGCACAGTGTGTAAGCTTTTGCTTACACACTGTCAGTTTTTAGAACTGCCCGGGCTCCAGCAGGAACAGCGACTCGCTGCCAGCTTTCACCGAAGCACTCAGGGAATGAATACGCGGCAGCAGGCGAGCGAAATAGAACCGCGCCGTGCCCAGTTTGCTCGCGTAGAAATCATCCTGGTTCTCTTTGCCAAAGGCCGCCTTGGCCATCAACGCCCACATGTAAGCGTAAGCGGTGTAGCCGAACGCCTGGAGGTACTCCACCGACGCGGCGCCGATTTCGTTCGGGTTGTGCTTCGCCCGCTCCAGCAACCAATCGGTCAACTCATCCAGCGTACCGACCGCGTCGTTCAGTGGCTTGGTGAACTCCGCCAGGTCGCTGCTCGCGGTGGCGGTGAAATGGCGGATTTCATCGGCGAACAACCGGTAGAACGCGCCGCCACTGCCGACGATCTTGCGCCCTACCAGGTCCAGCGCCTGGATACCGTTGGTACCTTCGTAGATCTGGGTGATGCGCACGTCACGCACCAGTTGCTCCTGGCCCCATTCACGAATGTAACCATGGCCGCCGAACACCTGCTGGCCATGGACCGTGGTTTCCAGGCCCAGGTCGGTCAGGAACGCCTTGGCCACTGGGGTCAGCAATGCCACCAGGTCTTCGGCGCGCTTGCGGGTGAGCGGGTCTTCGCTGAACTTGGCGGTGTCCAGTTGCATCGCCACGTAGGTGGAAAATGCCCGGCCACCCTCGTTCGAAGCCTTCATGGTCAGTAGCATCCGACGCACGTCGGGGTGGACGATGATCGGGTCAGCGACCTTGTCCTTGTTCTGCGCACCAGTGGGCGAACGGCTTTGCAAGCGGTCACGGGCATATTCGACGGCGTTCTGGTAGGAACGCTCGCCGGAGGCCAGGCCTTGGATACCAACCCCCAGACGCTCGTAGTTCATCATGGTGAACATCGCCGCCAGGCCTTTGTTCGGCTCGCCCACCAGGTAGCCCACGGCTTCATCGAAGTTCATTACGCAGGTGGCGGACGCCTGGATGCCCATCTTGTGTTCGATCGACCCGCAGTTGGCCGCGTTGCGCGCGCCCAGGCTGCCGTCGGCATTGACCATGAACTTGGGCACCAGGAACAGCGAGATACCCTTGGGGCCCGCCGGTGCGTCTGGCAGTTTCGCCAGCACCAGGTGAATGATGTTCTCGGTGAGGTCGTGCTCGCCACCGGTGATGAAAATCTTCGTGCCACTGACCTTGTAGGAACCGTCGGCCTGAGGTTCGGCCTTGGTGCGGATGATCCCCAGGTCCGTACCGGCGTGAGGTTCGGTCAGGCACATGGAACCGGCCCAGACGCCGGCGTACATGTTCGGCAGGTACGCCGCCTTCAGTTCTTCGCTGGCATGGGCATTGATCGACAGGCAGGCGCCGGCGGTCAGCATCGGGTACAGGCCGAAGGACAGGCTGGCGGAGTTGACCATTTCCTCGACCTGGGCCGAAACGGCCTTGGGCATGCCCATGCCGCCGTACACCGGATCACCGCCGACACCGACCCAACCGCCTTCAGCGTAAGTCTTGTAGGCCTGTGGGAAACCTGCCGGCGTGGTGACGGCGCCGTCGGCCCAGTGGCAACCTTCTTCATCAGCGGCACGGCTTAGGGGGGCAATGCTTTTGCTGGTGACTTTGCCGGCTTCTTCGAGGATCGCTTCGACCGTTTCAGCGTCCACGGTGTCGGCCAGTACCGGCAATTGGGCCCAGAGCTTCGCGACCTCGAACACTTCATTGAGGACGAAGCGCATATCGCGCAGGGGCGCTTTGTAGTCAGCCATGGCAAACCTCGCAGGATCTAAACAGTTGGGTTCGTAAAAGACGGTTTCGCAATGACCTGAGTGTACCTCAACAACTTTTGCGACACATAGGGTCAACCCATGACCGTTTTATTATTTTTGGTCACAAGCGGGATTTGAAGATTAATCGCGGCGAGGGCGCTTGCTCCCGCTTGAGTGCGCAGCACTCACAAAAAGAGCGCTTGCTACGCAGCCCAGCGGGAGCAAGCTCCCTCGCCAAGGTTCAGTCAGAGGGCAAACAACGCTGCCGGCAGCGTCATCAAACACTCGCTCCCCGCCTCGATGGCAGCCCGATGGGCGGTCGTACGTGGCAGCAACCGCTTGAAGTAGAACTCGCAGGTCGCCAGTTTGGCCTGGCAGAAATCGCCGTCACCATTGCCGCTGTCGAGTTGCGCCTGGGCCACCAAGGCCATGCGCAACCACAGGTAGGCCAGGATGATGTAGCCGCTGTACATCAGGTAGTCCACCGAGGCGGCACCCACTTCATCTGGATTCTTCATGGCCGCCATGCCGACCCGGGTGGTCAGTTCACCCCATTGCTGATTGAGCCCATCGAGTTGCGCGACGTACGCCTTGAGCTGCGGATGTTGCGCGTTGGCAGCGCAGAACTTATGGACAATCTTGGTGAAACCACGCAACAACTTACCCTGGCTACCCAGCACCTTGCGCCCCAGCAGATCCAGGGCCTGGATACCGTTGGTGCCCTCGTAGATCGGCGCGATGCGGCAGTCGCGCACCAACTGCTCCATGCCCCACTCGCGGATGAAGCCGTGACCGCCAAACACTTGCATGCCGTGGTTGGTGACTTCCAGCCCGGTGTCGGTCATGAAAGCCTTGCAGATCGGCGTGAGAAACGCCAGCAGGTCCTCGGCCTCCTGGCGCGCGGTTTCGTCCGGGCTCAGGTGGGCGGTATCGAGCAGTTGCGCGGTGAAATAGGTCAGTGCCCGGTTGCCTTCGTTGAAGGCCTTCATGGTCAGCAACATCCTGCGCACATCGGGATGGACGATGATCGGGTCGGCGACTTTTTCCGGCGCCTTGGGGCCGGTCAGCGCGCGCATCTGCAGACGGTCGTTGGCGTATTTGATCGCGCCCTGGAAGCTCGCCTCACCCAGGCACAGGCCCTGCATGCCGGTGCCAAGCCGGGCGTGGTTCATCATGGTGAACATGCAGTTGAGGCCCTTGTTCGGCTCGCCGATCAGAAACCCCTTGGCCCCATCGAAATTCAACACGCAAGTGGCCGAGGCCTTGATGCCCATCTTGTGTTCGATCGAGCCACAGGAAACGTCATTGCGCGCCCCGGCCTCACCCGTGGCGTCGGGCAGGAACTTGGGCACGATGAACAACGAGATGCCTTTGGTCCCGGCGGGGGCGTCGGGCAGCTTGGCCAGCACCAGGTGGATGATGTTATCGCTCATGTCGTGTTCGCCGGCGGAGATGAAAATCTTGCTGCCGGAGATCGCGTAACTGCCGTCGGCCTGGGGCACGGCGCGGGTCTTGATGATGCCCAGGTCGGTGCCGCAGTGGGCTTCGGTCAGGCACATGGTGCCGGTCCACTGGCCGGCGGTGAGTTTGCTCAGGTAGGTCTGTTTCTGCTCTTCAGTGCCGTGGGCATGAATGGCCGACATGGCACCGTGGGTCAGGCCCGGGTACATGCCCCAGGACGTGTTGCTGGAACCGATCATCTCGCTGATGACCAGGCCCAGGGAGCTGGGCAAGCCTTGGCCACCATAAACCGGATCTGCCGCCAAGCCGTGCCAGCCGCCTTCCACGTACTGTGCGAAAGCCTGCTTGAAGCCTGTAGGCGTGGTGACTACGCCGTTGTCGAAATGGCAGCCTTCTTCATCACCGGAGCGATTGAGCGGCGCCAGCACGTTTTCACAGAATCTGGCGCCTTCCTCGAGGATCGCGCTGACCATGTCCGGGCTGGCATCGCTGGCGCCCAGCTCGGCATAACGGCCATGGAAATCGAAGACGTGATCGATCAGAAAGCGCATGTCGCGCAGGGGGGCTTTGTACTCGGGCATGGTGGTTTTCTCCGGTAGCAGATCGTTTCAACCTACTGCCGGCCACCCCGACCCACAATCACAGTCCAGACGCTGAATGCGCCGTCATCACTCAACCCGCGGCTTCCATGCGCACCGCGCCGCGGCGGTTCTGGCCGAAGGCAACCACACAGTTACGCCCCGCGCCCTTGGCGTTATACAGCGCCTGGTCGGCGGACTTGAGCACTTCTTCGGGCGTGCGTTGCTCAAGGCGCTCCGCGACGCCGATGCTGACCGTCACCGATACGCTGGAAGCACCCGCGCCGGAGCGACGCTGGCGGCCTTGCTGGTCGTCCTGGGGACGGCTATCGGGGTTGCGCAGCTGGATGGCATACGTCTCGATGGACTGGCGGATGACCTCCAGATGGGGCATGCACTCGTCGATGGTCTTGCCTGCGAACACCAGGGCAAATTCCTCACCGCCGTAGCGATATGCCCTACCGCCACCGCCGATCTTCGACAACTTACTGGCGACCAGGCGCAGCACCTGGTCGCCCACGTCGTGGCCGTGGGTGTCGTTGAATTTCTTGAAATGGTCCACGTCACTCATCGCCAACACATAGTTGCGCCCCAGGCGCTGCATGCGTTCGTTCAGTGCCCGCCGGCCCGGCAGGCCGGTGAGTTCGTCACGGAAGGCCATTTGATAGGCCTCGTGGGCAACCGCCGCGGCGATCATCAACATCACCTGGCTGCACATGATGTTCAGGGTGAACGGCAGGATAAAGGTCTTGGGCAGCATCCAGAACAACCCCAGCAACCCCACCAGTTGTGCGGCGTGCAGTGGCCGGGGATTGCGCCAGTATTGCCAGGCCAACAGCAGGAACGCGGCGGCGAACATCGGGTAGGACAATTGGATCAGGCTCATCCAGGTACCGTGCAACGCCGGCCAGCGGATCTCCGAGAGCCACAACAACAAGGCCTGGGGAAAACTCTGCTCCAAGGCCAGCGCCACACTGCCAAAGACCAGCAACACTGCGAACCGCGCCACCATGTCCTGGAACAGGTGGGTGCGCTCCTGCCACGCCGCGAACAGCCCGAACAGCAGCGGCAACAACAGGCAGACGAGATGGAACACCACCGCCGCGTCTTCGCGCACCTTGCCGTTATCGCGATAAAAGTCGGTCTGGGTGTCCAGGAGAAAGTAGGCGATATACACCGTGACCATCAGAAACAGTTCACGCTGGCGACGATAGACCGCGCAATACGCACCGCCCAGCAGCAACACCAGCGTCGGGAGCACGTTGAACAGCGAAGTGAAGAAAACGTTGAGATCCTTGACGTAGGCAGCCGCAAGCCCCGCCACCAACAACAGCAACGACGGTAGGAAATGGCTCAAACGTACAGCGGAAGAACGCGGCAAGGGTAAAGCTCCGACCCGGCTGATCAAAGATGGCATTGTGCCTGCAACTGGAACAGTAAGGCACGCGAGATGTGACAGATGTCACACTGCCATCGCTGTAACGGCAGGGCGGGAGGTTTTCTTAAGGCCTTGTCGGAGCAATTGTTGTTACAGAATTTTCATGCAAACAACTGCGCCTGCTCAGATGGAAAACCTGAGCTTGCGATCCACCGCAAAGTGGCCGCTACCGCGAACGGCAATATAGAGCGCAAGAAATCCCATCAATACGGGAAATTCAATGCCGCGATCGATCCACGGCCAAGTGGGGCCAAGCGCGTAGCTGATAGCCACCATTTGCACCGCCATCATGAACGCGACCGGGCGCGCCCAAAGCCCGACAGCCAGCATGACCGCGCCGATCGTTTCAAGAAGCATGACCAGAACCGCCCATTGCGCGGCGAACGGCAAGCCCATGACGTTCTGGATCAGGTTGATGGAGCCCGCCATGGGGTCCGCCATGGAACCGTGGGATATCCCCAGGGCTTTTGGAAGGCCGTGGGTGAACATGACAGCGCCGAACGCAAAGCGCAGCACTGCATACAAAACCGGTTCCGCACGGGTGTAAAGCCCATCCAGCGCCGGAAACAGCAGGCGCTCTCGAGAGGCAGTGGTTCCCATGGAGGTCATCCCGGATTTACTTCGTGACGTGTCCATCTCGGTAGTCCTTTTTATGAATGAGGTTTTCGGGCCACCCCGCTAACGCGGCCGGCACTTGCTGGCGAGATGCTGGACCTCTCGCGTCAATGACCAGCGCCCTGGCGAACCCGCTTTTGCAGCGAATGCGCCAGCAGGGCCGCTGTCGCTCCCAGCGTCCCGGCCAGGGCCAGCATCCCGAAGGTTGTGAGCGACGGGGGTTGGTGCGATGCGAAATACGCCACCAGCCCCAGGAAGAAACCGAGCAGGTTGTTGAACACCGGCGCCTTGGCCAAAGACAGCGCAATGACCGTGATGGCGAACACCACTGCACTGATGGCATAGCCGCCCAGAACAGGCGTCAGGGCAGCCATGGCATGGGCCGCACCGATCCCCAGAACGATGCCAATCAACACGCAGGCCAGGTTGATCGCCCCTTGCTTGAGGTTGAGCCCGCGGGTAAAGAATGAAATCCACCCGACAAACATGGCCCACACCGGAACCTCCAGCGCCATCACGCTCAGGGTGGCGGCTGATGAGGCAATGACCGACTCACCCACCACCACCTTCAGATGAGTGAAAAATGCATTATTGGCCATGACTCACCTCCCGGGTCGCAGGTACCCACCGTGACGTCAAGAGGCCAGACAGGGCAATACGATGCGGGAAGCGATCGCCAGCGGCGATCAGGCACCAGGCCGCAAGAGTGATGTTCACTTTCATGGTCAATTCCTTTCCGGTACGTGCGATGAAGCTGGTTTCACGGGATCGGCACCGGCCGAGCCCACATGGGGCGAAGGTTGTCAGCCCACAACCCCATGATGTCGATTGACCGCCTGTGAATAAACGGGATGAAATTGACTTATCTATTCCAAAAACCACAACAAATGGGCCGCTATGGACCGTTTCGACGCGTTGCAGGGACAGGTGATGGAATTTGAAGACGCGGCTGGATTTCCACAGTGAGAAATTCGGCGACTTGAAGCCTGCTGGTGCTTGAGGCGCGCGTTTGTCGGCGGCGAAAAAAAACCGCTGCTCCCGAAGAAGCAGCGGCTTTTTTCAAAGAATCGCGTAAGGCTTAGTAACCCAGCGCGAAGTCTTCTTCTTTCATGTCCATCAGGTTGTTCGCGCCCGACAGCATGGTTGCCACGTGAGTACGGGTACGCGGCAGGATGCGCTGGAAGTAGAAGCGCGCGGTCTGCAGCTTGGCGGTGTAGAAGGCTTCTTCGGTGGTGCCGGCCGCGAGTTTTTCCGCCGCCAGGCGCGCCATGTCGGCCCAGAAATAGGCCAGGCAGGCGTAACCGGAGTACATCAGGTAGTCCACCGATGCCGCGCCCACTTCTTCACGATCCTTCATGGCCGCCATGCCGACCTTCATGGTCAGCTCGCCCCATTCCTTGTTCAGCGCAGCCAGGGGTTCGACGAACTCCTTGACCGCTTCGTTGCCTTCGTTGCTCTGGCAGAACTTGTGGACGATCTTGGTGAAGCCCTTGAGTGCCTCGCCCTGGGTCATCAGCACTTTACGGCCCAGCAGGTCGAGGGCCTGGATGCCGGTGGTGCCTTCGTACAACATCGAGATACGACTGTCGCGAACGTTCTGCTCCATGCCCCACTCGGCGATGAAGCCGTGGCCGCCGTAGATCTGCACGCCATGGTTGGCCGATTCGAAACCGACTTCGGTCATGAAAGCCTTGGCGATCGGCGTCATGAACGCCAGCAGCGCATCGGCTTTCTTCTTCTCTTCTTCGTCCACGCCGTACTTGACGATGTCGACCTGCTTGGCGGTGAAGTACACCATTGCCCGGTTACCTTCGGCGAAGGCCTTCATGGTCAGCAGCATGCGACGCACGTCAGGGTGCACGATGATCGGGTCGGCGGCCTTGTCTGGCGCTTTCGGCCCCGTCAGGGAACGCATTTGCAGGCGGTCGCGAGCGTATTTCAGGCCGCCCTGGAAGCCGATCTCGGCATGGGCCAGGCCTTGCAGCGCAGTGCCCAGGCGTGCGGTGTTCATGAAGGTGAACATGCAGTTCAGGCCTTTGTTCGCCGGGCCGATCAGGTAACCGGTGGCCGCGTCGAAGTTCATCACGCAAGTGGCGTTGCCGTGAATGCCCATCTTGTGTTCCAGGGAACCACAGCTCACCGCGTTGCGCTGGCCGATGGAGCCGTCGGCGTTAGGCAGGAATTTTGGAACGATGAACAGCGAAATGCCCTTGGTGCCAGCCGGTGCATCCGGCAGGCGTGCCAGCACGATGTGGACGATGTTGTCGGCCATGTCGTGCTCACCGGCCGAAATGAAGATCTTCGTACCGGAAACCTTGTAGGAACCGTCGGCCTGAGGCTCGGCCTTGGTGCGCAGCATGCCCAGGTCGGTGCCACAGTGCGGTTCGGTCAAGCACATGGTGCCGGTCCATTCGCCGGAAACCAGCTTGGTCAGGTAGGCCTCTTGCTGCTCGGGCGTACCGTGCTCGGAAATCGTGTTCATCGCGCCATGGGAAAGGCCCGGGTACATGCCCCACGACCAGTTGGCTTCACCGACCATCTCGCTGACCGCCAGGCCCAGGGATTCCGGCAGGCCTTGACCGCCATGCTCGACGTCGTGGGCCAGGCTCGGCCAGCCGCCTTCGACGAATTGCTTGTAGGCTTCCTTGAAACCGGTCGGGGTTTTCACGCCGGACTCGCTCCAAGTGCAACCTTCGATGTCGCCCACACGGTTCAGCGGAGCCAGCACCTGCTCACAAAACTTGGCGCCTTCTTCGAGAATGGCGTCAACCATGTCCGGAGTTGCATCCTGGCAAGCCGGAAGGCTCTGATAATGCGCTTCGTAGCCAAGCAGTTCGTCACGAACGAAGCGAATATCACGCAAGGGGGCCTTGTAGTCAGGCATAGCGATAAACCTCTGCTGATGTAACCGGGAATGAACGACCGCGTGGATTTGTTGTGGCGGTCAAACAGTTGTTTGAAACATACGTTTACGCCCAAATCTTGTCAAGCGCCGATCTTTTGCCGTTCGTCATCAGCCTGAGAAAAATGTCGGACACAGGAAACCCATCGCCCTGAAGAATCCGCGATGCGCGTAGGAAAAGATTAGTTGAGCAATAAGACGTTAGAGACAAAAACGCCGCGAATAATCGCGGCGTCTTGGCAAATCTGAAGAGCAGGATCAGGCAAAGGTATCGATCAATGTCCCGAGCATTTCGTCGGATGCCTTGGCGACGTTGACACCCAGTTGCACTTGGAACTTGCCTTGGGCCATTTCGACCATGTTAGCGGCCTGGTCCGACTGCTGGCTACGATCCACCGAACGCAAGCGATCGGCCTGGACTTCCGAGGACTGGCTGGTGACCGAACGCTCGATCGTGTTGTTGGCGATCTGGCTGGCGGCCTGATCGACGCGGTTCTGCCCTGTCTGAATCGTGCTCAGACCGGCATAGAACGCGGTACTTCCTGAGATTTCCATGGCAGAACTCGTCTTCTTGAACGGTCGACAGTGGCCATTGAATCAGAAGCCCAGGGAAAAGGCCCGACAAAAACACTAATGGCACAGTGCCGTGTCATAGGCAAAACCTTGGCGAGGTCTCAATCCAGCAGATCCAGTTGCAGGTGTCCGGCCACGGCTTCGGCCGTCACGCTCTGGATCCGCGCCACCCTGCCCAGGCAGGGCGCCGGAAGTCGCTCGGCCAAGGTTGCCAGGTTTTCTTCCAGGCGCGAGGTGGCCGGGTCGATGATATTCGCGACCCAACCGGCAAGCTGCAAGCCATCACGGGCGATCGCCTCGGCGGTCAACAATGCGTGACTGATGCAACCCAGGCGCACGCCCACCACCAGAATCACCGGCAAGCCCAGCGCGATCGCCAGATCGGAAAGATTGTCCTGGCCGGCCAGCGGCACGCGCCAACCACCCGCGCCCTCGATCAAGGTGAAATCGGCGCCCAGCGCCAGCACTTCGCGCATCGGGCCGAGTAGCGACTGCACCGTCAACGCAACGCCCGCTTCCCGGGCGGCCAAGTGCGGCGCTATTGCCGGTTCGAACGCCACCGGATTGACCTGTGCATAAGTCAACGGTACGGAGCATTCGGCCAGCAAGGCCAAGGCATCGGCGTTGCGCAGGCCCTTGGGCGTCACGTCGCAGCCAGAGGCCACGGGCTTTCCGGCAGCCGTGCTCATGCCAGCCTGTCGCGCAGCATGCAGCAGGCCCGCCGCGACCGTGGTCTTGCCTACATCGGTGTCGGTGCCGGTAATGAAATAGGCCTTGCTCATAGCGGTTTCTCCAAAACGGCGTAGACCACCTGGTAAGTTGCCGGCAGCCCCTGGGCCTGACGAAACTGCTCATAGGCTTCAACCAACGCGAGAATCCGCGCCCTGCCCGTCAAGCCACCGGGGCGACCTGGGTTCAGATTGTGGGCACCCAAAGCTTTCAATTCATGCGTCAGGCTGCGCACATCAGGGTAATGCAGCACATGAGGACGATTTTCAAGACTGACGACATTCAGCCCGCTGGCCGCGCAAAGGCGTTGATACGTCTCGAACGCACGGAAACGGTTGACGTGCACCAAGCCATCCACCTGACGCCAGCTGTCGCGCAATTCGTACAAAGTGCCCACGCAGAGGCTGGTGAAGGCCAACACCCCACCCGGCTTCAACACACGATGGGCCTCGCTCAGCACCATGGCGAAATCCGCGCACCATTGCACCGCCAGGCTGGAGAACACCAGGTCGCAGCTCGCCGCCTGCAAAGGCAGCCGCTCGGCATCACCGGCGACAAAATACGCGGCGCCACCCTGGGGACGCGCATGGTTGAGCATGCCTTCGGCGATATCCAACGCCAGGCCGGTGCTCGCACCAAAACGCGCCCCCAAGGCCCGAGTGAAGTAGCCGGTGCCGCAGCCCAGGTCCAGCCAACGTTGCGGCGTGAAAGAAGGCGGCAAGCGACCGAGCAATTGCTGGCCCACGTCGCGCTGCAACTCGGCCACGCTGTCATAGCTGGTCGCCGCCCGGGAAAACGAAGCCGCTACCTGGCGCTTGTCGGGCAAGGCACCGGGCAATGGAGGAAGAGACAAATCAGTCATCGCCGGACTCATGCAAAAAAGCCTGGATCGCCGCCGCTACACCGTGAGGGTCCTCCAGAAGGAATCCGTGGCCGGCCTGTTCAATCAGACCGATTTCGACATCCGGCAACAAGACCAGCAAATCACCCGCGGCCTCGGCCGGCACCAGGGCGTCGAGCCCGGCAAACAGATGCAGTTGCGGGCCTCGGAAACTCTGCAACGCAGCGCGGGTGTCCAATCGCGCCAGCAGTTCGAGCCCAGCCATCAATACTTCAGGCGAAGTGCTTGGCGCCCCGGCCGACAACAACCGCGACAACCCGCGTGGATCGCCGCAGCCCTGGGCACACAGCAGGCTGAAACGCTTGAGGGTCTGGCGTGGGTCGACTGCACAGCCGGCGAGAAAGCCATCGAACGTCTGGCCGTCCATCGCGCTCGGCCATTGTTCGTGGGCGACAAAGGACGGATTACTGGCCATGGTCAGCAAGCCACAGCAGCGCTCACCCCGGCGCGCCGCCAGCACCGAGGCCAGCATGCCGCCCAGGGACCAGCCGCCCAGCCAGGTGTCCTGAGGCACGGTGGCGTCCAATTCTTCGAGCCATTCATCGGGGTCGCTCGATAGCAACGCCGGCAACGGCTCGATTTCCACCCGCAGGTGCTCGTCGAGCCCTTGCAAGGCCGCCGCCAGCGGTTCCAGCGGAGAAACACCCAAGCCCCAACCGGGCAGCAAAATCAATCGATCACGCATGGCTTGGCTCCGCTCCCAACAGGGCAAAACACTCGGCCAGTGCATTCAACAATAGCTGCACCTGGGCCTCGCTGTGGGCGGCGGTCAGGGTCACCCGCAAACGAGCGCTGCCGGCCGGCACGGTGGGTGGGCGGATCGCCGTGACCATCAGCCCCCGCTCACGCAGCATTTGCGACAAGCGCATGGCCCCCCCCGCATCGCCCACCAGGATCGGCTGGATCGGCGTGAAGCTGTCCATCAATTGCAGGCCGATCTGCTCGGCCCCCTGGCGGAACTGGCGGATCAGCACCTGCAGGTGTTCGCGCCGCCAATGCTCGTCGCGCAGCAGTTCGAGGCTCTTGAGCGTGGCACAGGCCAGGGCCGGCGGTTGGCTGGTGGTGTAGATGTAGGGACGCGCGAACTGAATCAGGCTTTCGATCAGTTCCTCGCTACCGGCGACAAAGGCACCGGCGGTGCCAAAGGCCTTGCCCAGGGTGCCGACCAGCACCGGCACGTCCTCCTGGCTCAAGCCGAAATGTTCGACGATACCGCCGCCATGGACCCCCAGCGGACCGAAGCCGTGGGCATCGTCGACCATCAGCCAGGCGCCCCGGGCCTTTGCCTCACGGGCCAGGGCTGGCAGGTCGGCAATGTCGCCGTCCATGCTGAACACGCCGTCGGTGACCACCAGGGTATTGCCAGTGGCTTTCTCCAGGCGACTGGCCAGGCTCTGGGCATCGTTGTGCAGGTATCGGTTGAAACGCGCACCGGACAACAGCCCGGCGTCGAGCAGCGAAGCATGATTGAGGCGGTCTTCCAGCACCGTATCGCCCTGTCCCACCAGCGCGGTGACCGCGCCGAGGTTGGCCATGTAACCGGTGGTGAACAGCAACGCCCGCGGACGCCCCGTCAGGTCGGCCAACGCTTCTTCCAGAGCGTGATGAGGGCTGCTGTGGCCAATCACCAAATGGGAGGCGCCGCCCCCGACGCCCCAACGCGCCGCGCCGGCGCGCCAGGCCTCGATCACCTGCGGGTGATTGGCCAGGCCCAGGTAATCGTTGTTGCAGAACGCCAGCAACGGCTGGCCGTCCACCACCACTTGCGGGCCCTGGGGGCTTTCGAGCAGCGGGCGCTGGCGGTAGAGGTTGTCGGCACGACGGGCAGCCAGGCGTGCGGCGAGATCGAAGGGCATGCAGGCCTCAACTGTTTAAAGACTGGCCAAAGCCCCTTGTGGGAGCGAGCTTGCTCGCGATAGCGGTGTGTCAGTCGACATTAATGTGAATGTTCCATCGCCATCGCGAGCAAGCTCGCTCCCACAGGGTCTTGCATTCCAATCCGGGTATCGGTGAGTGGTCAAACAGCGGCGTTATAAAACTGCTCGCTGCTCTTCTGCTCCACCAGCGCCTGTTCGATCGCCGCCTGGTGCACTTCGTCGGCATGTTCTTCGCGGGCTTCGGGCTGGATGCCCAGGCGTGCGAACAATTGCATGTCCTTGTCGGCTTGCGGGTTGGCGGTGGTCAGCAGCTTGTCACCGTAGAAAATCGAGTTGGCGCCGGCAAAAAATGCCAGGGCCTGCATCTGCTCGTTCATCGCTTCACGACCAGCGGACAGGCGCACATGGGACTGGGGCATCATGATCCGCGCCACGGCAAGCATGCGGATGAAATCGAACGGATCGATGTCTTCGGCATTCTCCAGCGGCGTGCCGGCGACTTTGACCAGCATGTTGATCGGCACCGATTCCGGGGGCTCCGGCAGGTTCGCCAGCTGGATCAGCAGGTTGGCGCGGTCGTCCAGGGATTCGCCCATGCCCAGGATACCGCCGGAGCAGATCTTCATCCCCGAATCACGCACATAGGCCAGGGTTTGCAGGCGCTCGCTGTAGGTACGGGTGGTAATGATGCTGCCGTAGAACTCCGGCGAGGTATCGAGGTTGTGGTTGTAGTAGTCCAGGCCAGCCTGGGCCAGCGCTTCGGTCTGTTCTTGGTCGAGGCGGCCCAGGGTCATGCAGGTTTCCAGGCCCATGGCCTTCACGCCTTTGACCATTTCCAGCACATACGGCATGTCCTTGGCCGACGGATGTTTCCAGGCCGCGCCCATGCAGAAACGGGTCGAGCCGATGGCCTTGGCCCGCGCAGCCTCTTCGAGGACCTTCTGCACTTCGAGCAATTTCTCTTTATCCAGACCGGTGTTGTAGTGACCGGACTGCGGACAATATTTGCAATCTTCCGGGCAAGCGCCGGTCTTGATCGACAGCAGCGTGGAAACCTGGACGCGGTTGGCGTCGAAGTGCGCGCGGTGCACGGTCTGCGCCTGGAACAACAGGTCATTGAATGGCTGGACAAAGAGTGCTTTGACTTCGGCCAAAGACCAGTCATGACGCAGGTTGGCAGTGGTGCTGGCGCTCATGGGCATTTCCTTGATTATGCTTGGCTGGCGCCTGGGGCATGCAATACCCACAGGCGCGACACGGATGTTCGGCATATTTAAGGAAGAGTCATGCGCTGTCAACCACGATACAAGAGGCCGGTTTACATCTGGTTAAAAAACAAACAATACTGCCTACTATGTGGCGAAAGTACGGACACCCCGCAGCCTATCTGCACCCCTTGCGAAAGCGAGCTGCCCTGGCTCGGCGATCAATGCAGCATTTGCGCCCTGCCACTGCCCACGGCCGGACTGCGTTGCGACCAATGTGCCGCGCGACCGCCAGCTTTCGAGCGAGTCCTGGCGCCCTGGGCCTACGACTTCCCGGTGGACAGCCTGATCACCCGCTTCAAGCATCAGGCGAAATGGCCCCTTGGCCGGTTGCTGGGCGAACTGCTGGCGCAATCGCTGCAACATCATTTCGACGAAGGGCTGGAGCGGCCCGACGCACTGGTACCGGTGCCACTGGCAACCCGGCGTTTGCGCCAGCGCGGTTTCAACCAGGCGACACTGCTGGCCCGCTGGCTCAGTGGGTCACTGGCGATCCCTTGCGAAGAAAACCTGTTGCGACGCACTCAGGATACGCCCGCCCAACAGGCCCTCGACGCCAGGGCCCGACGACAAAACCTGCGCCAGGCCTTCGCCCTCGCGCCCAAGGCAACGTTACGCAATCGTCACCTGGCGCTGGTCGACGATGTGCTCACCACCGGCGCCACCGCCCAGGCCCTGGCCGCCCTGTTACTCGATGCCGGCGCTACGCGGGTCGATGTGTATTGCCTGGCCCGCACGCCGAAACCCGGTGAACCGGCTTGACGTGCCGCGCCCAAGGCGCCAACGTCCGTTCATCGACTTTTGCACGCGGTTTGCCTTCATGTCATTGCCCACGCTCCTGACCCAGCACATCGTTCGGCGACCACAACGCATCGCCTTGCTGCAGCACATCGCCGAACAGGGCTCGATCACCCGCGCCGCCAAGAGCGCGGGCCTGAGCTACAAGGCGGCATGGGATGCCATCGATGAGTTGAACAACCTCGCAGACCATCCGCTGGTGGAACGCAGCGTCGGCGGCAAGGGTGGTGGCGGCGCCAGGCTGTCGGGGGAAGGCCAACGGGTGCTGCGCCTGTACCAGCGCCTGCAAGCACTGCAGGCGCAACTGCTGGAAGCCAGCGAAGACGCCGGCGACCTGGGCCTGCTCAGTCGCCTGATGCTGCGCACCAGTGCCCGCAATCAATTGCATGGCAAGGTCCTGGGCATCGAGGCCCAGGGGCACAACGACCGGGTACGCCTGGAACTGGCCCGGGGCCTGGTCATCGAAGCGCAGATCACCCATGACAGCACGCTGCGCCTGGAGCTGGGTGCCGGCACCGACGTGGTGGCACTGATCAAGGCCGGCTGGCTGGAATTACACCCCGTCGAACAAGCGGAAAAACCGGGGATCAATACGCTGCGTGGCATGATCGAGCAGGTCGATGCCGCCGAAGACGGCCCCAGCGAAGTGCGCATCGGCCTGCCCAACGGCCAGACGCTGTGCGCCCTGGCCGAGCCGCTTCAGTTGCAAGGGCAGAACCTGGTAGCCGGCTCACCGGTTCAAGTGACGTTTTCAGCGACAAATGTGCTGCTCGGCACACCGCTGTAGCGCGCTGCAACAATAGCTTCATCGACCCGCTTTAAGGTGACTGCCAAAACCAGCAGGGAGCCTGATGATGAGCCTATTAGAAGAAAACCAATCCACCGACCTGGAAAAGATCGTCGGCCTGAGCCGGCGCCGTTTCATCAGCGCCGGCGCCCTGTGCGGCGCGGCGATGTTCCTGGGCGGCAACCTGCTGAGCCGCAGCGTGCTGGCCGCCGCCGTGAGCGAAGGCAACAGCCGGCTGCTGGGTTTCAACAGCATCGCCGCGGCCACGGCCGACACCATCACACTGCCGCCGGGCTACAAGGCCTCGGTGCTGATCAGTTGGGGCCAGCCGCTGCAGAAAAATGCACCGGCGTTCGATCCCAGTGGCAATGGAACAGCCCGCGCACAGGAAGTGCAGTTTGGCGACAACAACGACGGCATGAGCCTGTTCGAATTCCCCGGCGACAAGAACCGGGCGCTGATGGCGATCAACAACGAATACACCAACTACCGCTACCTCTTCCCCCACGGCGGCCAGCCGCAGTCGGCCGAAGACGTGCACAAGGCCCAGGCCAGCGAAGGGGTGTCGGTGATCGAGGTCCAGCGTCGTCGCGGGCAGTGGCAGTTCGTCCAGGAATCGCGCTACAACCGCAGGATCCACGGCAACACGCCGATTCGCCTGCGTGGCCCGGCCGCCGGCCACGACCTGCTGAAAACCAGTGCCGACAAGAGCGGCAAGAAAGTACTGGGAACGTTCCAGAACTGCGCCAACGGCATGACGCCGTGGGGCACCTACCTGACCTGCGAAGAAAACTTCACCGACTGCTTCGGCAGCAGCAAGACCGACCTGCAGTTCGATGAGGCGCAAAAGCGCTATGGCGCCACCGTCACCAGCCGCGAGATCAACTGGCACCTGTACGACCCGCGTTTCGACCTGGCGAAGAACCCCAACGAACTCAATCGCCATGGCTGGGTAGTGGAAATCGATCCGTTCGATCCAGAATCCACGCCGGTGAAACGCACCGCCCTGGGCCGCTTCAAACACGAAAACGCCGCCCTGGCACAAACCAATGACGGTCGCGCCGTGGTGTACATGGGCGACGACGAACGCGGTGAGTTCATCTACAAATTCGTCAGTCGCGAGCGCATCAATCATCGCAATGCCAAGGCCAACCGCAACCTGCTGGACCACGGCACCTTGTACGTGGCGCGCTTCGATGCCGGCGACGGCAACCCGGACCATCCCAAAGGCAAGGGCCAGTGGATCGAGTTGACCCACGGCAAGAACGGCCTCGACGCCAGCAGTGGCTTCGCCGACCAGGCCGAGGTGCTGATCCATGCGCGCCTGGCCGCCAGTGCCGTGGGTGCCACCCGCATGGACCGCCCTGAGTGGATCGTGGTCAGCCCGAAAGACGGCCAGGTCTATTGCACCCTGACCAACAATTCCAAGCGCGGCGAAGACGGCCAACCGGTGGGCGGGCCTAACCCTCGGGCCAAGAACGTCTACGGGCAGATCCTGCGCTGGCGCACCGACCGCGACGATCATGCCTCCAAGACCTTTTCTTGGGATCTGTTCGTGGTCGCCGGCAACCCGACGGTACACGCCGGCACGCCGAAAGCCGGGTCGTCCAATATCAACCCGCAGAACATGTTCAACAGCCCCGACGGCCTGGGTTTCGACAAGGCCGGCCGGCTGTGGATTCTCACCGACGGCGACGTCAGCAACACCGGGGACTTCGCCGGCATGGGCAACAACCAGATGCTCTGCGCCGACCCCAACAGTGGTGAAATCCGCCGCTTCATGGTCGGACCGGTGGGCTGCGAAGTGACCGGGATCAGTTTTGCCCCGGACCAGAAAGCCTTGTTCGTCGGGATCCAGCATCCAGGAGAAAACGGTGGTTCGACCTTCCCTGAGCACCTGCCCAACGGCAAGCCGCGGTCTTCGGTGATGGTGATTACCCGGGAAGATGGTGGGGTCATCGGCGCCTGACAGGGCCTCATCGCGAGCAAGCTCGCTCCCACAAAAGTGAACTGCCCCCAAAAAGTTGGACTTTTGGGGGCAGTCCAATGGATCCGCTATCCCTGTGGGAGCGAGCTTGCTCGCGATAACGTCAGTACAGCCGCCACCTATCTGCCTCCGTCTGCGCTACCATGCTGTGCCGGACGCGGCAGCCCTGCCGCTGCGCAGGAGTCAGCATGTCCCATCCGTTCGAAACCCTCACGCCCGACCTGGTGCTCGATGCCGTTGAAAGCATCGGCTTTCTCAGCGACGCCCGCGTGCTGGCCCTCAACAGCTACGAGAACCGCGTCTATCAGGTCGGCATCGAAGATTCCGAGCCGCTGATCGCCAAGTTCTATCGCCCCCAGCGCTGGACCAACGAAGCGATCCTGGAAGAGCACAGCTTTACCTTCGAACTGGCCGAATACGAAGTGCCCGTGGTGGCGCCGCTGATCCACAACGGCGCCAGCCTGCACGAACACGCCGGGTTTCGTTTCACCCTGTTTCCTCGTCGCGGTGGCCGAGCGCCGGAGCCGGGCAATCTCGACCAACTCTATCGCCTGGGACAATTGCTCGGACGCCTGCACGCGCTCGGGGCGACCCGACCGTTCGAGCATCGCGAAGCCCTGGGCGTGAAAAATTTTGGCCACGACTCATTGGCCACCGTGCTGGCCAGCGGCTTCGTTCCCCGCAGCCTGCTGCCGGCTTATGAGTCGGTCGCCCGGGACTTGCTCAAGCGCGTCGAAGAGGTCTACGCCGCCACGCCCCACCAGAACATCCGCATGCACGGCGATTGCCATCCCGGCAACATGATGTGCCGCGACGAGGTGTTCCACATCGTCGACCTGGACGACTGCCGCATGGGCCCGGCGGTGCAGGACCTGTGGATGATGCTCGCCGGCGATCGCCAGGAGTGCCTGGGGCAACTGTCGGAACTGATGGACGGCTACCGTGAGTTCCACGACTTCGACCCGCGTGAACTGGCGCTGATCGAGCCGCTGCGGGCCCTGCGCCTGATGCACTACAGCGCCTGGCTGGCGCGGCGCTGGGACGACCCGGCGTTTCCCCGCAGCTTCCCGTGGTTCGGCAGCGAACGCTACTGGGGCGACCAGGTGCTGGCATTGCGCGAGCAATTGGCGGCGCTCAATGAAGAGCCGTTGAAGTTGTTCTGACCTACTGCGGGTCCCTCTGTGGGAGCGAGCTTGCTCGCGATGGCGTTCGATCACTCGACACCTCTGTCGCCTGACACATCGCTATCGCGAGCAAGCTCGCTCCCACAAAGGGATTTGCGCTGGAACGCTCACAAAGGTTCACAGCACAACCTGACAAATCTCCTTACAATCACGCCTTTGTTAGCTGCCTAAGCAAGGATTCTGCATGCAAGCCGCCAACCCGCGTCGCGGGTATATCCTGGGCCTGAGTGCCTACATCATCTGGGGTCTGTTCCCGATCTACTTCAAGGCCATCGCCAGCGTGCCGTCAGTGGAAATCATCATCCACCGGGTGCTGTGGTCGGCCCTGTTCGGCGCGGCATTGCTGCTGGTCTGGAAACACCCGGGCTGGTGGCGCGAACTGCGGGACAATCCACAGCGCCTGGCGATTCTCGCCCTGAGTGGGACACTGATCGCGGCCAACTGGCTGACCTACGTCTGGGCGGTGAACAACGAACGCATGCTCGAAGCCAGCCTGGGTTACTACATCAACCCGCTGGTGAACGTGTTGCTGGGCATGGTGATCCTCGGCGAGCGCCTGCGCCGCATGCAATGGCTGGCGGTGGGGCTGGCGGCCGTCGGCGTGGCGCAGCAGGTCTGGCAAGTGGGCAGCCTGCCGTGGGTGTCGCTGGTGCTCGCGCTGACCTTCGGTTTCTATGGGCTGATCCGCAAACAAGCGCCAGTCAAGGCCTTGCCGGGCCTGGTGGTGGAAACCTGGATGCTGGTGCCGATCGCCATCGCCTGGTTGCTGTTCAATCCCGCGGCCACCAGTGCCCAGGCCGCGTTCTGGACCACCTCCGAAGCCTGGTGGCTGGTGGCGGCCGGCCCCGTGACACTGGTTCCGCTGGTGAGCTTCAACGCCGCGGCCCGGCACCTGCCCTATACCACCCTGGGGTTTCTCCAGTACATCGCACCGACGCTGGTACTGCTGCTCGCCGTGCTGCTGTTCGGTGAGCACCTGTCGTCCAGCACGCTGGTGGCGTTCCTGTTCATCTGGGCCGGCCTGGCGGTGTACAGCGTCGATGCGGTGATCAGCATGCGCCGGCGCAGCTGATCAGAAAACGCACAAATCCCTACAGGCCACGTCCGCCGTGGCCTGCGCTTATCCTTCCCAAGGTTATCCACAGCGTGATCCCCGCCGTTTGTGCACAAGCCCTTGAAAACTGGTGATTTTTTGATCATTGACCGCTGAGCCCCGGCGGGCCTGGGCTGGGGCCGGGTCTCTACAGGTTATCCACAGGCAGGCGCAGTTTTTCCTTGGATAACCTTCATTGCACTTCGTCGCTGAGCCTGAGTTCCACCATCAACTCATCGGCCAAGGTCTCCAGGCGTTCCTGCAAGGTCTCCAGGGACAAGGTCAAAGGCACGCCCAGGATCGCTTCGGCATGAAACAGCAGCTCACTGCTCATCGGCGCCGGCCGGACATGGGTCACCAGACGCTCGACATTGACGCCCTGCTCGCTCAACAACCGGGTGATGTCCCGCACGATACCGGGACGATCGTTGCCCACCAGTTCCATGGTGATGGGTTTCCAGGTACAGGCCTCCTCAACGGCGCTTTCAGCGATCAATACGCGGATGCCATGGGCCGCCAGCCCCTGCAACGCTTCGATCAACTTCTCATGGGTCTCGGCCGGGGCGCTGAAGCGCACGATCCCGGCAAATTGCCCGGCCAGATGCGCCATGCGGCTTTCCAGCCAGTTACCGCCATGTTCGGCAATGCAATCGGCGATGCGCTCGACCTGCCCGGGCTTGTCCGGGGCGAAGACAGTGATGACGAGGTGGTCCATGGCGCAGTCCTCTTGTTGATGGAAGGGACAGTATAGGCAAGGCAGAAAATCAACACGGTCGCGCTTTCACGGCAATGGAACACGCTTCCGCCGGCCCGTAGGAGCTGTCGAGTGCAACGAGGCTGCGATCTTGTCCCTATCAATTGAGTCCAAAGTGAAAGATCAAAAGATCGCAGCCTTCGGCAGCTCCTACAACGGAATATGTGTACGAATTTTAGATTTATCTGGAACAATCCATAAGTTTTTTGAGAACATCCCGTGCCGCACCGTGACTGTACTGCTTTAGTCGGTCGCGGAACGACGCAATTAGTCTAATTTTCACAACCGCAATTGATCATGTAGTATGCCGCAGCACGCACTACATAATCGCGACACCCCTGTTGTACCGATGTCTGCTTAAGGCCAGTCGCATCCCTGAAAAGCCCCGTCAGCAAGGCTTGAATACCCAGCCGCCAGCGATGGCATGTACTGGTTCCGGGGTTTGTGGTTTAAATGTCCCGAGGCTTCATTGTCAAAATCGAAGAGCTGAAAAGCGAAATAGCTGAGCAGAGTGAGGCAAGCAATGACTGAACACGTTCAAGTCGGTGGCCTGCAGGTCGCCAAAGTCCTGTTCGACTTCGTGAATAACGAAGCCATTCCCGGAACCGGCCTCACCGCCGACGCGTTCTGGGCCGGTGCCGACAAGGTCATCCACGACCTGGCCCCGAAGAACCAAGCCCTACTCGCCAAACGCGATGATTTCCAGGCACGGATCGATGCCTGGCACCAGGCCCGTGCCGGCCAGGCCCACGACGCCGTGGCTTACAAAGCCTTCCTGCAAGACATTGGCTATCTGCTGCCAGAAGCGGCGGATTTCCAGGCCACGACCCAGAACGTCGATGACGAAATCGCCCGCATGGCCGGCCCGCAGCTGGTGGTACCGGTGATGAACGCCCGCTTCGCCCTCAATGCCTCGAACGCCCGCTGGGGTTCGCTGTACGACGCGCTGTACGGCACCGATGCCATCAGCGAAGCCGATGGCGCGGAAAAAGGCAAAGGCTACAACAAGGTGCGTGGCGACAAGGTCATCGCCTTCGCCCGCGCCTTCCTCGACGAAGCGGCCCCCCTGGCGGCCGGCTCCCATGTCGACTCCACCGCGTACAAGATCGTCGAGGGCAAACTGGTGGTCGCCCTCAAGGGCGGCAGCAACAGCGGCCTGCGTGACGATGCCCAACTGATCGGCTTCCAGGGCGATGCCTCGGCACCGACCGCCGTGCTGCTGAAACACAACGGCCTGCACTTCGAAATCCAGATCGATGCCAGCACTCCCGTCGGCCAGACCGATGCCGCCGGCGTCAAAGACATCCTGATGGAAGCGGCACTGACCACCATCATGGACTGCGAAGACTCGGTCGCCGCCGTCGACGCCGATGACAAAGTGGTGATCTACCGCAACTGGCTCGGCTTGATGAAGGGCGACCTGTCGGAAGAAGTCGCCAAGGGCGGCCAGACGTTTACCCGGACCATGAACCCTGACCGTGTCTACACCGCCGTCGACGGCTCGGGCGTGACCCTGCACGGCCGCTCGCTGCTGTTCGTGCGTAACGTCGGCCATCTGATGACCATCGACGCGATCCTGGACAAGCACGGCAACGAAGTGCCGGAAGGCATCCTCGACGGCCTGGTCACCAGCCTGGCGGCGATCCACAGCCTCAACGGCAACACCTCGCGCCGCAACAGCCGCACCGGCTCGGTGTACATCGTCAAGCCGAAGATGCACGGCCCGGAAGAAGCCGCATTCACCAACGAGCTGTTCGGTCGCGTCGAAGACGTGCTGAACCTGCCGCGCAACACCCTCAAGGTCGGGATCATGGACGAGGAGCGCCGTACCACGGTCAACCTCAAGGCCTGCATCAAGGCCGCCAGCGAACGCGTAGTGTTCATCAACACCGGCTTCCTCGACCGTACCGGCGATGAAATCCACACCTCCATGGAAGCCGGCCCGATGGTGCGCAAGGCCGACATGAAAGCCGAGAAGTGGATCGGCGCCTATGAAAACTGGAACGTCGATATCGGCTTGAGCACCGGCCTGCAGGGCCGCGCGCAAATCGGCAAGGGCATGTGGGCGATGCCGGACTTGATGGCCGCGATGCTCGAACAGAAAATCGCTCATCCGCTGGCCGGCGCCAACACCGCGTGGGTGCCCTCGCCGACCGCCGCCGCCCTGCACGCGCTGCATTACCACAAGGTCGACGTGTTCGCTCGCCAGGCCGAACTGGCCAAGCGCGCTCGCGCTTCGGTGGACGACATCCTGAGCATCCCGCTGGCCGTCAACCCGAACTGGACGCCGGAGCAGATCAAGAACGAACTGGACAACAATGCCCAGGGCATCCTCGGCTATGTGGTGCGCTGGATCGACCAGGGCGTCGGCTGCTCCAAGGTGCCGGACATCAACGACATCGGCCTGATGGAAGACCGTGCGACGTTGCGTATTTCCAGCCAGCACATCGCCAACTGGCTGCGCCACGGCATCGTCACGCAAGACCAGGTGATGGAAAGCCTCAAGCGCATGGCGCCGGTGGTCGACCGCCAGAACGCCAACGACCCGCTGTACCGGCCGCTGGCGCCAGACTTCGACAGCAACATCGCCTTCCAGGCGGCGGTCGAACTGGTGATCGAAGGCACGAAGCAACCTAACGGCTACACCGAGCCGGTGCTGCACCGTCGCCGTCGCGAGTTCAAGGCAGCCAATGGGTTGTGATTGAGCGGTAGACGCGGCACAAAAAAAGCCCTGATCGAAAGATCGGGGCTTTTTCATGCCGCTGTGGGAGCGAGCTTGCTCGCGATAGCGGTGTGGCACTCAATGGCGATGTTGAATGTCAGGCCGCCATCGCGAGCAAGCTCGCTCCCACATTCGATGACACCGGTCCTCGGCGGACGGTCTTAAAGATCCATCCCCAACTCATGCTTGACCAACCCCAGCAGCTTGTCGGTATCGATCGGCTTGAGCAGAAAGTCCACCACGCTCAAGTGCATCGCTTCGATGGCGTCCTTCACGTCGGCATCGCCCGACACGATGATGATCGGCAGCGCTGCCCGCTCGGACTCGCGCACCAGGCGGACCAGTTCCAGGCCATCGACATTGCCCATGCGCAGGTCGGTGATCAGCAGGCCGATCGACGGCTTGGTTTCCAGCATCTTGAGTGCCGTTTCGCCGCTGGCGGCGGTCATGCAGTGAATCCCGTCCAAGGCCAGGATCTCCGACAACAGCTCGCGGGCGTCCTTATCGTCGTCAACGATCAAGACACGCTGCGGCGGCAGGTCAGGTTCCAACATGACGGCACTCAGCGCCTCGCGCTCGGCGTCACTCAAAATATCGTGGTCGGACATGGTGCTCTCTACGTTCTTTAAATCGATCCCCTGGCACAGTGGTCAGACATCGTTCTGCGGCGCTTCAATGTGCACTTCGTCGGATTTTTTTCCAAGAACATTCAATGAAGATTTTTCCGACGCCCGGCGTAAGACTTTTCCGTGAGTGCGGCCCTTAGGCCGCGACCTAGACTTACGTCCAATGGGCACCCCGTGCTGAGGGGCCGACCATGGGAACAGATCCGACCACAACAATTCGAAAAAGACTGCGTAATGGTTATGAAAAAAGCGGACGCCTTCATCCAGGCAGGGAAAACCGCGGTGTTGCAAAACATCCAGGGGACGCTGCAGTTTCTCCAGCGCTTTCCGCCGTTCAACCAGATGGAAAATGCCCACCTGGCCTATCTGGTGGAGCAATGCCTGCTGCGTTTCTACGCCCCGGGCGACACCATCATCAAACCGGCCGACGGCCCGGTGGAGCACTTTTACATTGTCAAGCAAGGCCGGGTGGTGGGCGAACGCCCGCATTCGGCCAAGGGTGGCACCGAGACCACCTTCGAGATCACCACCGGAGAATGTTTCCCCCTTGCCGCGCTGCTGGGCGAGCGAGCCACGCGCACCGAGCACCGGGCCGGCGAAGACACGTTCTGCCTGCAACTGAACAAACAGGCCTTCATCAAGCTCTTCGCCCTGTCCGCCCCGTTTCGCGATTTCGCCCTGCGCGGCGTCAGCAGCCTGCTCGACCAGGTCAACCAACAGGTCCAGCAGAAATCCGCGCAAACCCTGGGCACCCAGTACTCCCTCAATACGCGGCTGGGTGAACTGGCGATGCGCCATCCAGTCAGTTGCAGCCCGGACACGCCGCTGCGCGAAGCCGTGAAACTGATGCACGAGCAACAGGTCGGCAGCATCGTCGTGGTCAATGAGCAAAAAGCGCCGGTGGGGATTTTCACTTTGCGCGACCTGCGGCAGGTGGTGGCCGATGGTTCCGGGGACTTTTCCCAGGCCATCGCAGGCCACATGACCCAGGCCCCCTTCTTCCTTTCGCCGGACCACAGCGCCTTCGACGCCGCCATCGCCATGACCGAGCGCCACATCGCCCACGTTTGCCTGGTCAAGGACCAGCGCCTGTGTGGTGTGGTCTCGGAGCGCGATCTGTTTTCCTTGCAACGTGTCGACCTGGTGCACCTGGCCCGGACCATCCGCAACGCCCCCAGGGTGGAAAACCTCGTGGCCCTGCGCGGCGAGATCGGCCAACTGGTGGAGCGCATGCTGGCCCACGGCGCGTCGTCGACCCAGATCACCCACATCATCACCCTGCTCAATGACCACACGGTGTGCCGCGTCATCGAACTGACCCTGGCCGACAAAGGCGACCCGGGTGTGCCGTTCAGTTGGCTGTGTTTCGGCAGTGAAGGCCGGCGCGAGCAAACCCTGCACACCGACCAGGACAACGGCATGTTGTTCGAAGCCCGGGACGCCGCCCATGCCGCGCAGATCCGCGGCCTGCTGCTGCCCATCGCCCAACAGATCAACCAGAGCCTGGCTCAGTGCGGCTTCACCTTGTGCAAGGGCAACATCATGGCCGGCAACCCCGAGCTGTGCCTGTCCCGCGCCGAATGGGCCCGGCGCTTCGCGTCATTCATTCGCGAAGCGACGCCGGAAAACCTGCTGGGCTCGAGCATCTATTTCGACCTGCGGGTGGTCTGGGGCGATGAGCAAGGTTGCGAGCAGTTGCGCCAGCAGATCCTGGGGCAAGTGGCCGACAATCGCCTGTTCCAGCGCATGATGGCCGAGAACGCGCTGCGTCATCGCCCGCCGGTGGGGCGCTTCAGGGACTTCGTGCTGAGCCGCAAGAATGGCGAAAAGGCGACCCTGGACTTGAAAGTGCAGGGCCTGACGCCCTTCGTCGATGGCGCCCGCCTGCTGGCCCTGGCCAACGGCATCGAAGCCAACAATACCCTGGAACGCCTGCGGCAACTGGTCGTCAAGGAAGTGATCGAACCGCTCGATGGCGCGGCCTATGAAGAGGCCTATCACTTCATCCAGCAGACCCGCATGCAGCAACACCAACGGCAAACCCGCGAGAACCTGCCCTATTCCAACCGCGTCGACCCCGACAGCCTCAACCATCTGGACCGACGCATCCTGCGCGAATCCCTGCGCCAGGCCCAACGCCTGCAAAGCAGCCTGACGCTGAGGTACCAGTTGTGAACCTGTTTTCCTGGCTGCGCCCGGCCCAGCCGACATTGCCCGACGTGCTGCAGCAGCGCCTGGAGCGCCTGCCCGCGCCCTCGCCACTGGGCGAAGGCGACCTGCGGGAGCAACGCTGGGTCGTCCTGGACCTGGAAACCACCGGGTTGAACCTGAACAAGGACCAAGTGCTGTCCATCGGCGCGGTGGTCATCGAAGACGGTGCCATCGACTTCAGCCAGCAATTCGAACGTACCTTGCAGTGCAATCAGCAAAAGCTCGGGCCCAGTGTGTTGATCCATGGCCTGGCGCCCAGTGCCATCGCCGCCGGCAGCGACCCGGCGGAGGCGCTGCTGGCGTTCATGGCGTTCGTGGGCGACAGCCCGCTGCTGGCCTTTCACGCGCCGTTCGATTCCCACATGCTCGGGCGTGCCTTGAAAGACCACCTGGGCTATCGCCTGCAGCATCCGTTCCTCGACGTGGCGGACTTGGCCCCGATGCTTTGTCCACAAGCCAATCTGCGCAAGTCCGGCCTGGACGAGTGGATCGACTGGTTCAAGCTGCAAGTCTTCGACCGCCACAACGCCAGCGCCGACGCCCTGGCCACAGCGGAGCTGGCGCTGATCCTGTTCAGCCGCGCCCGCCAGCAACAGATCCACAGCCCGCTTGACCTGCAACAGCGCCTGGGCCAGTGGAAACGGCGGCAGCAGGCGCCTTCGCTTTAAAAGATGAACACACTACCTGTGGGAGCGAGCTTGCTCGCGATGGCGCACTGTCCGTCGGCATTGATGTTGACTGACCTGCCGCTATCGCGAGCAAGCTCGCTCCCACACAGACCCGGCCTCAATTTCCTGACCTACACCGCCCGACCGGCGCCAATTGCTTTCCCGCCCCCGCCTCTGCCACAATCGCGAACAATTCTCGTTACTTAAAACATCGGTGATGCTCCGTGTCGTCAGTTCCTAGTGTCCGGTCTCACAAGTACCGTCCCTTTTTTGACGAGTGGCTGCTGTCGTCAAGCAAGGCGCCGCGACGAGTCATAGCCCGCTATGGCGAGGAGCGGCAACGCAGCATGACGGCAGCAGACACCGTCAAAAAGGAACGGTACTTGTGAGACCGGGCACTACTCCTCACAGTGATTTGGTTGGTGCGTTGTACCGTGACCATCGCGCTTGGCTATTGGCATGGCTGCGACGCAACGTGGCGTGTGCGCACCGGGCGGAAGACCTGAGCCAGGACACTTTTGTGCGTTTGCTGGGACGCGAGGACCTGAAGGCGCCCCGCGAACCCCGGGCGTTTCTGGTGGCCATCGCCAAGGGCCTGTTGTTCGATTATTTCCGTCGAGCGGCATTGGAGCAGGCTTACCTCACCGAACTGATGCTGATCCCCGAGGCCGAGCAACCCTCGGTGGAAGAACAGCAAATCATCCTGGAAGACCTCAAGGCCATCGATCGCCTGCTCGGCAAACTGTCGAGCAAGGCCCGCGCAGCCTTCTTCTATAACCGCCTCGACGGCCTCGGCCATGCCGAAATCGCCGAGCGCCTGGGGGTTTCGGTCCCGCGGGTACGGCAGTACCTGGCCCAGGGCATCCGGCAATGCTACATCGCCCTGTACGGTGAACCGACATGAGCCAGGCCCATGCCAAGCCGGTCTCGGCCAGCGTGTTGGATGCCGCCATTGCCTGGCAGCTGTCTTTGGACGCGAGCAGCGCCCAGGAGCATGAAGCATTCGCCCGCTGGCATGCCGCCGATGAAGAACACGCCCGGGCCTGGCGGCAACTGGGCATGCTCGACCAGCGCTTCAGCGTGGCCAACGGGCCGGCACGGGCGGCGCTGCTGCAATCACGGGTGAGCATTCGCCGGCGGATACGCAAGATCGGCAGCGGCCTGGCCAGCGTTGTCGCGGTCATCGGCCTGGCGTTGCTCGCCGGTGAACGTTACCTGCCGCTGGATTACTGGCTGGCCGACCAGCGCACAGCGACAGGCGAGCAACGCACCCTGCGCCTGAGCGACGGCACGCTGATCAACCTCAACACCCACAGTGCGCTGGACGTGCGTTTCGATGACAAGCAGCGCCGTATCGTCCTGCAGGAAGGCGAAATCCTGGTGGAAACCGGGCACGACGACCCGCGTCCGTTCATTGTCGAGACCCGCGAAGGCCGCCTGCGCGCGTTGGGCACACGATTCCTGGTCAAGCGTGAAGACGAAGGCACGCGCCTGAGCGTGCTGAAATCCGCCGTGGCGGCGCATCCCCAGGCCACGGACAGCGAACAGATCCTGCGCGAAGGCCAACAAGTGCTGATGCGCCGCGACGGCCTCGGGCCGACCGTTGCCCTGAGCCCCGGCGCCGATGCCTGGACCCGCGGCATGCTGGTGGTGGACAACGCCCGCCTTGAAGACCTGATCCATGAGTTGGGGCGTTACCGGCGCGGCTACCTCGGTGTCGAGCCACGAGTGGCCGACCTGCGCATCACCGGCAGTTTCCCGCTGCATGACACTGACCTGGCCCTGACCGCCCTGTTGCCGACCTTGCCGGTGCAGATCGAGCATCACACGCGGTGGTGGGTGGTGGTGGGGCCACGGGCTGCAGCCAAGCCCTGAATGGCTTTATGTCAGGGATGGCCTCATCGCGAGCAAGCTCGCTCCCACATTGACCGGGTCGCCCACGAATCATCCTGTGGGAGCGAGCTTGCTCGCGATGAGGCCATTCGCTTCACCACAAAGCCACCAGCTGCAAAACGAATCTAAATTATTTTCATCCAGCCCTATCACTTTTCGATTTTCATCCGGCACCCAGGCAATTGAGAAATATTTCCATTCAGGAGCCGCCGTATGTCCCGCCCGCTAGACACCCTGTTGCGCCCCAGCCTGTTGGCCGTTGCCATTGCCTTCGCCGTCCCGTTGACCTGCGCCCCGCTGCTGGCCGCCGAACAAGCCACGAGCGTGCGCACCTACAACCTGCCCACCGCGCCCCTGGCCAGCACCCTGAACCAGATCGCCAGCCAGGCCGGCCTCGCGCTGAGCCTGAATCCGTCCCTGGCCTCGGGCAAGACCTCGGCCCCGGTCCAGGGCCAGTTCGACGCCACCGGTGCATTGCGCGAGGCCCTGCGCGGCACCGGCCTGCAACTGGAACAAAGCAGCGCTGGCACCTACAGCCTGGTGGCCGTACCTGAAGGCGTCATGGCCTTGCCGGAAACCAGCGTGATCGGTGCCGGTCTCAGCGAAACCGCGTGGGGCCCGACCGAGGGCTACGTCGCCACCCGCACCGCCGCCGGCACCAAGACCGACACGCCGATCGTCGAACTGCCGCGCTCCGTCTCCGTGGTCACCCGCCAACAGATGGAGGACCGCTCTGTCCTTAACCTCAATGACGCCCTGCGCTACACCGCCGGCGTGCAGAGCAGCGGTTACGGCTCGGATTCGCGCAACGACTGGCTGCTGGTTCGCGGCTTCGTGCCGACCCAGTTCCTCGATGGCCTGCCACTGCCCAAGGGCAACTACATCACGCCGAAAATCGAGCCCTGGAACCTTGAGCGCATCGCCGTGCTGCGCGGCCCGGCATCCTCGGTCTACGGCCAGACGCCACCCGGCGGCATGCTGGACATGGTCAGCCGTCGCCCACAGGCCGAAAGCAGCCATGAGGTCGAGTTGCAGGCCGGCAGCTACGAGCACAAGCAGATCAACTTCGACAGCACCGGCAAAGTCGATGACGAAGGCCGGTTCCTCTATCGGGTCAGCGGCACCGTGCGCGACAGCAACTCCCAGGTCGACCACATCCCGGACAAGCGCTACAACCTCGCGCCGAGCCTGACCTGGAACATCAACGACGACACGCGCCTGACCTTCCTGTCCCAGTACACCCGCGACGACACCGGCATCACCGGACAATTCCTGCCGTTGCAAGGCACCAAGCTGTCGTCACCAGCGGGCAAGATTTCCCATCACAAGAACCTGGGCGATCCGGATTGGGAATTCTACGACCGCACCTACTACGCACTGGGCTACAACTTCGAACATCGCCTGAACGACACCTGGCAGTTCCGCCAGAACCTGCGCTACACCAAGAGCGACCTGGAAACCCAGGGCATCTCCGCTGGTGGGCAATTCTGGCCAGCGGGGCCTGAGGAAGCAGTCAGCGCCGATGGCACCATCAAGCGCAGCGCCAGTGTCATTGACGAAGACATCAGCCAGTTCGCCGTGGACAACAATTTCCAGGCCGACTTCCAGACCGGTGCCCTCAGTCATACCCTGCTGCTGGGCCTGGATCACCAGCGCTCCAACAGCAATTCCCGTTGGCTGTGGGGCTCGACCGGTGTGCCGACCAGCAACATCCACAACCCGATCTACGGGCAGGACTTCTCCAACGTCCAATACTTCACCATGTATGACTACAACCAGAAAACCAACCAGACCGGCCTGTATGTCCAGGACCAGATCGCCCTGGACAACTGGCGCCTGACCCTCGGCGGCCGTGAAGACTGGATTCACACCGGCACCGAATTCCACAACCAGAACAACGTCACCAACACCCAGCGCGACAAGAAATTCAGCGGCAACGCGGCGTTGAGCTACGTCTTCGATAATGGTGTGACGCCCTACATTTCCTTCGCCCAGTCGTTCCAGGCGGCGGCCGGTTCAACCGTCAACAGCACCGAAGCGTTCAAGCCAACAGAAGGCGAACAGTACGAGGCCGGCATCAAATATCAACCGCCGGGCACCAAGACCTTGCTGACCGCGGCGGTGTTCGACCTGACCCAGAAAAACAACTCCGTGACCGAAAACAACGTCACCCGCCAAGTGGGTGAAGTCCAGGTGCGTGGCTTGGAACTGGAAGCCTCGGGCGATGTGACCGACAACCTGAAGCTCATCGGTTCCTACACCTACAACGACAGTGAAATCACCAAGGGCACCGCAGCGGAAAAAGGCAAGCGCATGGCCCAGGTGCCGCGCAACCAGGCCACCGCCTGGGCCGACTACACCTGGCACAACGGCCCGTTGGATGGCTTCGGTGTCGGCGCCGGTGTGCGTTATGTCGGCGACACCTACGGCAACACCACCAACACCGACTGGGGTCATGTCGGCTCTTACACCGTGTACGACGCCTCGGCCCATTACGACCTCGGGCGTTTGAACAAGACCCTCAAAGGCGTCACGGTGGCGGTGGACGCGAAGAACATCTTCAACAAGGACTACCTGTCCACTTGCGATGGCTTCTACTGCTACTACGGCGACCAACGCAACGTCGTCGCCAGCGTGAATTACAAATGGTAAACGGTTAGCATTTGCAAAACCTTTTTGAGGGCACCTGTACCCGAGACCTGTCAGTCAAATGAAATCCCTGTGGGAGCGGTTTGACTGACGGGGCTCAGGCATCGAGGCCCTCTTGCATTCGGATCGCTCATGAAAAGCAAAACCATCCGCCGCTGGTCCTTCGTCCACACCTGGACCAGCCTGATCTGCACGGTGTTCCTGCTGATGCTGGCGATTACCGGGCTGCCATTGATCTTCCACCACGAAATCGAACACCTGCTGGGCGACGCTCCCGAGTTCCGGGAGATGCCTGCCGACACGCCACACCTGGATCTTCAGCAATTAGTGGAAAAGGCCAAGGCCCATCGTCCGGGTGAAGTGGTCCAGTATTTCGGCTGGGACGAAGACGAGCCCAACGGCATCTTCACCATCATGGCGCCGACAGCGGACACCGAGCCCAACGCCTCCCATACCTTCATGCTCGATGCGCGCACCGGCGAGGCCTTGGAAAGGCCCTCGGCCAATGGCGGTTTCATGATGGTCATGCTGCGCCTGCACGTGGATATGTTCGCGGGTTTGCCGGGCAAGTTGCTGCTGGCGTTCATGGGGTTGCTGTTCGTGATCGCCATCGTTTCCGGGGTGGTCCTGTACCTGCCGTTCATGCGGCGCTTGAAATTCGCCACGGTGCGCCAGGACAAATCCACGCGCCTGCGCTGGCTCGACCTGCACAACCTGATCGGCGTGGTGACGCTGGTCTGGGCGCTCACCGTGGGCGTCACCGGCGTGATCGCCGCGTGCGCCGACCTGATCATCGCCGCCTGGCGCAACGACAGCCTCAGCGCCATGGTCGAACCCTATCGCAACGCCCCGCCGCTGACGCAATTGGCCCCGGCTACCCGCTTGCTCGACATCGCCAGGGAGGTCGCGCCGGGCATGGAGCCCAGCTTCATCGCCTTCCCCGGCACGTTGTTTTCCAGCCAACATCACTACGGCGTGTTCATGAAAGGCAGCACCCACCTGACCTCGCACTTGCTGACGCCGGTATTGATCGATGCCAGCACCCTGGAGGTCACCGCGGTGGCCGAGCGGCCGTGGTACATGGACGTCATGAGCCTGTCTCTACCGTTGCACTTCGGCGACTACGGTGGCCGGCCGATGCAGATCTTCTGGGCCACCCTCGACGTGCTGACCATCATCGTCCTCGGCAGTGGCGTCTACCTGTGGCTGGTGCGGCGTAAAGCGGCCAAGCGTGCAACGGTCGGCACGGAGGTCGCCTCGTGAGGCCACGGCAATCGAGTTTCTGGAAAGTGTTCGGCATGCCCGTGCTGATCGCCATTCTCTGCGCCGCCGGGCTGTTCAGTGCCTTGCTGGGGGACGGTCTGTGGGACGCCGTCAGTTGGCTGGGCTTGGGTATACCCTCCGTGTTGGCGGTGTGGGGACTGATCCCTCGCCGCTGAGTCATCCGGGCGTGCACTTGCCAGAGTGGGCGCCCCTTTTATCTTCGTCATACGACAACCGCAAGCGCGCCGGCTGTTTCAGACCGCCCAGCCTTTGACATATTTATTGACAAATTAATTCTTGACCCTCTATAAGTGCGCTGGTTGTACGACAACCTACAACGAAACACGCCACGCCAAATCCAAAAATAATCGATGGTGAAGTGATGAAAATCAAAGGCATCCGCTGGTGGATGGTCGGCCTGGTCACGGCCGGCCTGATGGTCAACTACCTGGCTCGCAATACCCTCTCGGTGGCCGCTCCCACCCTGATGAGCGAAATGAACATCTCCACGGAGCAATACTCCCACATCGTCGTGGCCTGGCAGGTCTGCTATGCCTTGATGCAACCAGTGGCCGGCTACATCATCGATGCCATCGGCACCAAGATGGGCTTCGCCATTTTCGCGTTCGCCTGGTCCATCGCCTGTGCCGCGGCGGCCATGGCGTCGGGCTGGCAGGGCCTGGCGTTTTTCCGCGGTTTGCTTGGCCTGACGGAAGCCGCTGGGCTGCCAGCGGCGGTAAAGACCTCTACCGAATGGTTCCCGGCCAAGGAACGCTCGGTGGCCATCGGCTGGTTCAACATCGGCTCCTCGATCGGCGCCGTGCTGGCTCCGCCGCTAGTGGTCTGGGCGATCCTGAACAGTGGTTGGGAGCTGGCGTTCCTGATCGTTGGCGGCCTGGGCGTGGCCTGGACGTTCCTCTGGCTGATCTTTTACAAACATCCACGCGACCAGAAGCTCCTGGGCGACACCGAGCGCGATTACATCCTCAGCGGCCAGGAAGCTCACTTTCAAGACCCGACGCCGAAGAAAGGCAGCTGGAAACGCATCATCGCCAGCCGCAACTTCTACGCCATCGCCAGCGCGCGGATCCTCTCCGAGCCGGCCTGGCAGACGTTCAACGCCTGGATCCCGCTGTACCTCATGACCGAGCGGCACATGAACATCAAGGAGATCGCGATGTTCGCCTGGTTGCCGTTCCTGGCCGCCGACCTCGGTTGCGTGCTGGGCGGTTACCTGAGCCCGTTCTTCCATAAATACTGCAAGGTGTCGTTGTTCACTTCGCGCAAGATGGTCCTGCTGTTCGGCGCCTCCTGCATGATCGGCCCAGCCTGCATCGGTTTGGTCGCCAGCCCGTACACCGCCATCGCCCTGCTGTGCATCGGCGGCTTCGCCCACCAGACCCTGTCCGGGGCGCTGTACGCCATCACGTCCGATTCGTTCGGCAAGAATGAAGTCGCCACCGCCACCGGCATGGGCGGCATGTTCGGTTACCTGGGCGCCGCCGCCTTCACCCTGCTCTTCGGCGTCATGGTGACCCGGATCGGCTACAGCCCACTGTTCGTGCTGCTGGCAATCTTCGATGTCATCGCCGCGTTCATCGTCTGGACTGTCGCCCGGGAACTCAAGCAGCAACCGACGACATCGACGCCAGAACCGCAGGCCCTTCAACCGGCCGCCTGATGCATGGCGCGACCGGCCTTCTTCACCCCGGTCGCGCCTGCCTCGAACACGGATGAACGCGCTATGCTGCGCAACAAGTCCCCTTGAATCGAGACGTTGCCATGTCCACCCCCAGCATGACGCTGTTCCACAACCCCGCTTCGCCCTTCGTTCGCAAGGTCCTGGTGCTGCTGCACGAAACCGGCCAGCAAGACCGCGTGGCGTTGCAGCTCAGCCAGCTCACACCGGTCAAGCCGGACCGCGTGCTGATCGAGGACAATCCGTTGAGCAAGATCCCGGCCCTGCGCCTGGCCAACGGGAGCGTGATCCATGACAGTCGGGTCATTCTCGACTACCTCGATCACCAGCATGTCGGCAACCCGCTGATTCCCCGCGAGGGTGCGGCCCGCTGGCGGCGCCTGACCCTGGCCTCCCTGGCCGATGGAGTCATGGATGCGGCGGTGATGATCCGCTACGAAACCGCGCTACGTCCTGTGGAAAAACACTGGGACGAATGGCTCGATGCGCAACGGGACAAGATTCGCCGGGCCCTGGGCCTGCTGGAAGCCGAGGCGATCGCCGAACTGGCCAGCCATTTCGACGTGGCCTCCATCAGCGTGGCCTGCGCCCTGGGCTACCTGGACCTGCGCCATCCCGACCTGGAATGGCGCAAGGCCAACCCGCAATTGGCGGCGTGGTTTGCCGAGGTGAGCTTGCGGCCTTCAATGGCAGCGACGGTGCCCAAGGTTTAGTGCTGCACTGGCTGCACCGGCCCCATCGCGAGCAAGCTCGCTCCCACATTGGGTTGCTTCGCCTGGACGACCGGGATCTCCTGTGGGAGCGAGCTTGCTCGCGATAGGGCCACTGCGGTCCAGCGGAAACAACCCGGCAATCAGCGCCACCAACATCGCCCCCTCCCGCTGATCCTCACGCAACCCCAACGACCGGCTCATTTCACTTCTCCCAGATCGAAGGCCATTGCAGCGGCCGGCTTCGACCCCACTCCGTACCAATCCAGCTTGCGGGTCAGCACCATGAACACGCCCAGCAGGCCGAACAGCAGCAGCGACCCCATCAGCAGTGCATAGTCCTCCGCGCTCAACAGGCCGTAGAGCAAACCGTACAAACCTGCCAGCCCCGCCGAAAACCCCAGGCCGTGGCTCACACTGCGCAACACATGGCAGACATAAAACCCGATCAGCACGACACAGGCACTGGCCGACACCAGGTACGCCAGGGTGAAGCCGATGTGCTCCGACAGCGACAACAGCAGCAGGTAGAAGAACGCCAGCGCCACACCCACCAAGGCATACTGGACCGGGTGGACGGCCAGGCTCTTGAGCACTTCGAAGAGAAAGAAGCCGGCGAACGTCAGGGCAATGAACAGCAGCGCATATTTGATCGCCCGGTCGCTCTTGAGGTACTGGTCCACCGGGTCGATGAAGCTCACACCGAAGGCCCGGCTGCGGAACGCTTCACAGCTATCGCTCGGCTCACAGGCTTGCAATGTTTCCAGCAGGTTGGTGGAAAAAAACGACGTCTGCCAGTCGGCACTGAAGCCCTGCTCATTGATCTCGCGATTGCTGGGCAGATAGTTGCCAATGAAGCTCGGGTGCGGCCAGTCCGCCGACAAGTGCACTTTGGTGGATTTGCCCACCGGCAGAATCTGGAACTCGCCAGTGCCTTGCAGGCGCAGGTCAAAACCGAAGGTCAGCTCGGGACCGCCTTGGGCGGTGATCATCGGCAGCGGCACATGCACACCCTGCCCCAGCCAGCCAAGCCGCGAGCCGGGCAGGAAGTCGACGGTCTGCTGGTTCAGCGTCAGGGTCAGCGCGTTCTCGATGCCACGAATATCGCTGATGCCAACGCTCAAGTACGGTTCGTCGAAGCGATAGTCGGCAAAGTCCTTGGCGGCGACGCCATAGCGCTCAGGCACCTTGAAGCGGCCATCGATCCGGTTATCGGCGTGGAACATCCGCGCTTCGTAGATACCCCGGGCACGGGTTTCGGTGCGGACCTGGCCGTCGAGCTCGAATTGCTCGGGCAAGAAATACAACTCCCCCGTTCGCTCGACGGTTTCCAGGAAACGCACACCGGTCTTCTCGTTGGTATTCCAGACCTTCACGCTCTTGCGAAATGGCACCACGATCATCGGCCCGATCAATTGCTGGCTGTAGCTGGAGCTGCGGGCGATGTCCTGTAGCACACCGTCGCGCAATTCCTGGCGCTCATCGATGAGGCCATTGATCATCAACAGCGGAATCATCAGCAAGAGAATCAAGAGGGCGATCATGCCCAGTTTTATAGCGAGGCTGCGGTTCATGTGGGGCTCTCCCTGTTCGAATGAGGGAGAGTCTGGGGTGGCTGTGTGAGGGGTTTATGGGCGCAATGTGGAGATTGTGTGGAGAATCAGGAACCTCTGTGGGAGCGAGCTTGCCCGCGATGGCGGTGGGTCAGCGCCAGTTATGCCGACTGGTACCCCGCTATCGCGAGCAAGCTCGCTCCCACAGGAATGGGTGTTTAGTCAGATAGCAACTGCGGTTTCAGGGCAACCGCAAAACCACCTCCACCCCACCCTCGACATTGCCAATACTGAACTGCCCCCCATGCAACTGCACCACCTCCTCCACGAAGTTGAGCCCCAGGCCGGTGCTCTTGCGACCGCTGTCCGGGCGCGGCAGGGAGTAGAAGCGTTCGCTCAGGCGGGGCAGCGCGTAGTCGGGGATCGGCGCGGCCTGATTGAACAGGCGGATCTCGACGCGGTTCCCACGGCGCTCGGCGCTGACCCGCAGCAGGCCGTCGACGGGGGTGAAGTCCAAGGCGTTTTCCAGCAAATTGCCCAAGGCCTGGCGCAACAGGAACGGCTCTCCCGTCAACGTCAGCTCGGCAGCGATGTGCCGTTCGACCTTCAACTGGCGACTTTCGATCCAGCCGCCGCGCGCTTCCAGCAACTCGTCCATCAACGCCGCCAGCGGTACCGAGACTTCTTCTTCCAACCCCTGGCGCTGCTCGATCTGGGCCAGGTTGAGCAAGCGTTCGATCAACTGCTGCATGCGCGCACTTTCATTGTCGATGTTACTGACGAAGCGCTGGTGCTGGGCGGCGGGCATGTCGCTTTGCAGCAGTTCGGCGGCGCCACGAATCGCCGCCAGCGGGCTCTTGAGTTCGTGGGTGAGTGTGTGCACGTAACGCTCGACGTACGCCTTGCCTTCGAGTTGGGTGCGCATGTGCTCCACGGCACCCGCCAATTGCTCGAACTCGCCGCCACGATAATGCGGCACTTCCACCCGACGCCCCTGGCTGACCGCCTGGGCGTAGCTCGTCAAACGCCGCAGTGCCGCGCTGAGCCACCACGACAGCAAGCCGCCCAGCAACAAGCCCAGGGCGACCAGGCCGGCGCCATAGGCCAACAGGCGCCGTTCGGTGCGGTCGACATAAGGCTGCAAGGAACTGTTGGGCTTGGCGACGGTGACAACGCCGATGATCCGGCCGTTGTCGCGGATCGGCGCGCCGACGTGCATCACCGAAGACGCCGGATCGTCCGGATCGCTACGGCTCGAGCGGGCGCCGTAGTGGCCGCGCAGGGTCAGGTAGACGTCATTCCAGCGCGAATAATCCTGCCCTACCGCCACGCCACTGGAGTCGAGCACCACGATGCCGTTGGCATCCGTGACGTAGATGCGATGGCTGACCTGGTTCTTCGGCAGGCCCCAGATCGTCGCCGCCGGCTGGCGCTCGCCGTAGGCCTTGAGCAATTGCGGCCAGCGATTCTGGTTGAGGGTGCCGGCCTTGAAATCGTCCCGCAGGATCTCGGCCATCAGGTTGGCGGTGTCCACCAGGGTTTCTTCGGTGGACTGGCGCACGCCGGGGCGGATTTCCTCCATGACCGTGTTGAGCACGAAATAGCCGGTCAGGGCGATAAACAGCACATACACCAGGAAAATCCGGATCCCCAGCGACATCAGCTGTGCCCCGGGCTGTAGCTGTAGCCCAGGCCTCGATGTGTCTGGATCGGTTCGGCCTCGGCCCGGACCAGGCGCAACTTGGCGCGCACGCTCTTGATGTGGCTGTCGATGCTGCGCTCGTAGCCGGCATCGCTGGCAACGCCCAAGGCATCGAGCAATTGTTCGCGACTGAAGACCCGCTCGGGTTGCTCCAGCAGACAATTGAGCAGGCGGAATTCGTGGCGGGTGAGGTTCAGCGGTTTGCCGCGATAGTTGATCTGCACACGGTCGGCATCGACCTGGAACAGTCCCGTGCCCGGCTCCACCGCTGGGCGCGGCGCCACGCGCTTGAGGATCGCCCGGACCCTGGCCGCCACCTCGCGGGGGCTGAAGGGTTTGACTACGTAATCGTCGGCGCCGATTTCCAAGCCTACGATCCGGTCGATCTCCCCATCCCGGGCTGTCAGAAAGATGACCGGAACGTCGCTGAAACGTCTGAGACTTTTACACGTCTCGAATCCGCTGATATCCGGCAGGCCCACATCGAGGATGATCAGGTCGGCCGGGGTGTTCTTCTGGTGATCGAGGGCGGCGGCGCCAAGGCTCAGCCAAGTGGTGTCAAACCCCTCCCCTTGCAGGGCAAACACCAACGTATCGGCGATGGCGGCTTCGTCTTCGACAATCAGGATATGAGGCATGGCTTGCGAGCCCGGCAGTAAAAGTTGCCGGAACGGTGCCGCAAGGCTTGGGGTGAGTCAATCAGGGAAATCAGCAGTCCGGCTTATCCGCCGTAAACCGCCGCGCCGGGTTCACCGCCGCGCCGAACTCACGCAACGCCTTGGCACCAATCAACAGTGGGTAATTGAAACTGCTGCGGTCAGTCAGGTTGACCTCGACCGTGCGCTTGACGTTACCCAGGCACAACTCCAGATCGACCACCGGGCGCTTGGTGGGGGCGATCTTTTCGTCGTCGTCCTCATCCTCTTCGGAACGGGTCTTGATCTTGCTGATACGGGCGATCTTGTGTTCGTAGACCTTGTTGCTCGCATCCTTGGTCGCCAGGCGGAACCGCACCCAATCATCGCCGTCACGGGTAAAGGTCTCGATGTCCTTGGCCGACAGCGAGGCGGTCAGGGCGCCGGTGTCCATCTTGGCCTTGAGCACTTCACCGCCGATTTCCGGCAGCGCAATGTATTCGTAGCGCCCGTACAGGGTCGGCTCAGCGGCCAGCACTGGGAGGGCCACCAGGGTAAGCAGGGCGAGAAGGGATTTCATGCAATAGGGCTTCCTGTGTGGGTGGGGTTTTAGACCGTGACGGGTGGATTCGTTCGGTTGGACACATCCCTCGCCACAAAAGCAAATCCAGCATACTCGTCAAAAGGTGAAACATTCGTCCACACCGATTTGGCCTGCCGCCCGAAGCTTGCTTATCATGGCCCGCCCACCCGTTTGCAAGAGTCATCTATGCGCCGCCTGCTCACCGGCTGTTTCGTCACCCTGCTGCTGTTGCTCAACACCCTGGTGCTGTTCGGGCCGCTGATGGTGTTCGCCCTGCTCAAACTGATCCTGCCCGGGCGCTTTCGCGACTACGCCTCGTGGGCGGTGATGTGGATCGCCGAGACCTGGGCCGAGATCGACAAACTGATCTTTGCCCTGTGCATCCCTACCCGCTGGGACATTCGCGGCGGTGCGGACCTGCGCAGCGATACCTCTTACCTGGTGATCAGCAATCACCAGTCCTGGGTGGACATCCCCGCCCTCGTCCAGACCCTCAACCGGCGCACGCCGTTCTTCAAGTTCTTCCTCAAGAAGGAACTGATCTGGGTACCGTTCCTGGGGCTGGCCTGGTGGGCCTTGGATTACCCTTTCATGAAACGCTACACCAAGGCGTTCCTGGCGAAGAACCCGGAGCTGGCCGGCAAGGACCTGGAAATCACCAAGGCCGCCTGCGAGCTGTTCAAGCGGCAACCGGTCACCGTGGTCAACTACCTCGAAGGCACCCGCTTCACCACCGCCAAAAGCCAACAACAGCAATCGCCCTTCACCCACCTGCTCAAGCCCAAGGCCGGTGGCGTTGCCTTCGTATTGGCAGCGATGGGCGAACAACTGGACGCCATCCTCGACGTGACCGTGGTCTACCCACAAGAACGCATCCCCGGATTCTGGGATTTGATCAGCGGCGCGGTGCCCAGGGTCATCATCGACATCCAAACCCGCGAGCTGGACCCGGCGTTGTGGCAGGGGGATTACGAGAACGATCCGGTGTTTCGCCAGCACGTGCAGAACTGGGTCAACCAACTCTGGACTGAAAAGGACCAGCGCATCGCGGCCTTGCGTCGCGAAGGGCAGGGTTCCTAACAGTTCTGATAGTAGGCAGCGGCGGGGAAACCTACGATGCTGAAGGTCCGGATTTTTGGACCTTGCACGGAGCCCGGTGTATGCCTACCGCCCCTCATGAAACCGTGTTGTGCCGCTATCGCTACGACCCGCTGGATCACCTGATCGATTGTGCACCCACTGTCGAGGCCCGCACCCAGCGCTTTTATTGCAAGAGCCGGCTGGCGACCGAGATACAGGGGGCGGTGCAATGCAGCGTCTTCCAGCATGACGACCAACTGTTGGCGCAAATTCGGCGCGAGGATTTGAAGGCCGACACCACCCTGCTGGCGACCGATCACCAACGCTCAGTCCTGAACGCCCTCGACGTCACCTGCCTCCATCCCCTCGCCTACACGCCCTACGGCCATCGCCCGGCGGAAAACGGCTTGCTCAGTTTGCTCGGGTTCAATGGGGAACGGCCTGATTCATTGACGGGACATTATCTGTTGGGGAATGGGTATCGGGCGTTCAACCCGGTTTTGATGCGGTTTAACAGTCCGGATAGTTGGAGTCCGTTTGGGGAAGGGGGACTGAACACATACGCGTACTGTAAAGCAGATCCAATAAACCGGACGGACCCAACAGGACACATATTTACTACACTGACCCGTTTTTTCAAAAATATTTTTGCGAATTCTCCAGCAAAAAAAATGCGCTTAACTGACTTGGATCCAAATAGCTTTCAAAAAATATCGAAATATTTATCAAGCAGCGACATGAACAGCTTAAGACTAGTTTCCAAAGAAACAAAAGAAATGACAGATCAAGCTTCAAATAGTAATTTTAAAATTTACTTGAATAAAAAAATTTACAATCGTCGCGGAACCGCTGAAACTCCACTGGACAAAGTAATTGAAGTCGGCTTAGGTCGTAAACCTGGCATCAGTAGCTCTGAAGCCAGCAAAACAATAAGTTTAAATATGGCTCAAAATCTCTTCCCTACTCACGCAACACCCGGCTACACCTATAGGCCAACGAGCCTTATAACAGGTGAGACCTTAAACTTTAAAAGTTCTTATCAATCCCGAATAAACCGTCGCCACTCTTATACCCTTGCCGATGAACTGGAAAAACTGCCTTCACATAAAGAAGTGATAATCGAGACAGAGCATGTAATTATTATTATTCGTCGAGGAAGCCTCTGACCAAATCTATAACAAGAACGAAACGAAGGGGCTCGATGCCTCAAAATCAGATAGCGCCAGCCCCCCAGATCCCTCCCAGTACTTGCAACAACGAACCACCCACGCCTTGCTGCCCAAGATACTCAAGAATCACCGGAGCAAACTGCCCAATCATCCCACTGTCCATACCCAGCGCACTGAAGGCCATCCCGAACATCCTCGGAACCCTGAACAAAGCCGCCCCATCTGTTAATCCTTCAGACGTTTCCGATTTTCATGAAGTTTTGATTTTCTTATCGCCAAAGGTTAACAGGCAAGAACCAACTAATTCCAAGTCAGCATAAACAACTGTCAGCATTGACAGTAGCCCTCACCAAGCACAGCCGCAAACATGTCGCCGGGACACATTGTGGAGACACCCAATGCGAAACTTTATAACTGACGGCGGCGCTGGAATATGCCTGCTGATCATTGGCCATGTTCATGCCGGAGAAATCACTTGTCCGGCCGCGATACAGATCCATGGCACCACTGAAACAGTAGAAATCCAGGATGACCGACAATGGCAGGGTCAGGACTTGGAACAGGAAGCCAACCCGGCGGTGCAGCAACTCAACGACGCCGAGTTCGCGCTCCATGAAGCCGATGAAGATGAATTGACACCGAGGAGAGTAACCATCACCTGCAATTACGGTGAGAACAATCTCACGCTGGATTATCAGCCGACGTCTTTGCCCTCAGCGGTCAACCGTTGCGCCAACCGGGACACCAACACTTGTAGATGGGTGAACACCGATTACTTCAGCTTGAGATTCTGATAGCCCTGTGGCGGATTTTCGATGTCGCCACCCCCATCACACCCCCGCACCGCTCCCCCAAATCCCTCCCAGGTTCTGCAACAGCGAACCAGCAACCCCCTGCTGACCAAGGTACTGCAGAATAATCGGGGCAAACTGGCCGATCATGCCGCTGTCCATGCCCAGCGCACTGAAGGTATTGTTCAAATCATTGGTGTCCTTGACGTTACCCAGCAGCCCATTTAGCAAAGCGTTTTTGTCCGACCCGCCACCGAGCAGACCGCCCAGGCCATTGAGCCCCCCGATGGCGCTGTTTCCGGCAATCTGATCCAGCCCCGGCACGCTTTTGCTCAACTCGGAAAACTGCGGCTCGCTGAGCCGATTCTTCGCCAGCCCCAGCATCGCACCGGCGCCGCCGATGGCCTGTTCCGGCGTGATCTTGAGTTCCGACCCCAGGGTGTTGAGCAAGCCGGCCGCTTTCGGCGCGGCGGCTACGAGGCCCTCTTCCTCACCTGAGTTGCCCTGCATCGCCGACACCACATTGGCCGCATCGCTGAGGCTGAACTGCGCAAAGGCCGGGCTGGCGGCCAGCGTCAGCAGGCAAGACAGGGCAAAACCGCGTGAAACCTTCATCCCGAACATCCTCTGAACTCTGAAAAAAACGCCCGTGGGGGACGGCGCAAAATCGAGCGTTGGACTGGGTTGGGCGAGGATTGTTCCTCCTCTAGGATTTGGATCTGAATCCGATTCCTTTGCCTGAATCTGCTAATCCTTCAGTCACTTCCGCTTTTCCGAAAATTTTGAGTTTCTTATCGCCAAACGACAACAAACCAGAATCAACTAATTCCAAATCAACATAAACAACTGTCAGCCTTGACAGTAGTCCCCGCCACATATAGCCGCAAACATGTCGCCGACACGAGAAAACGGAGGCTGGCAAATGCGAAACATACTGACTGTCGGCGGCGCCGGAATGCTCTTGCTGATCATCGGTCATGTCCATGCCGGTGAGATAACCTGTCCTGGCATCACACAAATTCATAGAGACATCGGATCGATAGACGTTCAGGATGATCACGAATGGGAGAACCACAGCATTGTGGAAGTGGCCAACTCTGCGCTGGAGCAATTCAACGGCGCCGAGTTCGCGATCCATGAACCGGACGTAGATAACCAGACCCCGACGAGGGCAACCATTACTTGCAAGTACGGTGCGATCAATCTGACCCTCGACTACCTACAAGTCCAAGAGCGGACCCTGTTGCCGTGGGCGGACAATCGTTGCGAAAGCCCGGACATAAAAACGTGCAGGTTAATCAGTGCCGATGACTTTCGCGTCAGCTTTTGACGGTCGATCACCCGGATCAGGTGTCCCAGCGTTGCGCCTCTAGAACGTCCTGCCATTGGCTGCACGGTTACCGTACAGTGCGGCTTCCTCCTGCAGAGTTTGCCTATGAATGTAAAAATTGGTGGAGCGACCCTCGCGGTCATCCTGGCGGGCATGCTCATTGCCTTTGGTGTCACCGAATGCCAGCGGGGTCCGCTGAATCCAGAGCTTGCCGACGACATCAGTGATGCGCAGAAGACCTGGCTGACCATCGAGCATCGCATCAAACGCTCCGACCCGGCCCTGACCGAGGTCAGCCGCGATCAGCAGACGCTGACCGTGCTCTACCGTCCCAGCGCTTGCACGGATGACTGTGAGCCCTGGGTCCCGCACATGCTGCGTGTGGTCGGCCACGGCCTGGCGGCGCTCAATGGCGCGCCGGGGGGTAAGCAATACACGCAAGTGACGGTCAAGGCGCGACTGCTGGCTGATGATGACGTGGAACTGGTCTACGACATGCAGGGCTTCGACGCCATCAAACTGCAACAAGGTGGCTACGTCACCTTCGCCAGCATGCCCCGTGGCCTGAACTTCAGCCGCGCCGCCTTGACCCAGGCGCAAGACTATTGCCAAGGCCCCAGCGCCCGGGGTTTCTACCCTGAATTCTGCGACCGGGTCGAGGCCGCGACTGCACCCCCATAACCGTGGCGAGGGAGCTTGCTCCCGCTCGAGTGCGAAGCGCTCGCCGCTGGTATCTGAAAAGCAGGGGGCTGCTGCCTAATGCCAGTCAGTTAAAGATCAAACGACACAAAACCTGTGGGAGCAAAGCTTACTCGCGATGGCGGCAGACCCGTCAATAGCGTTGTCGACTGGCTCATCCCAATCGCGAGCAAGCTTTGCTCCCACGGGTTTGGGGCTTTAACTGACTGGCATTTGGATCCTCTACCAAACCGCCGCCTACCGCATCCGCGCCGCCACCCAACTATTGGAAAACATCGCCTTCCGCGAGGAGATCAGTTCCGACGCCGTCGTCCTCCACGACTTCGCCCTGCTCCTGGCGATTCCCTTGCGCGACGGTTGCAATGTATTGGACGTGATCGGCCGACGATTGCAAGCGCAGGTCATGGCATGACCGCCACGTGACAGTCATCTGAATATCACCTGCCACCGGTTATTTCCTCTCGGTATTGCCTACTGTCAACTCTGACAGTAGGCAGCTGTCCGGCCCGACTTTAAGCTCGAACCGTGTCAACGATAACAAGGCCATGGACAATCGGCCTTATACATTCGGGCAAGCAGAGACAATAAAAATGAGCGACCGAATCATAGGAACCGTTAAATGGTTTAACGATGCAAAAGGCTATGGCTTCATTACATGTGGCAAAGGTGGCGAGGAACTGTTCGTTCACTATTCCGCGATATCCGGCGAGGGTTATAAAACACTGAAAGAAAGGCAAACCGTTTCTTTTGAAATCGAGAGAGGCGCGAAAGGCATGCAGGCCACGAGAGTGACACCGCAATAGCGCCCCTACTTAGTTGACAAGTATTCATTCACGAATCTCCGATAGCATCGTATGTACTTCGCGAACGCTCGGAAGACGCCAGGGTAAACTCATGACTTCGCATGCGCCCAAAAATAGCGAAAACCTGATCGTCAACGGTACCTTCGATAATGGCCTTGAAGGCTGGAACGCCAGGCAGGTGACCTGGGCAGGTGGCCGGGCACGGTTCGCGCCTAATGGCAACCTGTCACAGACCGTGAGCTTGAATGCCCCAGGAACGGTCAAATTACGCTTCAACGTCTCTTCTTATTACGGCATCGGCGGGGTCAGGCTATCGATCGGAGGTGCTTATTGCAGCATCAATCGGGCAGGACAATACGAAGTTGATTTTACCGCTGACAAAGGCGGGTCCGTCGACCTGATCCTCACGTCGCAAGGCGCTTATGATGTCGATGATGTTGAGATCTATTTTGAAGAAGCCGAGTGCCAACGCATACAATTATTGAAAAATGGCGGATTCGATAACGGACTTGAGGGGTGGGACTACGATGGAGAGATAAATATTGTTGATGGACAAGCACACCTCAGTGAACGCTCGAGGCTCATCCAAGAAATCGCCATAAAAGCAGGTACGCCAGTTCTCGTTCAGTATTCCATCCTGACCAGCAATCCTACCGGTGCCTCGTGCGCTATTCTTGAATATGGCCCCCATTGGAATATTGGATCCTTTCCTAGTGCATGGATTAAAGGAAGTCTCACTTTTGTTGCGCCGGAAGGAATCAATCCTACGCATGTTCATCTTCAGTTTCGGCTCCGCGATTCGCCCTATAGCACGCCCTTTTTTTCCATCTGGACGATGTTGAGGTTTGGGCATGCCCCGCAGCAGCAGACGATATGGCGAAAGTCCGAAAGGATATGTGGTCGATTCATTGACAGGCCTATACCCATCAATTCGCATCCCCAACGATCGGACCGGGGCAGATTATGTCGACGAGTCAGAGAAATGTACTCTGCCGCTACCACTACGACCCGCTGGATCGCTTGGTCGGCAGTACCTCCTTGACCAAGGCCCACACCCAGCACTTTTATCTCAAAGAGCGTCTGACCAGCGAAATTCAAGGCTCGGTATGTCGGTCAATTTTCCAGCAAGACGATCAACTTCTGGCGCAACAGCAGCGCCAGTCTGGTGCCGTCGAAGCCACTTTGCTTGCCAGCGATCAGCAACGCACAGTGTTGCACGCACTCGCTGCCGCGCAGTCTCATGCCCCCGCCTATACACCTTACGGTCATCGTTCCCCGGAAAACGGTCTACTCAGCCTGCTCGGCTTCAACGGTGAACGACCAGATCCGGTAACCGGGCATTATTTGTTGGGGAACGGGTATAGGGCGTTTAACCCAGTTTTGATGCGATTCAACAGTTCGGACAGTTGGAGCCCGTTTGAGGAAAGCGGGATAAACTCCTACGTTTATTGTATGGGAGACCCCATAAACATGAACGACCCGTCCGGACACATAGGTAGCTTCTGGAGAGGTTTATTAAGTTTTTGGAAAACTAGAAAACCCAAATTAACCGCTCCCAAAAATATTATTCTAAAACCGATTGGGAACGTTAGAAACATCGCCAGCAATATAACTATCTTTGAGGACACTTACAAAGAGATGCCACGTTTGAACATAGCTGGTCACGGTCTGCCAGGCCTAATACTCGTGGACGACCACCTCACCTCTCCCACACAATTCTATGAATATCTAGCCCAAAGGATCGATACAAAAAAATACAACTCCCTGAGACTACTTTTCTGCCATTCAGCCGACAACCCTAATTCTTTCGGCGAGCAATTCGCAACTCTTACAAACAAACCCGTAAAAGCGTTCTCTGGAACCATCGCATTCGGACTTTACTCCAAATCAAGAATAAGACTAGATATAGGAACCGCAAAGATAAAAAAAGTAAAAAATGCAAGCATTCTGAAAGATTATAAGCACAATGAAATTTCAGGCAGGGTTATCCCCCCTTACAAATCCATAAAATTTCATCCAGCAACATTAATAAGACAATCCTGAATCCAGCTCACTTTTAGTCGTTCAACGCCAACACATCAACAACTAGTAAAGTATTCAATCAACAGATGAAGAAGGTGATCGTAACCTCCCTCTTCATCTATGATTTTTACTCAAGCCGCACTAAACAACTTATGCGGATCAATCACAAACTTCTTCGGCACGCCCGCATCGAACTCGCCATAACCCTTCGGTGCATCATCCAGGCTGATGACCTGCACACCAACGATTTCAGCAATGTTGATACGGTCCCACATGATCGCCTGCATCAGTTGGCGGTTGTACTTCATCACCGGGGTCTGGCCGGTGTGGAAGCTGTGGGATTTCGCCCAGCCCAGGCCGAAGCGGATGCTCAGGCTGCCCATTTTGGCCGCCGCATCGACTGCGCCCGGGTCTTCGGTGACGTAGAGACCGGGAATACCGATCTTGCCAGCGACGCGGACCACCCCCATCAACGAGTTGAGCACGGTGGCGGGGGCTTCGTGCTTGACGCCGTCATGGCCATGGCCACGGGCTTCGAAGCCTACCGCATCGACAGCACAGTCGACTTCAGGCTCGCCCAGCAGCGCAGCGATTTGTTCGTGCAACGGTGTATCGGTGGACAGGTCGGCAATTTCGAAACCCTGGGCCTTGGCGTGAGCCAGGCGGATCGGGTTGACGTCGCCGATGATCACCACCGCCGCGCCCAACAGGCGAGCGGAAGCGGCAGCCGCCAGGCCAACCGGACCGGCACCCGCGATGTAGACGGTGCTGCCAGGGCCAACGCCAGCAGTGACGGCACCGTGGTAGCCGGTCGGCAGGATGTCGGACAGGCAGGTCAGGTCACGGATCTTCTCCATGGCCTTGTCGCGATCCGGCAGTTTCAGCAGGTTGAAGTCGGCGTACGGCACCAGCACGTACTCGGCCTGGCCGCCGGTCCAGTCGCCCATGTCCACATAACCGTAGGCACCACCGGCACGGGCCGGGTTGACGCTCAGGCAGACGCCCGTGTGTTGCTCCTTGCAGGAACGGCAGCGCCCGCAAGCCACGTTGAACGGCACCGACACCAGGTCACCGATTTTCAGGTTCTCGACGTCGCTGCCCTTTTCGATCACTTCACCGGTGATCTCGTGACCCAGGACCAGGCCGGTCTGGGCAGTGGTACGGCCGCGGACCATGTGCTGGTCGGAGCCGCAGATGTTGGTGGAGACCACGCGCAGGATGACACCGTGCTCAATCTTCCTGCCGCGCGGGTCCTGCATTTTTGGATAGTCGATTTTCTGTACTTCGACCTTGCCGTTGCCGAGATACACGACACCACGATTACCAGACATGCTTTCACCTCGCTGTTGTTTTTGTGGAACTGCGTTGCCCAGGCAGGCAGCGCGTTGATTGCTCGGGTTAGTGCTTGTGTCTTGTTTCTTTGTTGTCTTAAAGGCCTCATCGCGAGCAAGCTCGCTCCCACAATTTTGACCGCGTACCCCTTGCTCGCGATGTCGGCCTTAAAGAACGACCGTGCGATTGGCGTTCAAGAACACCCTTCTTTCAATGTGATACCCCACCGCCCGGGCCAGGGTGAGCCCTTCGATGTCCCGGCCCTTGGCGATCAGGTCTTCGGGATAGTGGCTGTGGTCCACCACTTCCACACCCTGGGCGATGATCGGGCCTTCGTCCAGGTCGTTGTTGATGTAGTGCGCCGTGGCGCCCACCAGCTTCACGCCTTTGTTATAGGCCTGGTGATACGGCTTGGCCCCCTTGAAGCCCGGCAGCAGCGAGTGATGGATGTTGATCGCCTTGCCGTCGAGCTTGCGACACAATTCCGGCGACAGCACTTGCATGTAGCGGGCAAGGATCACCAGCTCGGCGCCGGTGTCTTCGATCACCTGCCACACCTGTCGCTCCTGGGCCGGCTTGTCGTTCGGGTCCAGGGGGAAATGGTAGTAGGGAATCTGGTGCCAGTCGGCCAGCGGCTTGAGGTCGGGGTGGTTGGACACCACGGCCACCACGTCCATGGACAGCTGGCCGATGCGCTGGCGGTAGAGCAAATCGTTGAGGCAGTGATCGGCCTTGGAGACCATGATCACCACTTTGGGCCGGTAGTTGGGCGGCGTCAGTTCGAAGACCATGCCGAAGGCTTGCGCACGCTCGGCCAGGCCGGCGCGAAAGGCCTGCTCGTCAAAACCGTCGGGCTGGCGAAACTCCACGCGAATGAAGAAACGCGCCGAAAGCCGGTCGTCGAAAGAATGGTGTTCGGTGACATAGCAACCCTGCTCGAACAGAAAGCGGGTCACCGCGTCCACGGTGCCGAGCACGCTGGGGCAGTCGGCAGTCAAGATCCATGTATCCGGGGCGCGGCTCATTGCAGTGACTCCTGTTTGTTATGGATAAGCCCCGCCGAACACAGAACTCTGTGGCGAGGGGATTTATCCCCGCTGGGCTGCGAAGCAGCCCCAAAAAGCTTGATGCGATCGGCCTGATACACCAAGGTGGCTGGTTGAGGGCTGCTGCGCAGCCCAGCGGGGATAAATCCCCTCGCCACAAAAGTGTCCGGCTTTGGACTGCGATATTCAGGCCTGCACGCTCAACCCATACTCAGCCGCGGCATCCTGCAACCACAGCCACCAGTAATCGGAGAAGCTGCGGCGGATCACCAGTTCCCAGGTGTCTTCGCCCGTGTGGCGGATCACCAGTTGCGACTTGGCGAACACCGTACCCACGGCCTTGCCCACCGGGAAGTTGCTTGGGTGTACATCGTAGCTGGTGGATTTCATCAGCACGTCGCGCACGTTCGGCCCGGACAGCTCGAGGATCTGCTGGCCGCCGCTGACATTGACGATCTGGATGTGCAGGTCGCCCAGGGCTTCACGCAGTTTCTGCTCGGCGGCGAATTCTTCGCCAGTGGGGACCACCAGCAGCCATTCATCCGGGCCGAGCCATTGCAGGCTGGTTTCACCCTTGACGATGACAGCCAGGGCGCCTGGCAATTCCAGGCCCAGCGCCTTGTGCACGCCCGCGGCAAATGCCGGATCGTGGCCATCGCCACGGAGGGTCAGGTGGCCCAGGAGTTTTTTCTCGCGCACGGTCACACCGGCGTTCTTGCGACCCTTGCCCACCAGGCTGGCGAGGTCGGCATGGTGCAGCGACGACTCGGCCTTGGCCCCGGTGGTTGGGCGTTGTTGGTACACGTTGACTGCGGTCATATGGAGCACCTGTCTGAATGCTGTTGAGTCAAACCCTTGTTGTGGCTGTCAGGCCGTCATCGCGAGCAAGCTCGCTCCCACAAGGGTTACGCGATCAACTGTGGGAGCGAGCTTGCTCGCGATGATGCCGACGCGGCATCGCCGGTCTCCCACAGGACCTCAAGCCACTAGATATTCTGCCGATCCCCCTTCGGATCGAAGAACACCGAAGAAACGATCTCTGCCTCGATCACGCTGCCATCGGCCAATGGCGCGAACACTCGCTCGCCCATCCGCTTGAGGCCGCCCTTGACCACACCCATGGCAAACGAATAACCCAGGGAGTTGTGGGCGTAGCTGGAGGTCACGTGACCGACCATGGTCATCGGGATCGCCTGCTTGGTGTTGAACACCAGTTGCGCGCCTTCCGGCAGCCAGACATTCGGGTCGATCGGCTTGAGACCCACCAGTTGCTTGCGGTCTTCACGCACGCAATCTTCGCGATTCATGCCACGCCAGCCGATCCACGAGAACGGTTTGGTCCGGCCTACGCACCAGCCCATGTTCAGGTCGTCCGGCGTCATCGAGCTGTCAGTGTCCTGACCGACGATGATGAAGCCCTTCTCGGCCCGCAATACGTGCATGGTCTCGGTGCCATACGGGGTCAGGTTGTATTTCTTCCCGGCCTCGACGATCTGCTCGAGCACGCCCATGGCGTAGTCGGCCTGTACGTTGATTTCGTACGACAGTTCACCGGTGAACGAGATCCGGAACACCCGTGCCGGCACGCCGCCCACCAGGCCTTCCTTCCAGGTCATGAACGGGAACGCGTCCTTGTCCAGGTCGATGTCGGTGACTTCGCTCAGCAGTTTGCGGCTGTTGGGGCCCGACAGGGTCATGGTCGCCCAGTGGTCGGTGACCGAGGTGAAGTACACCTTCAGGTCCGGCCATTCGGTCTGGTGATAGATCTCCAGCCATTGCAGCACGCGCGCCGCACCGCCCGTGGTGGTGGTCATCAGGAAGTGGTTGTCCGCCAGACAGGCCGTTACGCCGTCGTCGAAGACCATGCCGTCTTCCTTGCACATCAGGCCGTAGCGGGCCTTGCCCACGTCGAGCTTGGTCCAGGCGTTGGTGTAGACGCGGTTGAGGAACTCGCGGGCATCCGGGCCCTGGATGTCGATCTTGCCCAGGGTCGAGGCGTCCAGCAGGCCGACGCTGTCACGCACCGCCTTGCATTCGCGCTTGACCGCGGCGTGCATGTCTTCGCCGTTCTTCGGGAAGTACCAAGGACGCTTCCACTGGCCGACGTCTTCGAACTCGGCACCGTTTTTCACATGCCAGGCATGCAGCGCGGTGAAACGCACCGGCTCGAAGATGTGCCCACAGTGCCGGCCAGCCACCGCGCCGAACGTCACCGGCGTGTAGTTCGGACGGAACATGGTGGTGCCCATCTGCGGGATGCTCACGTTCAGCGAACGGGCCGCGATGGCCAGGCCGTTGACGTTGCCCAGTTTGCCCTGGTCCGTACCGAAGCCCAGTGCGGTGTAGCGCTTGACGTGTTCCACCGACTCGAAGCCTTCGCGGGTGGCGAGTTCGATGGCGGCGGCAGTGACGTCGTTCTGCAGGTCGACGAATTGCTTCGGCGCCCGTGCGGTGGATTTTTCGTGAGGCACCTGGAACAGCGCCAGGGTCGGCTCTTCATGACGGCTCAGGGCTTTGGGCAACACGCCCTCCACCGCTTTGAAGCCGGCTTCGCTGGCCGCGCGCACGCCGCCTTCAAAACCGTCGGCCAAGCTGTCACCGAGGCTGTAGGCACCGTTCACACCGCCGACGCAGACACGTTTTTGCGGTGCTTCGCCCGGTACGAAACCGAGGATGTCTTCACGCCAGATCGGCTTGCCGCCCAGGTGCGATGCCAGGTGGACCACCGGGCTGTAGCCGCCGGAGCTGGCCACCAGGTCGCAGTCCAGCCATTCGCCAGGGCTGGTGACTTTATGGGCGCGGACGTCGATCGCGGCGACACGTGCCCCGGTGACGCGCTTGCTGCCACGGGCCTCGATCACGGCGCTGCCGGTAAGGATACGGATGCCTTTGGCGCGGGCTTCTTCCACCAGCGCACCACGTGGGTTGCTGCGCGCATCGGCCACGGCCACCACTTGCAGGCCGGCGTCGAACCAGTCCAGGGCGACGCGATAGGCGTGGTCGTTGTTGGTGCTCAGCACCAGTTTCTTGCCCGGTGCCACGCCGTAGCGACGCACGTAGGTGGACACCGCACCGGCCAGCATGTTGCCCGGCACGTCGTTGTTGCCGTAGACCAGCGGGCGCTCGCAAGCGCCGGTCGCCAGCACCACGCGCTTGGCGCGAACGCGGTTGATGCGCTGGCGGACCTGACCGATCGGTGCGCGGTCACCGAGGTGGTCGGTGAGACGTTCGTGGATGGTCAGGAAGTTATGGTCGTGGTAACCGTTCACCGTGGCACGAGGCAGCAACACCACGTCGGGCATCGACTTGAGTTCAGCGACAACAGAGGCTACCCATTCGGTCGCCGGCTTGCCATCCAGGCTCTCGCGGGAGTCGAGCAGGCTGCCACCGAACTCTTCCTGCTCATCGGCCAGGATGACGCGCGCACCGCTGCGGGCCGCGGCCAGTGCGGCGGCCAGACCAGCAGGGCCAGCACCGACGATCAACACGTCGCAGTGACGGTTCATGTAGTCGTAGGTGTCCGGATCGTTCTCGGTCGGCGAGCGACCCAGCCCGGCGGCCTTGCGGATGTACTTCTCGTAGGTCATCCAGAACGATTGTGGGTACATGAAGGTTTTGTAGTAGAAGCCCGGCGGCATCAGCTTGCCGCCGACCTTGCCGAGAATGCCCATCATGTCGTTGTTCACGTTCGGCCAACCGTTGGTGCTGGTGGCGACCAAACCTTGATACAGCGCCTGTTGCGTGGCGCGCACGTTAGGGATCTGCGTGGCTTCGGTGGCCCCGATCTGCAGCACCGCGTTTGGCTCTTCGGCACCGGCGGCGAAGATGCCGCGCGGCCGGGAATACTTGAAGCTGCGACCGATGATGTCGACACCGTTGGCCAGCAGCGCAGCGGCCAGGGAATCGCCCTCGAAACCTTTGTAGGTCTGGCCGTTGAAGGTGAAGCTCAGCACTTTGTTGCGGTCGATCCGTCCGCCGTTGGACAGGCGATTGATCTGGCTCATACCTTCTCTCCCAGAGCCTGTGCAGCCGCTTTCGGACTGTCAGCCTTGTCGGTGAACTGCGGCTTTTGGCCGATCTTGTAGGTTTCGAGAATCTCGTAGGTCACGGTGTCACGGGTCACGTTGAAGTACTGGCGGCAACCGGCGACGTGGTCCCACAGTTCATGGTGCAACCCGCGTGGGTTGTCACGGAAGAACATGTAGTCGCCCCACTCCTCGTCGGTGCAGGCGTTCGGATCCAGCGGGCGCGGGATATGCGCCTGGCCGGATGCATGGAATTCCTCTTCGGAGCGCAGTTCGCCGCAGTGAGGACAGAAGATGTGCAACATAGGGATTTCTCCTGTTAGTGGGCGACGGCAGCAGCGCCGTGTTCGTCGATCAGTGCGCCGTTGTGGAAACGGTCGATGGAAAACGGCGCGGCCAGCGGGTGCATTTCACCCTTGGCCAGGCTTGCAGCGAAGACGTTGCCCGAACCCGGGGTGGCCTTGAAGCCGCCGGTGCCCCAACCGCAGTTGAAGAACATGTTCGGCACCGGGGTCTTGGAGATGATCGGGCAGGCGTCCGGCGTGGTGTCGACGATGCCGCCCCACTGGCGGTTCATGCGTACGCGGGACAACACCGGGAACATCTCGACGATGGCCTGGACCGTGTGCTCGATCACCGGGTACGAGCCACGCTGGCCGTAGCCGTTGTAGCCGTCGATACCGGCACCGATCACCAGGTCGCCCTTGTCGGACTGGCTGATGTAGCCGTGCACGGCGTTGGACATGATCACGCTGTCGATGATCGGCTTGATCGGCTCGGACACCAACGCTTGCAGCGGATGGGATTCGATCGGCAGACGGAAGCCCGCGAGCTTGGCCATGTGCCCGGAGTTACCGGCGGTCACCACGCCGACGCGCTTGGCGCCGATGAAGCCCTTGTTGGTTTCCACACCGATGCACACGCCGTTTTCCTTGCGGAAACCGATCACTTCGGTCTGCTGGATCAGGTCCACGCCCAACGCGTCCGCCGCCCGGGCAAAGCCCCAGGCCACGGCATCGTGACGGGCCACGCCGCCGCGACGCTGGACGGTGGCGCCCATCACCGGGTAGCGGGTGTTTTTCGAGCAATCCAGGTACGGGATCTCGTCGGCCACTTGCTTGGCGTTGAGCAGCTCGCCATCCACGCCGTTTAGGCGGTTGGCGCTGACGCGACGCTCGGAATCACGGATGTCCTGCAGGGTGTGGCACAGGTTGTAGACGCCACGCTGGGAGAACATCACGTTGTAGTTCAGGTCCTGGGACAGGCCTTCCCAGAGTTTCATCGCGTGTTCGTACAGGTGGGCCGATTCGTCCCACAGGTAGTTGGAGCGCACGATGGTGGTGTTGCGCGCGGTGTTACCGCCGCCCAGCCAGCCCTTCTCGACCACCGCCACGTTGGTGATGCCGTGTTCCTTGGCCAGGTAGTAGGCGGTCGCCAGACCATGCCCGCCACCGCCGACGATGACCACGTCGTAGACCTTTTTCGGGGTCGGCGTGCGCCACATCCGCTGCCAGTTTTCGTGATGGCTGAGTGAGTGTTTGAAGAGGCCGAAGCCCGAATAGCGTTGCATAGTCATTACTCCAAAACCGACTCAGCGATAAACCGGGAAGTCCGCGCACAGGGCCGCCACTTGCTGTGCGACATTGGCCTCGACATCGGCATCGCCGAGGTTGTCGAGAATGTCGCAGATCCAGCCGGCCAGCGTGACGCACTGGGTAACCTTGAAGCCACGGGTGGTCACCGCCGGGGTGCCGATGCGCAGGCCCGACGTCACGAATGGCGATTGCGGGTCGTTCGGCACGGCGTTCTTGTTGACGGTGATGTGGGCGCGGCCCAAGGCAGCATCGGCATCCTTGCCGGTCAGGCCCTGACGGATCAGGCTGACCAGGAACAGGTGGTTATCGGTACCACCGGACACTACATCGTAGCCGCGCTTGATGAACACGCCAGCCATGGCCTGGGCGTTATCGATCACTTGCTGCTGATAAGCCTTGAAGCCAGGCTCCGCCGCTTCCTTGAAGCACACCGCCTTGCCGGCGATCACGTGCATCAGCGGGCCGCCCTGGGCGCCGGGGAATACCGCGGCGTTGAGCTTCTTCTCGATTTCTTCGTTGGCCTTGGCCAGGATCAGGCCGCCACGCGGACCGCGCAGGGTCTTGTGGGTGGTGGTGGTGACCACGTCGGCGTACGGCAGCGGGTTCGGGTACAGACCGGCGGCAACCAGGCCAGCCACGTGGGCCATGTCGACGAACAGCAGGGCACCGACCTTGTCGGCGATCTGACGGAAACGTGGGAAATCCAGGGTCTTGGAGTAAGCGGAGAAACCGGCCACGATCATTTTCGGCTTGTGCTCGACCGCCAGGCGCTCGACTTCGTCGTAGTCGATCAGGCCGGTGGTGGTGTCGATGCCGTATTGCACCGCGTTGTAGAGCTTGCCCGAGGACGACACCTTGGCACCGTGGGTCAGGTGACCGCCATGGGCCAGGCTCATGCCCAGGATGGTGTCGCCGGCCTGCAGCAGGGCCAGGTACACGGCGCTGTTGGCCGAAGACCCGGAGTGCGGCTGGACGTTGGCGTAATCGGCACCGAATAACTGCTTGGCGCGCTCGATGGCCAGGGCTTCGACTTTGTCGACGTGCTCGCAGCCACCGTAGTAGCGCTTGCCCGGATAGCCTTCGGCGTACTTGTTGGTCAGGCCGCTGCCCTGGGCCTCCATCACGCGCTTGCTGGTGTAGTTCTCCGACGCGATCAGCTCGATGTGATCTTCCTGGCGTTGCTCTTCGGCGTTCATCGCCGCCAGCAGCGCATCATCGTAGCCTTGAATTTGGTCTTGTTTGCTGAACATCGCGTCTCTCCCAGCGGCGGCGGTGCGCCTTTCGTCTCGGTGAGGCACGGACCATTCGGTCGTGCCCTTTGGATGCGATGGTATGGCTGGCGCAGGCATGTCAAATGCCTATGGACGCCACGCAAAGGTGCGTTTACGACATAGGAACAGACACGGTCCTGTTTGGACTGGAGACAGGGTCCTTGTGGCGAGGGGATTTATCCCCGCTGGGGCGCGAAGCGGCCCTAAAACCAGACAACTGGGTGTGTCGGATTGATCGAGTTAGCCAGCTTGGGGACTGCTTCGCAGCCCAACGGGGATAAATCCCCTCACCACAGATAAATCCCTAGCGACAGGGTTCTGTTCAGGCCGATAGGTGGCGAACCACAAGCAAAACCAGGAAATGCGCCGGATACAGGCCATACGCCCAGCGCCGCATCGCCGGTGGATGAAAACGACCGGCGTGTCGCAAAAGCACCTGCCCAAGCCATGGCGCGATCAGGCAAGCCACCAGCCCCCACAACGCCACCCCATCGCCCAACCACGCCGTGCCATACAACACCCGCCATTGGTTGGCCGCCACGCAGACCAGTCCCGGCAACAACGCCATGTACAAGGGGCGCTTGAATACCAGCAACATCGCCAGCGGCAGCAGCACACCAAAGAAACCGAACATCAACCGCGACGAAAACAGCGCCGCCAACAGCACCGCCAACAGCACCGCCATCACCGCCAGGCATCGCGCCTCCAGGCTGGGCGTTTGCCAACAGCGCGCCACCAACAATCCCAGCACCAAGGTTGGCATCACATTCAGGGTGCTGGGATCAGGAATGAACAAGCGGTAGGGCATTTCGCTGACGGCACTGAATAGCAGCAGCCAGCCCAGGTACCGCCATGGAGCGACGCTGGCACCGCTGCGCGCCAGATTCGCCGCCATCGCCAGGCAGAACCACGGGAATGCCAGGCGTCCCGGCACATAGAACCAATCGACGGAAAAACCGACATATCGCAGATGATCGAGGACCATCGACAAAAGAGCCAACCACTTGAGCAGGTCCAGGGCCCCGTCACGCCGGTTCATGTATAAAGCCGCGCGATGAGATTGATACTTTCCGACAGAAACATCCGGTGTGTTCCCCCACTAATCTTGGGTAAAGTGCGCACCAGTATCGACCACGGCGCTGTGGACCCAAACACGCCGGACCAGGGAACGCCCCATCCGGGCATTCCGCCAGGGATCTCTTTATCCAGGACTCTCTATTCAGGAGCAAGGCCATGACCGACAAGAGTCAACAGTTTGCCAGCGACAACTATTCCGGCATTTGCCCCGAAGCCTGGGCTGCCATGGAAGAAGCCAACCAGGGTCACCAACGTGCCTATGGCGACGATGAGTGGACCCACCGCGCGGCGAACGATTTCCGGGCCTTGTTCGAAACCGACTGCGAAGTGTTCTTCGCGTTCAACGGCACGGCGGCCAACTCCCTGGCCCTGTCCTCGTTGTGCCAGAGTTATCACAGCGTGATCTGCTCGGAAACCGCCCACGTCGAAACCGACGAATGCGGCGCACCGGAGTTCTTCTCCAACGGCTCCAAGCTGCTGCTGGCACGCACCGAAAACGGCAAGCTGACCCCCGAGGCGATCCGCGAGATCGCCCTCAAGCGCCAGGACATCCACTACCCCAAGCCTCGGGTCGTCACCCTGACCCAAGCCACGGAAGTCGGCAGCGTCTACACGCCGGATGAAATCCGCGCCATCAGCGTCACCTGCAAGGAACTGGGGCTGAACCTGCACATGGACGGCGCGCGCTTTTCCAACGCCTGCGCCTTCCTCGGCTGCTCCCCGGCGGACCTGACCTGGAAAGTCGGCGTGGACGTGTTGTGCTTCGGCGGCACCAAAAACGGCATGGCGGTAGGGGAAGCGATTCTGTTCTTCAACCATGACCTGGCCGTGGATTTCGACTACCGCTGCAAACAGGCCGGGCAACTGGCCTCGAAAATGCGCTTCCTGTCAGCGCCCTGGGTCGGCCTGTTGCAAGACGACGCCTGGCTCAAGCACGCCCGCCACGCCAACCACTGCGCCCAATTGCTGGCAGAGCTGGTCAACGACATTCCCGGCGTGGAACTGATGTTCCCGGTCCAGGCCAACGGCGTTTTCCTGCAACTGTCGGAACCGGCCATCGCCGCACTGACCGCCAAGGGCTGGCGCTTCTACACCTTCATCGGCAAGGGCGGCGCACGGTTCATGTGCTCGTGGGACACCGAAGAAGCGCGGGTGCGGGAACTGGCGGCGGATATTCGGGAAGTGATGGCGGGCTAAGGAAAGACACACTCAAGGCCGGTCCCCACCACTGCCTGGGCCGGGGACATGGTTAACCTGTGGCGAGGGGATTTATCCCCGCTGGGGCGCGAAGCGGCCCCAAAAACAGCCGACTCTGATTGATCTGACACACCGGGTGCCTGGTTTTAGGGCTGCTTCGCAGCCCAGCGGGGATAAATCCCCTCGCCACAAGCGCTCATCACCCGCCAGAGAGAACGGATCAGAACTCGATCCGCACATCCCCCTTCGGCACGCTGCAGCACGACAGGATGTAGCCCTCGGCCTCATCGTCCTCGGTGATGCCGCCGTTGTGATCCATCTCCACCTCCCCGCCCAGCTTCAGTACCTTGCAGGTGCCGCAGATGCCCATGCCGCAGGCCTTGGGGATCATCATGCCGAGCTTGGCGGCGGCGGCGTGGACGGTTTCGCCCGGGCCCACGCGGATGCTCTTGCCAGAGGAGGTGAATTCCACCAGGTGCAGGTCCGCCGCATCGACTTCCGGCGCGTCGGCCGCCTGTTCGGCCTGTTCCACGGCGTCGGCGCGGGCTTCCGGTGGCGTGGCGCCGAAGGATTCTTCGTGGTAACGCTTCATGTCGTAGCCAGCGGCTTCCAGCAGGCGCTTGACCGCGGTCATGTACGGGGTCGGACCGCAACAGAACACTTCGCGCTCGAGGAAGTCGGGCACCATCAATTCCAGCATCTTGTGGTTCAGGTAACCGCGATACCCGGCCCAAGGCTCGCCCAGGCCATGTTTTTCACAGATCAGGTGCAGGCTGAAGTTGTCGATCCGCGACGCCATGTGTTCCAGCTCGCGGTGGTAGATGATGTCCTTGGGCGACCGGGCGCTGTGGATGAAGGTCATGTCGACATTGGCGTTGGTGTCGTAGAACCAGCGGGCCATGGACATGCACGGCGTGATTCCCACGCCACCGCTCAGGTACAGGACTTTCGGGCTCGGGAAATCGATGGCGTTGAACAGCCCCACCGGCCCGTGCACCGCCAGCTCCTGGCCTTCATGCAACGTATCGTGCAGCCAGTTGGACACCTTGCCCCCCGGCACGCGCTTGATGGTGACCGAGAAGCTGTAGGGCACCGACGGCGAGCTGGAGATGGTGTAGGAGCGCATGATCGGCTGGCCTTCGATTTCCAGCTCCAGGGTGACGAATTGCCCCGGCTTGAAAAAGAACATGATCGGCTGATCGGCCATGAAGCAGAAGGTGCGCACATCCCAGGTTTCCTGGATGACTTTGACGCAACGTACGATATGTCGGCCATTGGCCCAGGTCTGGGTGGTGACCGGGTTCAGGAAGTTATTGGACATGCTGATCTCCACGGCCGACTGTCGGCCTTCATGATGGCGATTGTGCGCAGGCGCCTGGGTGACCATTTACCTATCTGCGACATTCACATACTTATCGCGACCAGCCCTTAACTACCGGGGCTTGCGCGTCGGGAACAGATTGGGCCATGTCGCCCATGGATAAGGTTCGGCCCCTTCGCGGCCCCACACTCGCCCCAACAGATAAACAAAGTTTTCTGCCTTGCGTAGCACAACCGATTAGTCATTTTCACCGGCTCCGCTTAGAGGGCCACGAGGATAAAACGATGGACACCACTACCCTGAGCCTGGGCGATCCGCTGGAACCCGCACGCAAGGCCACCGCGCAAATGCTGCAAGAGCGCGAGCGCACCTTCTCGCTGCCGCAACCGTTCTACAGCGATGAGCGCCTGTTCGACATCGACATGCAGGAAATCTTCCAGAAGGAATGGTTGATCGCCGGCATGACCTGCGAGATCCCGGCCAAGGGCAACTACCTGACCCTGCAAGTGGGCAAGAACCCGATCATCGTGATCCGCGGCGCCGACGGCGTGGTCCACGCTTTCCACAACGTCTGCCGCCACCGCGGTTCGCGGCTGTGCACCAGCGAAAAGGGCAAAGTCGCCAAACTGGTCTGCCACTACCACCAGTGGACCTACGAGCTGGACGGTCGCCTGCTGTTCGCCGGCACCGAGATGGGCGCCGACTTCGACATGAAGCAGTACGGCCTCAAGCCTGTGAACGTGAAGACCGCAGGCGGCTACATCTTCATCAGCCTGGCCGAGAATCCGCCGGCCATCGATGATTTCCTGTCGACGCTGAACCATTACATGGAACCGTACGACATGGAAAACACCAAGGTGGCGGTGCAAACCACCTTGATGGAAAAGGCCAACTGGAAGCTGGTCCTGGAAAACAACCGCGAGTGCTACCACTGCGGCGGTTCGCACCCGGAATTGCTCAAGACCCTGCTGGAATGGGACGACGTCACCGACCCGCGGGCCGACCAAGCGTTCAAGGACCACGTGGCCGCTTCAGCCGCCGCCTGGGACGCCGAGAAGATCCCTTACGCCCACGCCAGCTTCGGCCTGCGTAACCGCATCGTGCGCATGCCACTGCTCAAGGGCACCGTGTCGATGACCATGGACGGCAAGCAAGGCTGCGCCAAGCTGATGGGCCGCATCAAGAACCCGGACCTGGGCTCGATGCGCATCCTGCACCTGCCGCACTCGTGGAACCACTGCATGGGCGACCACATCATCGTGTTCACCGTGTGGCCGATCAGCGCCCAGGAAACCATGGTCACCACCAAGTGGCTGGTGCACAAGGACGCCGTCGAAGGCGTGGACTACGACGTCGCGCGCATGCGCCAGGTCTGGGACGCCACCAACGACCAGGACCGTCGCCTGGCCGAAGAAAACCAGCGCGGCATCAACTCCACCGCCTACCAGCCTGGCCCGTACTCCAAGACCTATGAGTTCGGCGTGGTGAACTTCGTGGACTGGTACAGCGAGCGCATGCTCAACAACCTCGGGGCCGAGCCAGCGCCTTACCTCAAGGGCGTTCCGGTCCAGGGTTAAGTCAGAAGCATCGCGAGCAAGCTCGCTCCCACAGGTTTTGTGAACGACACAGAACCCCTGTGGGAGCGAGCTTGCTCGCGATAGCGGCCTGACACTCACCGTCTACTTGGAAGACCACCGCACACTGCCATCCTCCCCATAAAACGTCTCCTCGATGTTTTCCCCCACCAACCGCACCTTCACATACCCGTTCAATACCCGCTCCGGATACGCCTCGTCCCCCGCCAATCGAGTCTCCGACCACAGCACCCGGGCATGCCCGTTCAGCTCGCTGGTGGTGCCGTAGGGAATCGCCCCATGCCCGGCGCAGCGTGCATGCAGCCCGCCCTGGGTGGCGTAGCAGATGCCGTTGTGCAAATGCCCCCAATACCAGTAGTCCGGCTCACGCCCCAGGGCATCGCACACCGGTTGGTAGAGGGCGGTCTTGTTGTGCCCGGAAATATCGAAGCCCTGGTGATGACTGAGCACCATCAACTTCTTGCGCTTGGGCAGGGTTTTCATCCACTCGATCTGCGGGGTGTTGAGGGTGCCGTCCATGTACAGGTTCATCGCGTCCGAGGCGTAGGCACTGTCCAGGCCAACCACCAGCCAGTCGTCGTTGTACAAGGCAAAGTAACTGGTGCCCTGTTGCACCGGAAAACGCTTGGCCAGCTCCTTGAAATAGCCGTGGGCGCCGCTGTACATCTCGTGGTTGGAGTTGAGGGTGAACGAGCCGTGCTTGCCCTGGGGCCAGCCGACCATGTCGACGTCTTCCTGGGAATGGGTACCGGCGTAATACACATCACCCAGATGGATGGTGAAGTCAGCCTGGGCCAGTTGCATCTGGTTGGCCACGGCCACCGCCGGTGCATGGCTGTCGAACGGCCCGGTGCCCCAGTCGCCGGCGATGGCCAGCACCACGTCGCTGTCCATTTTCACCAGCGCCGGGTTGGTGGCGAACGGCGCATGGTGGCGCAGGTTCTCGATCCACTTGAGCAGCGCCTCGCTCCACAACAGATCCAGCAACTCCCATTTGCGACAACCGAGCAAGGTGCCGTCCTTGAGCACCCGGGTCGGCAGTTCGTCTTCGCTTTGCGGCAACGGCGTGGGGTTGCCGATCTTCAGGATCGACAGGCCGTGGGCCAGCTCCCAGGGCACGGCCGGCTCGTCATCCGGGAGGTCGCCATGCTCGATGACGTGCCGCGCCTGGTCGTGCCCGCACTGCAGCAGTTTGACGATGGCCTGGAACTCCTCAGGCTCCAGGTCGTTGACGAGTTTCTTCCAGGACATCTCCAGCCGTGTGACCAACCCGTGCAGGCGGACCTTGACCTTGTCGAACTCATGTTCCCAATGGTGCAGTAATGACATGTGGACGCTCCTTCGCAATGCCCTGGGCTACAGGGTCTTCATGAATTCGATCAGGGCCCGTTTGTCGACGTCCGACAACTGCGTGCCATACAGGTGGCCGCCGTTGTGGTTGCCTTCCAGGCGGGTGTCGTATTTGAAATCCGCCGATGCTTTCATCTGTGCACCGCGGGTGACGAAGCCGACCTTCTCCTGGTCGTAGATGTCGGAGCCGGTGTAGAACACCTGCGGGCGCTGTTCCGGTGGTTGCAGCAAGTCCCACAGGGTCGGCACCGAGCCGTTGTGCAGGTACGGCGCCCGCAGCCAGATGCCGTCGGTGGGGGTGTTGCTGTAGCTCTGGGTCTTGCGGTAGGCGCCAAAGTCGAACGGCGGTTTCTTGAAGCCGTGGAACGCCGTCACCAGGCCGGTGGTGAACGAGTTCAGCCGGTGGGGGTCAGTGCCCAACTGGTCGATGTGGGTGGTGACCTGGCCGGTGTCGCTGCGGCCGAAGTCGTGACAACCGGCGCAGTTTTTCTCCCAGATCGGTTTGCCCTGGGCGACTTTCTCCTGGTCCAGGGCGAACGGCCAGGCCGGTGCCTTGTGGCCCAGCAGCCAGTTGGTCACCCGGTTGAAACTCGGCGGCAGCACCGATTCCGGCGTCGCGCCCACGGCCATGGCCGCTGCGTAGTTGCGCTCGTGGATCTGGTTGTTATTGCCGTCCCAATGCAGGTACATGGACTCCCGGGGTTTCTGGTTCCAGACCTGTGGCAGATCCACGGTGCCGATGGTGGAGTCATCCGGGAAGCCGAACACCACCATTTTGGTCGGGTTGAAGGTGTCGGTCCGCCCAGGTCCCTGGGCCGGACGCAGCTTCTGCCAGGCATAGGCCTGCTTCTGCTTGAGCAGCGCACTCTTGGCCATCGGGATGATCAAGTAACGGTTGTACAGTTTTTCGAAAAAACCCAACTGGAACTTGCCATTGATCGCCGCCATCACCGCCTCGGGGGTGAATTTCGGGTCGCTGGCGCAATCGTAGGCGAACCACTGGAAGGCTTGCAGTTGCAGGGTATTGGCCGGCGCGGCGGCGACCGGCACTGCCACGTCAGTGGCATTGGCCCGGTAGGAACCGGTGTGGCACAGGGCGCAATTGGGCTCGACCGTGGGGTAACCGAGTTGCCGCTTGGCCATGCCGATGGGCAGGTCTTTGCCGTTTTCATAGAGAAAACCGAACACTTCGTAGCCGCCGGGCTTGGGCAGTTTTTCCGGGCACATTTGCGGTAGCACGGCGAACAGGTAGTAGGGAATCCGCGCCTCGATGCCCAGGCCGATGGCGGCGTATTTGTAATGGTCTTCGTCGGAGGCGAAGTCCGGTTGCGGCACTTCCCGGATCATTTGGTACCAGGTCTGGTAGCCAATGAACCCCAGCAACACAACCACCACCAACATGCCAACCTTGAACCCATGGCTCTGCCAGCGCAGCGCCCAGCCGGCGCGCCACTCCCGCCAACCGGCGCAGAGCAAGGCCAGCGGACGATTGGCCACCGGGCTGCCCAGGTACAGCAGCACGCCCAGGATCAGGAACATGCTCAGGTCGCCCATCAACATCGGCACAAACAATTGGCCCTGGTTATTGGTGTTGATCAGGTAGACCCAGAACACCACCGCCACCAGCCGCGACAACACGCACAACCACGAATGCACCACGAAACGCGGCGCGTTGAATCCCGAGGGCATGTAGAACAGGCTGATCCCCACCAGCAACATGCCGGCGTTCTCCAGCCAGGGATCGGACAATACCGGTGGCAGGCCGATCATGGACGTCAGCAATGCCGGCGCGAACAGTGCCGGAATCGCGAACACCATGTTCATGACGATCCCGACCCAGATGATGCGTTGGAACCAGCGGATGTAAGTGTTCATAGGCATCCTTTTTCTTATTCTTGACTCACGATATGCGGCGCTCTGACGATCGCCATCGCGAGCAAGCTCGCTCCCACACTGGATGTGTGGCGTGCACAAAATCGGCGGCACATGGCCCCTGTGGGAGCGAGCTTGCTCGCGATGCAGACCACTCGGTCTTGCGTCAACCGAGGGCAGTCTTCTCCAAGTGCCCAAGAATGATCGGATACACATCCACCACCGCATCCTTGCCGAACATGCAGTCGATGTGACCGTACCCCGGCACTTCGTAGCGGCTGAACAACTGCGGGCCATGCATCTCGCACAGTCGCTCGTAGGTCTTGAGGGTGCTTTGCGGCAGGTAGCACTGGTTGTCGGCGCCGCTGATGAAGCAGATCGGCAACTTCAACCGATCGAAATGCGGCATGTAGACGTCGTTGCCCTTGAAGTCCACCAGGTGCCCCTTGCGCACGATCAGCGCCAGGTGCTCGAAGGTCTGGATGTTCGACTCGCCGAACAACTCATGCAGGTTGTCGTGCAGGGTTTCGTTGAGGGTGTCGTGGCGGTACAGCGATGCATACATGAACGTGATGCGATGGCAGACCGGGTTGGTGCAATAGCCCTGGGCCTCGATCCGGGCATAGCCGTTGAGGGCCTTGTCGTAGAGTTTGTTGAACCAGCTTTCCTTGGTGTCGGCGTAGGCCGTGAGGGACTTGATGCCGATGGCGTCGAGCATCCCCGGCAAGTGCAGACCGGCCTTCAGACCGGTGGCGGTGGCGACCACCGTGTCGGCGGCGATCTGCGAGCAGACCACCGAGCGCACGCCCTGCAGCCCCGCCAGCATCGACATGAAGAACGTCGTCGCGCCGTAGCAATGCACCACGCACTGCACGTCACGGGCCAGGGTCGCTTGCTGGATCTGCTCAATGGCGGCCTTGAAATCGTACTGGGCCACCTGGTCGCCGTTCCATTCGTGCTTGCTGGCCGGCAGCAGGATGCTCACCCGCAAGTCCAGGAGCCAGACGTCGTACTCGTGCTTGCACAGATACTCCAGCAAGTTGGTGTGGATGGTGTCGGTGGAGAAGATGTTCGAGCCCACGCCCAAGCCATGGACCAACATCACCGGGCCTTTGGTGCCGGCCTCGTACCGGGTCAGGCGCAGCTCGACGTTGTCTTCGGTCTGGAAGAAATGCACGACCGGCGCCGGCGCATCCAATGGCCGTTTCAACCGGGGCGGCGCGTCCGGGTTGAAATAGACGTCGCCGGCGAAGACACCGCCGTAGCTCTCCCACAGGATCCCGGCAAAGAACTTGCCGAATCGCGCCAATGCCTCCACGCGCTCACGCTCGTTGCGCGCGTTGAGCACTTTCATGGTGGTCATCTGCTTGGCGAAGTCGGCCGGCAGGATGTGCATCACGCCGCAGCCAATCACTGCGCCGGTCTTGTCCGGCCCGCGATAGAGCGTGACATAGAGTGTGCTGGTGTCGTGCCAGATGTTCAGCACGCCGTTGTCCTCGGGCACGGTCTTGAAGGCGCTGAAGTAGTAGTCGTTGCCGTCCTCGGCGGTCAGCTTCATGTCGTAGTTCATGTGCCGTACGCCGACCTGTTCCTGATACTGCTCGAACAGGTTGAACACCCCATTGCTGGCCACCAGCGGTTGCGGTGAGAGCAGCGGTGCATCGAGGGTGCCCACCAGGGTTGCGGCGTGTTCCGGCTCCTTGATCAGACGGTTGAGGTCGGCGGCGGTGATGGTCAGGGTGAACTCGATGGGCGAGTTGTCGGCCTTGCCGCGCTTGGCCGCCGCTGCGTACAGGCTCAGATCGGTGCCCTGGGCCTGAGTGAAGGCCGTGGAGAAGTAACCCTTCATGGTTTCGGTGAATTGCACGCCGAGGGTCGGTGGCGCCACCGCTTTGCGCGGGGCCGAGGGCAGCGTGTAGTCGATGATCCAGCCACGGTCGGCCGCCAGCAGCCCCATGTTGCGCTCGCTTACCGCCGAGATGGTCAGCAGCGGGTTGACCGCCAGGGACGTGGGGATCACCGCACCGTCAGTCACGTACAGGCCCGGGTAGACATCGGTGCCGCTGGCGCCACTGAACACCTGGCCCTTGTGGTTGACCACCCCTTGCGTGGCGTCCTCACCCATCACGCAACCGCCCAGGGGGTGGACGGAGACGATGCTGTGCTTGAGCAGCTTGGTCCAGATCGGGTTCTCGACCCATATCCCGCCCAGGGCCTTGGTGCTCTGGTGCAGCCGTTCGTTGCCGAGGGTGACGTTCTCCTGTTCGCCGACGCCGGGCCAGTCGATGCGCAACTGGTCCTTGTTGTCGAGCAGCATGCGGCCCTTGGCGTTGTCATGGCTCATGATCAAGTAGGTCTGCATGTTGTGCAGCGCGCCGTAATAAGGCCCGCGCAGGAAGCTATCGGCCTCCCGGCCCTTGTACTTGAGGCTGGCACCGAAACCGGTGTCAGTGGGCACGCCGATCATTTCGGCAAACGCCGCCATGCTCGGCACCATGGCCCGGCCGAGGGCACCGGGAATCGAACCCTCCTCGATGACCATGCGGCTGCGCCAGTCGCCTTCGGTGCGCATGTCGATGACTGAGGTGATGCATGGCCCCACCGGCTCCAGTTCCTTGGCCGGATGGGCACCGAAACCGATGCCGTTGATGACCTGGTCGCAGTTGTGGCCGAACCCGAGGATGTCGCCGTTGCCGCTCATGTGCTCGCCCAGTTGGCCGGACATGGCCAGGCCCTTGTCCCGCGAGCGCAACATGATTTCGGTGGAGCCCAGGGTGCCGGCGGACACCACCACGATATCGGCCCGCACGAACAACGTGGGTGCCGAGAACAGCTCGCGGCCGCTGTCCAGGTATTGGAAGTGCACGATCCAGCCGTCGCCGTCGCGCTCCAGGTGCCGCACCTCGGCCTGGCAGAAAATCTCCGCGCCGTGGTTCCAGGCGTCCGGCAGGTAATTCATCAGCGTGGTGTTCTTGGCCTTGTTGTTACAGCCCGAGACGCAATCGCCACAGCCATTGCAGGGCAACTGCTCGACGCCGACGTGGTTGAGGTTGTTGGGCAGCTTGTCGAAGGTCACATTGATCGGCGGCTTGTAGAAATGCGCGCCTTGCTTGAGGTAATCGGCCGACTTCTTGTGGGCGTCGAGCTTGGGCAGGTTCGGTTCCGAAGCCGGGTAAGGGTTGGGCTTGAGCATCTCCCGGGCCCGGGCGTAGCCGTCCTTGAGCAGCGTGTCGCGGTGCTCCCGTACCGCCAGGGGCCAGCGCGGGTCGTCGAATACGCCAGGCTCCGGCTCCAGCGCAACGTTGGCATTGATCAGCGACGTGCCGCCCAGGCCGCAGCCGACCACCACGTTCTGCTGGGCGTTGACGTGCAGGTCGAACAGCCCGGTGCGCGAGCCGATGTGACCGTCGGGGTCATGGACCTGCAGTTCCTCGGTGGCCGCGAGCAGGGTGTTGGGGTATTCGCCGGGCTGGATCTCCCGGCCACGCTCCAGCAGGCACACCTTGCGTCCGGCCCGGGACAGGCGCGAGGCAGCAATGCCGCCACCGTAGCCGGAACCGATGACGATCACGTCGTAGTGCTCCTGGATATCACTGATGGGGGTTGAGATCCGTGTCATGTTCAAGTCCTCTCAGGCAGAAGGGGCAACTCTGCGGTTGCCTGCAAATCGACAGGCGCACGAACGCCTGGCCACTGTCCCGTGCAGGGTCCAGCGGCAGTCAGCGGTGCTACAGGGGGAAAAACCGGACGCTATAGACGTGCACGCTGATTGGCGGCGCGACGGTGGATGCGTTTATGCAGCGAAGCGGGCGGTGCCGGGACGCAGATCAGCAGGGGGAGCGGGTGCGAGCGGGGGTGCTTGCCATCCATCATGTGTTCTCCCTGAACCTGATGTGGATAAAGTGCGATGTCCTTGTGCCATGGAAGTGAAGACAGCCGACAGACCTGCGTCAAGGCTAGGCCTTAGAACTGTATGAAATTTGATCTATCGCGATTGGCGCTATGCGGGCCGTGGCCTGCAGCGTTTGGCGAACAAGTTATCCACATGGCCGCCCACAGCAAATGGGGACAAGTGTGCGTATGTCGGGCATTTTCTCGGTGGCAAAGTGAATAAAAACCGTGACTTATGGACAATCACGGTTTTCCGGGGGCATCGGTTGTTTTTTGACCAAATCCCCGTAAGCCCCGCCAAGCATGGGCTGTGGCGGTGAGCAAACACCTTATCCACAGAAGCGCCAACAGTGTTTGGGGGTAATTTTGACGATTCTGTGGAAAACCCTTTGGGAGGCTTGTAAATCGCGGTTTTCGGGAAGTTTTACCGATAAAAACCGCCAATCGATCATTTTATGATCAACCCACTGAACGCCCCGTCCCATATGGCTTGCAGCGTTGAGCGAACATCTTATCCACAGAAGCGCCAACAGAGATTGGGGGCAAGTTTCGCCTGAGAGGAGTCGTTATTCACAACAAAAAGCCAATAAAAACCGTGGGTTAGACTGGCTACTTTTTGATCGCAGGCTGGTAGGGCCCGATTTGCATGGGGTGCAGCAAGGGGCGAACAGGTTATCCACAGGCGGATGCACAAGGATTGTGGGTAAACACATGCCCCTGTGGGAGCGAGCTTGCTCGCGATGGCGGTGCGTCAGTCAACATCGATGCCACTGATCTACCGATATCGCGAGCAAGCTCGCTCCCACAGGGATTTGGGCCAACCTGTGCCCCGCGCCAGGGTTGCCGCTGTGCCGGCTAAGGCCGATGCATGAGGTAGGCTGCCCCCGTCACCCGAATCATCGGATGCGGGACGACCTGACAGGTTTTGACGATGCCAAAGCCATGGCGCTCATAAAAACGCCGGGCGCCGGTATTCGCGGCGTAGTCGATCAGGCTCAGGCCCTTGAGTGCCAGTTGATCGGCACGCTGTTGCGCCAGTTCGAGGAAGCGAACGCCTAGCCCCTTGTTACGCCAGCCTTCATGCAGGGCCAAGCTTGAAATATAGAGGGTGTCGGGCACTTCCATGTCGGCGTAGGGCGCCAGGATCGGGTCTGTGACTGGGGCCGCCTGTGGATCATGGCGCGTGACATAAGCGTGCATCATGCCGATGACCTGTCCGTTGGCCTGGGCGACAAGGCAGTTCTGGTAGGAAAAATCGACACCTTCCCGGGCATAACGCGCGGCGCCCACGTCAAGGAGATCCTGGCCGGGCTCTGCCAGCTGGCTCCAGATGTAATCCGACGCACCCTCCGAGGAGATCCGGAACAAACGAGCGATCTCCCGTGTATCCGTGGGCAAGGCCGGACGAATTGCTACTTCCATTGATAGGACTCCATTGGCGATGAAACGACCTTTTTCACCCACAGGCTTGAGACGCGGCAACCCGCCAGGCCAGCGGTTTTATGACCGGATGTTGCAGTAGGTCAGGTGGGTGTTTTTTGAGCGCAGGCCTGGATGGTCTGGTTTACGGCGGGGGCCAAGCAGGTTATCCACAGAGGCACACAGCAATGGTGGGCAAACACTGCCCTCCTGTGGGAGCGAGCTTGCTCGCGATAGCGCGTGTCAGCGCAGAAGATGCAACCTGACATACCGCCATCGCGAGCAAGCTCGCTCCCACAAAGGATTCAGGTATTCCTGGGTTTAGCGAACAACCCCTTCCTCAATCAACAACTTGAGAATGGCCTCGGCCCCGGCCTCCGGGCTCACGCCCTTGAGCACTTGCCCGCCTCCGCCGCTGGCCTTGGCCGTGGCGGCTTTCATGCGGTCGGCGCCGCTCTTGGCCTTGATCACTTTCAAGCGCTTGGGGCGTGGCTTGGCCGGTTGCAGGGTCGCCACCGCCAGCAAGGTGTCGTCGATCACTTCGACTTCCTCGGCATGCAATGCCCCACGCCGGGCCGGGCCGTAGGCGCTTTGCCGAGGTTTTGGCGCGGCGTTATCCACAGTGGCCAGGAATGGCAGGCGCACTTTGAGACGGCGTCGTTGGCCGCGGGGCAAGGCTTGCAGCACCAGCGCCACGCCGCTGTCGATGGACTCGACCTGGGCCAGTCCCACCACCAACGGCCAACCGAGGTTTTCCGCCAGCAGAAAGGGAAGCATGCCCGAGCCTTCACCGGTTTCCGCCTGGCTGCCGGTGAGCACCACTTGGGCACCAGCGTCACGCAGATAGTCGGTCAGGGCCGGCAGGGCGTCGCCCCCGTCGGGATTTTCCAGGACGTGGAGTTCATCCAGGCCCATGCCCAGGTAGGCGCGCAGGGCCGGTTCGGCCACGTCACCGGCGTGCAGCACTTGCAGGTCGTTGCCGGCCAGTTGCAGGCCGAGCTCCACGGCCCGGGCGTCCTGTTCGGCGCGCCGGGGCCGACCGGAAGTGGGGTGGGCGCCGATGGACACGAGGCTGATCACTTGGGTACTCATCAACTTATCCTTCTTAAGCCGCATCGCGCTTGGCTTCGTTGCGGTAAGCCTCTACCGCCGCGATCAAGGCCTGGAGAATCGCCGCGCTGTCTCCGATCACCGACAGGTCTGCCCGTTTGATCATGTCGCAGCCCGGGTCGAGGTTGATCGCCACCACCTTGTCGCAGGCGCCAATGCCCTGCAGGTGCTGGATCGCCCCGGAAATCCCCACGGCCACGTAGACCCGTGCCGTGACCCAGGTCCCCGACGCGCCGACCTGGCGATCCCGGGCCATGAAGCCGTCGTCCACCGCCACCCGCGAAGCGCCTTCGGTGGCGCCCAGGGCCGCGGCGGTCTGGTGGAACAGCGCCCAGTCCTTGACCCCGTTGCCGCCAGAGAAAATGAATTCGGCCTCGGCCATCGGGATCGCGCCCGGGTCCACCGCCACCGCACCCAGATCTTCGATACGCGACAAGCTGCGGGCCACGCTTGTGGATAACTCCACCGGCAAGGCTTCGTGGCGGGTTTCGCTGACCGGTTCGGCGCATTCGGCCGCAGCCAGGATCAAGCGCGCCAACGGCCGGGCCAAGTCTTGCAGGCCCGCACCGGCGCGGCCAATGCACTCCTCGCCCTTGACCTGCCAGACCCGCGTGGCCGGACGCTCGCCCAGGGCTGCGGCAAAACGCCGGCCCAGTTCACCGCCACCGGTGCGGCTGTCAGGCAGCAGCCAATGGCGTGGGTTGAATTGGTTATCCACAGCCCGCAGACCCTGGACCCGTTGTTCCGGTGCATAACCGCTGAAGGTCTCACCTTCCAGTACCAGCAAGCGGTCGACACCGGCCGTGGCGAAGGCGTTTTCCTTGTGCTCGCCGAAGACCACGGCCAGCACCGCGCCGTCCGTCCCCGCAAGCTGATGGGCCAGGCCCAGCAGATCGCGGTCGTGGCTGCTGAGGCGACCACCGACCATGTCCGGCACCACACTGATGTAGAACGCCGGTTGCGCTACTTGATGCAGCGGCAATTGCACTTCGGTCGCGGCGGTACGCTTGGTCGCGCCACCCTGCTGGGCGCCGCTGCGGTCGATACGCTTGATGCCGTTGGGGCCGATGAAACCGATGCCATGGACGTTCTTGCGGATGACACCGTTGGGGCCCATCCAGCTGTGCTGGACCGGTTGCATGGCCGCGTGCAGCGGGTGCAGGCGGTTGCGGGCGATCCACTCGGCGCGAGGGTCGCGGCGGATGATGTCGCTCATTAATGCACCTCCGCAGGTTCACGTTTGGCTGGGGCCACGGGCTTGCTCGGGGCTGCGTCTTCCAGCAGTGCGTCAGCCACCAGTTCGGCAATGTCCTTGATCATTGGCCGCGGTTCGACCACGCCTTCGAGCATCGCGGTGCACTGTGGACAACCCACCGCCACCAACTCAGCGCCGGTTTCGCGAATGTCGTCCATGCGCATGTCAGGAATCCGCTGCTTGCCTGGGATGTCGGTGATCGGCGCGCCGCCACCGCCGCCGCAGCAACGCGAGCGGAAACCGGAACGCTGCATCTCCTTGACCTCGATACCCAGCGCACGCAGCACCTGGCGCGGCGCCTCGTATTCGCCGTTGTAGCGGCCCAAGTAGCACGGATCGTGATAGGTCACGCTGTCGCCCTTGTGCTGGCCTAGGTTCAGGGCGCCGGCGTCGATGATTTCCGCCAGGTAGGTGCTGTGGTGCTGCACACGGTAGTTGCCATTGAAGGCGCCGTATTCGTTTTTCAGCACGTGGAAGCTGTGGGGGTCGCAGGTGACGATGCGGTTGAAGCTGTATTTGGCCAGGGTCTGGATGTTGCGCTTGGCCAACAGCTGGAACGTCGCTTCGTCACCCAGGCGCCGGGCCACGTCGCCACTGTCGCGTTCTTCGAGGCCGAGCACGGCAAAATCGATTTTCGCCGCCTTCAGCACTTTGACGAAGGCGCGCAGGGTGCGCTGGTTGCGCATGTCGAAGGCACCGTCGCCGACCCAGAACAGTACGTCGGTGGATTTCTTCTCGCTGAGCAGGTCCAGGTTCAGGTCCGCCGCCCAGTTCATCCGCCCGCCCGGGGCAAAGCCGCCAGGGTTGTCGGTGGCGATGAGGTTTTCCAGCACCTCGGCGCCCTTGTTCGGCGTGGCGCCTTTTTCCAGGGTCAGGTGACGACGCATGTCGACGATGGCATCGACGTGCTCGATCATCATCGGGCACTCCTCGACGCACGCGCGGCAGGTGGTGCAGGACCACAGGGTCTCGGCGTCCACCAGGCCATTGACGATCGGCTGATGGGGATTGCCCGCATGCTCGCCCACAGGTTTGCCCGGGTATGGGCTGCCCGCGAATTTCGCATCGGTGCCGCCGGCCAGGCCGACGACCATGTCCTGGATGAGCTTTTTCGGGTTCAGCGGCTGGCCGGCCGCGAACGCCGGGCAGGCAGCCTCACACTTGCCGCACTGCACGCAGGCGTCGAAACCCAGCAGTTGGTTCCAGGTGAAGTCCTTGGGTTTCTCCACGCCCAGTGGCGCGGCGGGGTCGTTCAGGTCCAGCGGCTTGAGACCGGTGGAACGGCCGCCGCCAAAGCGCTCGGCACGGCGATGCCAGGCCAGGTGCAGGGCACCGGCGAAGGCGTGCTTCATCGGCCCGCCCCAGGTCATGCCGAAGAACAATTCCGACACGCCCCACAGCACACCGACACCCAGGACCGCCGCCACCAGCCAACCGCCGAAGTTCTCCGGCAGGATGCCCGCCACCGGCAGGGTCACCAGGAAGAACGACGCCGAAAACGCCAGCAGGCTTTTCGGCAGGCGCATCCAGGGGCCCTTGGACAAACGGGCAGGCGGATTGCGCCGACGCAGGTAGACGAAGATCGCACCGACGAACATCACGGCCGACATCAACAGCAACGCATAGCCGAGGAAGCGGTTATGCAGGCCGAACCCGTGGACCAGGATCGCCAGCACCACCGACGCCACCGCACCACCGGCCGTGGCGACGTGGGTGTTGGCGATGTATTTGTCCCGCGCCACTACGTGGTGCAAATCCACCATGTAGCGCTTGGGCATGGCAAAGAGACCGCCGATCAGGTCGACCTTGGCCGGTCGTCCCCGGCGCCACATGTTCACCCGCCGCAAGGCGCCGAGGACCGCGAGGCCCAGGGCTGCGAACAGCAGGATTGGAAGAAGGGTGTTCAGCATGGTGAAGCTCCCAAAGACCTCAGGTCTTGCAGGCACAGAAACCTGGATGTCTTGCTCGATCCCTGTGGGAGCGAGCTTGCTCGCGAAGACGGACTCAGATCCAACATAATGTCGACTGATCCACCGCTATCGCGAGCAAGCTCGCTCCCACAGGGTTATCCACAAGCCGTTAGAAATCCTTGCACAACCGCAGGGCGTCGTAGATGGCCGCGTGGGTATTACGCTGGGCCACGCAGTCACCGATGCGGAACAGCAGGTAGCCATCGCCGCTCTGCTCCAGGCACGGTTGGGGCTTGATCGCGAACAAGGCTTCGACGTCGATCTGGCCCTTGTTGCGCGAACCTTCCTTGAGCGCGTAGTAGATTTCTTCGTCCGGCCGCACGCCGTTTTCCACCACCACCTGGTCCACCACGCGTTCTTCCTTGGCGCCGGTGTATTCGTTCTCCAGCACCGCCACCAGTTTGTCGCCTTCGCGGTAGACCTTCTCCAGCATCATGTCCCCGGTCATGATCACTTCCTTGGGGTACATGCTGCGGTAGTACGTGGGGAACGAAGTCCCGCCAATGGCCACGCCCGGCTTGATATCGTCGGTGACGATCTCGACCTGGCTGCCCTTGTCGGCGAGGAAGTCGGCCACCGACATGCCGGTGAACTCGCAAATGGTGTCGTAGACCAGCACGTTCTTGCCCGGCGCGACCTTGCCGTCGAGCACGTCCCAGCTGCTGACCACCAGCCCTTCGGCGGCGCCCCAGTGTTCGTTCTGCTCCAGGTTCGGATGCCCACCAACGGCCAGCACCACCACGTCCGGACGCAGGTCCATGATGGTCGCCGCATCTGCCGCCACGCCCAGGCGCAGGTCGACTTTCAAGCGTGCCAGCTCCAGCTGGAACCAGCGGGTGATACCGGCGATCTGGTCCCGTTGCGGGGCTTTCGAGGCCGTAGTGATCTGCCCGCCGATGAACTCTTTCTTCTCGAACAGGGTCACGTCGTGCCCACGCTCGGCAGCGACACGCGCCGCCTCCATCCCGGCCGGGCCGGCACCGACCACCACCACTTTGCGCTTGGGCCCGGTGGACTTCTCGATGATGTGCGGCACGCCCATGTATTCACGGGACGTCGCGGCGTTCTGGATGCACAGCACGTCCAGACCCTGATATTGACGGTCGATGCAGTAGTTGGCGCCCACGCACTGCTTGATCTGGTCGATCTGGCCCATCTTGATCTTGGCGATCAGGTGCGGGTCGGCGATGTGGGCACGGGTCATGCCGACCATGTCGACGTAACCGCCTTCCAGGATCCGCGTGGCCTGATTCGGGTCCTTGATGTTCTGCGCGTGCAGCACCGGGACCTTGACCACTTCCTTGATGCCGGCGGCCAGGTGCAGGAACGGCTCCGGTGGGTAACTCATGTTCGGGATGACGTTGGCCAGGGTGTTGTGGGTGTCGCAACCCGAGCCCACCACGCCGATGAAATCCAGCATGCCGGTGTCGTCGTAGTACTTGGCGATCTGCTTCATGTCCTCGTGGGACAAGCCGTCCGGGTGGAACTCGTCGCCGCACAGGCGCATGCCCACGCAGAAATCGTCGCCCACTTCGGCGCGCACGGCCTTCAGCACTTCCAGGCCGAACTTCATGCGGCCTTCGAAGCTGCCGCCCCATTCGTCGGTACGCTTGTTGACCCGCGGGCTCCAGAACTGGTCGATCATGTGCTGGTGCACGGCGGACAGCTCGACGCCGTCCAGGCCACCGGCCTTGGCACGCCGTGCCGCCTGGGCGTAGTTGCCGATCACCCGCCAGATTTCTTCCGGCTCGATGGTCTTGCACGTAGCACGGTGCACCGGCTCACGCACGCCGGACGGCGACATCAGGGTCGGCCAGTTGAAACCGTCCCAACGCGAGCGACGGCCCATGTGGGTAATCTGGATCATGATCTTGGCGCCATGCTTGTGCATGGCGTCGGCCAGGTTCTGGAAGTGCGGGATGATGCGGTCGGTGGACAGGTTCACCGAGCTCCACCATTCCTGCGGGCTGTCGATGGCAACCACCGACGAGCCACCACAGATCGCCAGGCCGATGCCGCCCTTGGCCTTTTCTTCGTAATACTTCACGTACCGGTCGGTGGTCATGCCGCCGTCGGTGGCGTAGACCTCGGCGTGCGCGGTGCTGAGCACGCGGTTGCGGATGGTCAGTTTGCCGATCTGGATCGGCTGGAACATTGCTTCAAAAGCCATGGCGCGATCCTCGACTTACAACGGCTTGACGATGAACAGGCCGTCGTCGTGGCCTTCTTCGGAACCGCCGTAGACCTGCTCGGCCACGGTGCGGATCGAACTGCCACGAGCGGCGAGGATCTGGTCCATGGCGCCGGCGAACCAGCCGGTGAACATGTAGTCGACCTTGCGCCCGACCTTGCCGTACACATAGACGAACGCCGAGTGTTCGAGCTTGACGCTGGCGGTGCCTTTATCCAGGTCGATGTCCTGGATCTTGAACAGGCCCCAGCCACGCTGAGACAGGCGCTTCATGTAGTGTTCGAACACCGCGACGCCTTCCAGGCCGTGGCATTCGGCTTCTTTTTCACACCAGTGCCAGGCGGATTTGTAGCCGGCCTTGTAGAGAATCTCGGCGTAGGCATCGGCGCCCAGCACTTCTTCGATGCCCATGTGGTTGTTGACGAAGAAGTGACGCGGTACGTACAGCATCGGCAGGGCGTCGGACGTCCAGACACCGGTTTCGCTGTCGACTTCGATAGGCAGTTGCGGGGCGATCTTGGCCATGAAAACTTGACTCCGGAAATTCGTGGTATTGCCTGCGGCGCGGAGGGCCGCAGGTAGAGGATTAGCGATGCGGCGACGATTATTCGCCCCAGACGTCTTTCAGCACGTTGACCCAGTTCTCGCCCATGATCTTGCGCACCACCCGCTCAGGATGGCCGCGCTTGAGCAGCGTCTCGGTGAGGTTCGGGAACTCGCCCACGGTGCGGATGCCCAGGGGGTTGATGATCTTGCCGAAGCTGGTCAGACGACGGGCGTAGCCCTTGTCGTGGGTCAGCATTTCGAAGAAATCCTGGCCGTGGCCCTGGGTGAAGTCGGTACCGATGCCGATGGCGTCCTCACCGACGATGTTCATGGTGTATTCAATGGCTTCGGCGTAGTCGTCGATGGTCGAATCGATGCCCTTGGCCAAAAACGGCGCGAACATGGTCACGCCGACGAAACCGCCGTGGTCGGCGATGAACTTCAGCTCTTCATCGGATTTGTTGCGCGGGTGCTCTTTCAGGCCGGACGGCAGGCAGTGGGAGTAGCACACCGGTTTCTTCGATTCGAGGATGACTTCTTCGGAGGTCTTGGAACCGACGTGGGACAGGTCGCACATGATGCCGACGCGGTTCATCTCGGCGACGATCTCGCGACCGAAGCCCGACAGGCCGCCGTCGCGCTCGTAGCAACCGGTGCCGACCAGGTTCTGGGTGTTGTAGCACATCTGCACCACACCGACGCCCAGCTGCTTGAAGATCTCGACGTAGCCGAGCTGGTCTTCGAAGGCGTGGGCGTTCTGGAAGCCGAAGATGATGCCGGTCTTGCCCTGTTCCTTGGCGCGACGGATGTCGGCGGTGGTTTTCACCGGAATCACCAGGTCACTGTTCTCGCGGATCAGCTTCTGGCTGGCGACGATGTTGTTGATGGTGGCCTGGAAACCTTCCCACACCGACACGGTGCAGTTGGCTGCGGTCAGGCCGCCCTTGCGCATGTCTTCGAACAGGTCGCGGTTCCACTTGGCAATGATCAGCCCGTCGATAACGATGCTGTCGGCGTGCAATTCGGCTGGGCTCATCAGGCAGTCCCCTTTTGTCAGCGATTCATGCGCCGAATCGTGTGCCGGCGCTTTGGGGCCAGCATATGCCTGAGGGCCGTCGCGACCCGGTGCAAAAACGACAGGGGAATTGCCGAAAGCGTCAATCCACGACAATGGGCTACGACAGGCCCGCCCTGCCCGTCTGTTCTTTACCCGACGGTTGCGCCAGAATCCGTCGCATCACTGGTTTTTACTGGACTTGAGCGGCAACGCGATGAAATCAATCTTCCTGGCTTTGGCACTGATCAGCACCCTGGCACATGCAACCGAAGACACCGAGCCCAATCCCTGCGACGAAGTTGAAAACGACGTCCAGACCCTGGCCTGCTCGGCCTACGGCAAGACCGCCGCCGAGCAATTGCTCAACGAAAACCTGCAGAGCCTCTTTGAGCGCCTGCAAACCCGCTACGCCAGCGACAAGGCCCAGCTCAACGACATCACCGCCAAGGTCAAGGCCGCCCAACAACTGTGGCTCAAACAACGCGACGCCGATTGCGCCATCGCCGCCTTCCCGGCCAAACCCGGCAGCGAAGCCTACAAAATCGCCGAAAACGACTGCATGGCCCAGGTGAGCGATGATCGGTCGGAGTTTTTGGAGTCGATTGGGCAGGATTGAAGGTTATCCACAGAGCAATATCCAGACACCTTTCATGCGTTGGCCCTGGAAAGAATATAAGTCAGGATTCGCAAATCTTATAAAAGACTTATATTCTTCCCATGAACACTATCCACTGGACCAGAAAAGCCGTTAAGCAGCTTCTGAAATTGCACTCAGCCCATCAGGCCCAAGTTCGGGATGCCGTTACGTAGCTCGCCCAGATGCCTGATGTGGTCAACGTCAAAGCGCTTGTCGGTCATGACTATGCGTACCGCCTGCGGGTAGGCAACTACCGAGTCATGTTCGATTGGGACGGGGCGATCAAGGTCGTCAGCATTCAAGAGGTCAAGAAACGCGATGAACGCACCTACTGATATTCAGATCATCAACGATGCAGACGGAAACCCGGCATTTGTGGTCATTCCGTACGCACAATACGTTGCACAAAAACTGGAACCCGATCTGATCCCTCACGAAGTGGTCAGCCGTATCGTCGACGGCGCTACGCCTATCCGCGCCTGGCGCGAACACTTGAAGCTGACTCAGGATGAAGTTGCCAGGCGCCTGGGGATTTCTCAACCGGCGTTTGCCCAGCAGGAATCGGTCGCAAAGCCTCGCCGGGCTACTCGAGAGAAAATTGCCGCTGCCTTTGGTATCCATGCTGATCAGTTAGAGCTGTAAGCTGTACGTCATCACCGAGCAAAGAGACTCCCATGAAAACCTGCGGCATCGAAATCAAAGGCAGCGAAGCGATCATCGCCGTTGCCTCGCTGGATCAGCAGACGCTGACCCACATCGCCCTGAATACCAAGAAAATCGCCCTGGACGACGATGACGAAGCCGCCAACGTCAAGGCGTTTGCCGCTCAGGTACGGGCGTTCGTGGTCGAGAATGGCATCGAACGCATCGCCATCAAGAAGCGCAGCAAGAAAGGCGAGTTCGCCGGCGGACCGACCACGTTCAAGATTGAAGGGGTTTTCCAGTTGCTGGAAGGCTGCGAGGTGACACTGCTGTCACCGCAGACCCTCAACGCACAGCACAAGAAACACGACTTCGCCTTGCCGGCGACGCTGAACAAGTATCAGCACGAGGCGTACAAGGCGGCGTGCTCGGCGTTGATGAAGAAATAGACCTTTTCCAGCCGAACACAATACCTGTGGCGAGGGAGCTTGCTCCCGCTCGGCTCTGTAGGAGCTGGCGAAGCCTGCGATCTTTTGATCTTTCGCTTGGGATTCAAGTGTCTGGGGAAAGATCGCAGCCTCGTTGCACTCGGCAGCTCCTACAGGCCGCACCCAGCGGGAGCAAGCTCCCTCGCCACGGGATATTTTCAAAATTCAATGTTGCTGGCGATACCCCTTCAACCAATCCGCAAACGCTTTGTCCTCCAAGGCGTAACCACCGCGATTGGACTTCCACACCAGTTCCTTGTCACGCAGCGCGTCGATGCAGGATTGGATGGTCTGGGTGCCAGGCACGACTTCGCTGCCCATGCTCCTGAGCACCTTGCCCACGGCGTCCAGCGTTGAATCGGTGAAGGGCGCAAAGGGTTCGTTGTTTTGCGAGCGCTCGGCCATGACCTGCAGCACTGCCCGTTGCGGCACCGTCAAGGCGTTCCAGGCACTTTCAAACTCGGTCCAGACGCCAGCACGGAGCATTTGCGCGCTGTTGCGCAGCAATTCGCCCAAGTGGCTCGCCTCACCCAGTTCCAAGGCAATTTCGCCGATGATGCTGCGCAGCATTTCAGGGCGGCGCCCTACCAACTCGAAGGCCTGGTCCAAGTCATCGGCATTGAACTGATTGGTTTGGGCCAGATGCGCGTTCAAATGGGCAGCGTAGGCTTTGGTGAACTCTTTACCCAGCAATGGGAACGCGGTGATGCTGGATCCGTAGAACGGTTGGTTACGGCTGAGTACCAAGTGCGCGAGTTTGTCGCGATTGGAGCCGGTGAACACCAGGCGCAGGCCGCTGGTATCACCCTCGCGCCCTTGGTTGAGTTGGTCGCGGGCAGCCTTGAGGGCGAACATGGCGTTGACCCCGGCCTCGGAGGTCAACGCATGCTGGGCTTCGTCGATCACCAGCACCACGGTTTTACCGGCCGCACTGTGCAACAACTCCAGCGCCTGGGTCAGCGTCGCCCCTTCGGGCAGTTGCGGCAGGCTGAAATCCCAGGACAACGTGCGCAAGAAGCTGAGTTTGTCGATGCCCATGGATTTGGCCAGCTTGCGGATTCCCTTTTCATAAGGCACCAATGCCCCGGCGATTGCCGAAGCGATCAGGTCGGCAGGGTCTTTCTCCTTGTTGGCCCACAGGTCGACATAGACCGCGAGCCAGCCGCAGGTTTCGCACTCGGGAATCAAGTCTTCACGCAGGAACGTACTTTTTCCGGTACGTCTCGGCGCGGCCAGGAACAGGCCTGAGGTGTAATCCTGGATCCCGGCGCCGACCAGCCCATCGACAATATTGCGGGCCAGATCAGGGCGCCGGAATACAAAACCGGGGTGCTTGGACATGGTTTTATACTCAATTATGGCGACAGGTATAATTTATAGTCACGAGTATAATTAAGTATAAAAGCCTGTCAAACCACCTCCCGCCCATCCCCCTGCCGCCGCCGATCCTCCCGTGGACAACGCGCGAACCGTGCCCGGTAACTGCGGGTGAAGTACGACGGTGACTCAAAGCCACAGGCGATGCTCACTTCCAGCACGCTCATGTCGGTCTGGCGCAGCAGTTGCCGGGCCTTCTCCAGGCGCAGGCGCAGGTAGAAGTTGCTCGGGGTGTCGTTCAGGTGCAGGCGGAACAGGCGTTCGAGCTGGCGGCGGGTGACGTTGATCGACTCGGCCAGGGCCAAGGTGCTCAGGGGCGGTTCGCTGTGGGTTTCCATCTCGCCGATGACGTGCACCAGCTTCTTGTTGCGAATGCCATAGCGGTTGGCGATTTCCATGCGCTGGTGGTCTTTGCGCGGGCGGATGCGGCCAAGCACGAACTGTTCGCTGACCTGGATCGCCAGCTCCGAACCGTGGGCCTGGCCGATCAGGTCGAGCATCAGGTCGATGGACGCGGTGCCACCGGCGCAAGTGATGCGGCGACGGTCGATTTCAAACAGCTCCTGGGTCACGCCAAGCTGCGGATAAGACTCCTTGAACGCCTCGATCGCTTCCCAGTGCAAGGTCACGCGATGCCCTTCCAGCAGCCCCGCCTCGGCCAGGACCACGCTGCCGGTGTCGATGCCGCCCAGGATCACGCCTTCGTTGTCCAACCGATGCAACCAGCGCTCCAGGGCCGGGGTGGCGAACTTCAGTGGTTCGAATCCCGCCACCACCCAAAGGGTCGCGCCCTTCTTCAATGGCTCCAGCGCGGCATCGGCGTTGACCGACATGCCATTGCTCGCCAGCACCGCCCCGCCATCGACGCTCAACACATGCCAGCGATACAGCTCGCCACGAAAACGATTGGCGACCCGCAACGGCTCGATGGCCGAGATGAAACCGATGGCTGAAAAGCCCGGCATCAACAAGAAGTAAAAATCCTGGGACATGGAGCGCACTCGGTCGACGGGTAGCGTGCGGACCTTGATACGCCAGTTGCAAGCGTCGTTCAAGGGTGCAGGTCGCTGCAGTGCAAGAGCACGTCGCCGCTGTGCGTTTTGCCACGCTTCGGGCTGCGTAACTTGGCATCACCGGCGCACAGACACCGGGGCCCCATAACAATAAGCTGCCGAGGAACCCGACATGAAACGACTGATCAGCTCCTGCGTTCTTGCACTCAGCGCTACCACCTTGATGAACGGCGCCGCCATGGCCGCTGAACCCGCCGCGTGCCAGAACGTGCGTCTGGGCGTGGTCAACTGGACCGACGTCATCGCCACCAGCGCCCTGACCCAAGTGATGCTCGACGGCCTCGGCTACAAAACCAAGCAGACCAGCGCCTCCCAGCAAATCATCTTCGCCGGCATTCGTGACCAACGCCTGGACCTGTTCCTGGGCTACTGGAACCCGCTGATGACCCAGACCATCACTCCATTCGTCGAAGCCAAGCAGGTCAAGGTCCTGGAACAACCCAGCCTCAAGGACGCCCGCGCCACCCTGGCCGTGCCGACCTACCTGGCCGACAAGGGCTTGAAGAGCTTCGCCGACATCGCCAAATTCGAAAAAGAGTTGGGTGGCAAGATCTACGGCATCGAACCCGGCTCCGGCGCCAACACCCAGATCAAGGCGATGATCGCCAAGAACCAGTTCGGCCTGGGCAAATTCCAACTGGTGGAGTCCAGCGAAGCCGGCATGCTCGCCGCCGTGGACCGCGCCGTACGGCGCAAGGAAGCCGTGGTGTTCTTTGGCTGGGCACCGCATCCGATGAACGTCAACGTGCAAATGACCTACCTCACCGGCAGCGAAGACGCCCTCGGCCCGAACGAAGGCATGGCCACCGTCTGGACCGTCACCGCGCCGAACTACGCCGAGCAATGCCCGAACGTCGGTCGCTTGCTGAGCAACCTGACCTTCACCGCCGAAGACGAGAGCCGGATGATGCAGCCGCTGCTCGATCACAAGGATCCACTCGAATCGGCCCGGCAATGGCTCAAGGATCATCCGCAAGACAAGCAGCGCTGGCTCGACGGCGTGACCACCTTCGACGGCAAGCCGGCCGCCGACAACCTGAAACTCACCAGTAACTGACCAACCGTTCTCCCTCTGCGCAGCACCCAACGGCTGCGCGGTGACTCACCACGCCTGAAGGAATCCGCACCATGAACCACGACGTCATCATCACCTGCGCACTCACCGGTGCTGGCGACACGACCGCCAAGAGCCCCCACGTGCCGGTCACCCCGAAACAGATCGCCGCCGCTGCCGTCGAAGCCGCCAAGGCCGGTGCCACCGTGGTCCACTGCCACGTCCGCGACCCGCAGACCGGCAAGTTCAGCCGCGATGTGGCGCTGTACCGCGAAGTGATGGAGCGCATCCGTGAGGCGGACGTGGACATCATCGTCAACCTCACCGCCGGCATGGGCGGTGACTTGGAAATCGGTGCGGGCGAACGGCCGATGGAGTTCGGCCCCAACACCGACCTGGTGGGTCCGCTGACCCGCCTGGCCCACGTCGAAGAGCTGCTGCCGGAAATCTGCACGCTGGATTGCGGCACCCTGAACTTCGGCGACGGCGACACCATTTACGTCTCCACCCCGGCGCAACTGCGGGCCGGGGCCAAGCGGATCACCGAGCTGGGAGTCAAGGCCGAGTTGGAAATCTTCGACACCGGGCACCTGTGGTTCGCCAAGCAATTGATCAAGGAAGGCCTGCTGGACAACCCGCTGTTCCAGCTCTGCCTGGGCATCCCATGGGGCGCGCCGGCCGACACCACCACCATGAAAGCCATGGTCGACAACCTGCCGGCCGACGCGGTATGGGCCGGCTTCGGCATCGGCCGCATGCAAATGCCGATGGCCGCCCAGGCAGTGCTGCTGGGGGGCAACGTGCGGGTCGGGCTGGAAGACAACCTCTGGCTGGATAAAGGCGTGCTCGCCACCAACGGCCAACTGGTGGAGCGCGCTGGCGAAATCCTCAGCCGCCTCGGGGCGCGTGTGCTCACACCAGCAGAAGGCCGCAAAAAGATGGGCCTGGTCCAGCGCGGCTGAGCCGAACCTGCGCATAACCCTGTGGGAGCGAGCTCGCTCGCGATAGCGATATTCCTGCCTTCGAAGAGGCGTTGGATGTACCGCCGCCATCGCGAGCAAGCTCGCTCCCACAGGTGATCTTCACTCTTTTCAGGACATCACCATGAGCTTTATCACCGACATCAAGACCTTCGCCGCCCTGGGCAGTGGTGTAATCGGCAGCGGCTGGGTCAGCCGGGCCCTGGCCCATGGCCTCGACGTTGTCGCCTGGGACCCGGCACCGGGTGCCGAGGCGGCATTGCGCAAACGCGTCGCCAACGCTTGGGGCGCGCTGGAGAAACAGGGCCTGGCCCCTGGTGCCTCGCAGGATCGGCTGCGCTTTGTCGCGACCATCGAAGAATGCGTGCGCGACGCCGACTTCATTCAGGAAAGCGCCCCCGAGCGCCTGGAACTGAAGCTCGAATTGCACGGCCAGATCAGCGCAGCCGCCAAGCCGAATGCATTGATCGGCTCCAGCACGTCGGGGCTGTTGCCCAGCGAATTCTACGAAGGTGCGACCCACCCGGAACGCTGCGTGGTCGGACATCCGTTCAACCCGGTCTACCTGTTGCCGCTGGTGGAAGTGGTCGGTGGCAAGCACACCGCGCCCGAAGCCGTGCAAGCGGCCATGCAGGTGTATGAATCCCTCGGCATGCGGCCGCTGCACGTACGCAAGGAAGTGCCCGGCTTCATCGCCGACCGACTGCTCGAAGCGCTGTGGCGCGAAGCCCTGCACCTGGTCAACGACGGTGTCGCCACCACGGGGGAAATCGACGATGCCATTCGTTTTGGCGCCGGCCTGCGCTGGTCATTCATGGGCACGTTCCTGACCTACACCCTGGCCGGTGGCGATGCCGGCATGCGGCACTTCATGGCCCAGTTCGGCCCGGCACTGCAACTGCCCTGGACCTACCTGCCAGCGCCGGAGCTGACCGAAAAGCTGATCGACGATGTGGTGGACGGCACGAGCGAGCAATTGGGCAGCCACAGCATCTCGGCCCTGGAGCGCTATCGCGATGACTGTTTGCTGGCGGTGCTGGAGGCGGTGAAGACCACCAAGGCCAAGCATGGCATGGCTTTCGAAGAGTAAACCCTGTTTTAGGGCCAGCAGGTCTGGCCCCATCGCGAGCAAGCTCGCTCCCACAAGGATTTCGCGGTGTGAACGCTCTTTATCTCCCCCGGAGATCCCTGTGGGAGCGAGCTTGCTCGCGATAGCGCCAGCCCAGTCACCCCAATTGTCGGACCTGAATCATGCCCACCCTCACCACCTACCAGACCCGCATCCTCCCCGAATGGGTCGATTACAACGGCCATCTACGCGATGCTTTCTACTTGCTGATCTTCAGCTACGCCACCGACGCGCTGATGGACCGGCTCGGCCTGGACAGCCAGAACCGCGAAGCCAGCGGTCACTCGCTGTTCACCCTCGAACTGCACCTCAACTACCTGCACGAAGTGAAACTCGGGGCCGAGGTGCAAGTGCACACGCAGATCATCGGCCACGACGCCAAACGCCTGCACCTCTATCACAGCCTGCACCTGGTGGGTGGTGATAAAGAACTGGCCGGCAATGAACAGATGCTGTTGCACGTCGATCTGGCGGGCCCGCGCTCGGCGCCCTTCACGGAGCAGACCCTGGCCCGGCTCGACGCCCTGCTTGATGAGCAATCCGACCTGCCGACCCCGACCTATATCGGTCGGGTCATCGCCCTGCCCCCCGCCCGGTAAGCTTCGCACAGGAGATCGCATGAACACCGCCGCCGCTTTTGCCGACTTCCGCCGTTATCCCCTGATCTTCGCGTTGACCGCCGCCACACCCTTGGCCGATCGGGTGCAAGTCACATGGGCCGATGGCCGGACCAGCCCCTTTCATCACCCATGGTTACGGGACAACTGCCCTTGCCCCCAATGCGTCTACAGCGTCACCCGCGAGCAGGTGCTGGAAATCGTCGATGTCGCTGAGGACATGGCCCCCGGCGCGATTCGCATCGACGACGAAGGCTGCCTATGCGTGGACTGGCAGGACGGCCATCAGAGCCGTTTTGACCCGGGCTGGTTGCGCGCCCATGCCTACGATGATCAATCCCGGGCCGAGCGCCTGGCGAACAAGCCCCGGCGCCAGCTGTGGCGGCACGACCTGCCACTGCCGGTGTTCGATTACCCGGCGCTGATGGACGATACCGACGCATTGCTGCAATGGTTGCTGGCGCTGCGCGACATCGGCCTGACCCAAGTGCGCGGCGTGCCCACCGAACCCGGTTCGCTGAAACGGGTAGCCCAACGCATCGCCTTCATCCGCGAGAGCAACTTCGGCGTGCTGTTCAACGTGCAGTCCAAGGCCGATGCCGACAGCAACGCCTACACCGCTTTCAACCTGCCGCTGCACACCGACCTGCCGACCCGGGAGCTGCAGCCGGGGCTGCAGTTCTTGCATTGCCTGGTGAATGACGCCGACGGTGGCGAGAGCATTTTTGTCGACGGTTTCGCCATTGCCGAAACCCTGCGCCAGGAAGACCCCGAGGCCTTCGACGCCCTGTGCCGGATTCCGGTGGAGTTTCGCAACAAGGACCGCCGCAGCGACTACCGCTGCCTGGCGCCGATCATCGCCCTGGACGCCCTCGGACAGGTTTCGGAAATCCGCATGGCGAACTTCCTGCGTGGGCCGTTCGACACCTCGGCCGAGCAGATGCCCAAACTCTACCGTGCCTACCGCCGCTTCATCGCCCTGACCCGCGAGCCACGCTTTCGCGTGGTGCAGCGTCTCGAACCGGGCCAGCTCTGGTGCTTCGACAACCGCCGCACCCTTCACGCCCGCAATGCCTTCGACCCGGCCTCCGGGGCACGGCATTTCCAAGGGTGTTATGTGGATCGGGATGAGTTGTTGTCGCGGATTCTGGTGTTGCAGAGGTAGACCGCGTCATCGTTCATCGCGAGCAGGCTCGCTCCCACATCAGGTTCTGTGAACGACACAGCCCCTGTGGGAGCGAGCTTGCTCGCGATAGCGCCCTGACGAACAACCCATCACTCCCTGATTGTCACAGACAAAAAAATCCCCGATCAAGCCGTGACAGGATCGGGGCAGGTTGCGTTACTGGAGGAGCTGTCGCGCGAGGGTGACCAAACCATCGTGATTCAGCTTGGGGCCAGTGTGCCCAGTCCAGGCCTGGGCAAGTTAACCGAAAACGACGCCTCCATAGTCATTCATGACATTGCGACCATTTGCCCTTGCCGCCGCTTCGGGTGGCTACCAGAATCGAGACACGACCCCAATCCCTGAACAAGGAAAAGCGTCATGATGCACGCCGATTTGATCGACCAGGAAGACCTGCTGGGCCATCTCAAGGCACTGGGACTGCAGATACCCAGTGGCTCCACTGCCGAGCAGGCATGCGAGTGCGCAGTGCGGGGGCTGGACAGGGCCCGCGCCAATGAACTGCGGCGGATGGTCAAGGACATGTACACCAGCAGCGCCACCATCCTGCCGGCCGTGCGCCAGGCAATCGACAAGCAGCTATTGCCGGCGCTGACGGATTACCAGCAAAACCACAGCTGATCCTGGTCCCTGTAGGAGCTGGCGAAGCCTGCGATCTTCTAATCTTTCACTTGGGACTCAAATGTCTGGAGAAAGATCGCAGCCTCGCTTCGCTCGGCAGCTCCTACACAGCGCCAGCAGGCCCAGCGGGGGCAAGCTCCCTTCTAGAGCCTCACACTGGCAAACGTCGATTCATTACGCGCCTGGCTCAGCGCCGACAGCGGCCCGGACAATGGCGACAGCACCAACGCCTGCGGCAGCGGCATCATCGCCACCTGTTGCGTGGTATTGGAACCGACGCGCTCGTCCCGCGGCGGAATGCCGAAGTATTCGCGGTAGCACTTGGAGAAGTGCGGGGTGGAAACGAAGCCGCACACCGAGGCCACCTCGATGATCGACATCGGCGTCTGCTTGAGCAGTTGCCGCGCACGAATGAGCCGCAGCTTGAGGTAGTAGCGCGACGGTGAGCAGTGCAGGTATTTCTGGAACAACCGCTCCAGCTGACGCCGGGACACGGCGACGTACACCGCCAGTTCGTCCAGGTCGATCGGCTCTTCGAGGTTGGCTTCCATCAACGCCACGATTTCCTGCAACTTCGGCTGGTTGGTGCCAAGCATGTGCTTGAGCGGCACACGCTGGTGATCCTGCTCGTTGCGGATACGCTCGTAGACAAACATTTCAGAGATCGCCGCCGACAGCTCGCGACCGTGATCGCGACTGATCAGGTGCAACATCATGTCCAGCGGCGCGGTGCCACCGGAACTGGTGAAGCGGTTGCGGTCGAGGGTAAACAGGCGGGTGCTCATCGATACCCGCGGGAACGCTTCCTGCATCGCCGCCAGGCATTCCCAGTGCACGCTGCAATCGAAACCGTCCAACAGGCCGGCGCAGGCCAGGGCCCAACTGCCGGTGCAGACCGCGCCGAGGCGACGGGACTGGCGGGCCTGGCTCTGCAACCACGACACGTGTTCACGGGTCACGGTGCGCTGGATGCCAATGCCACCACAGACAATGACGGTGTCCAGGGGTGGCGCCTTGTGCATGGAGGCGTCGGGGGTGATCTGCAAACCGTCGCTGGCCCAGACCTGGCCGCCATCGACCGTGAGGGTGGTCCAGCGATACAGCTCGCGACCGGATAGCTGGTTGGCCATGCGTAGCGGTTCCACCGCGGACGCCAGGGAAATCAGCGTGAAATTGTCCAGCAGCAAAAAGCCGATGGATTGAGGCGCACGGTTCTGGGGTTGGGCCCCGGAGTTGGACGTCGTCATCGCGGTATCTCCTCACACAAAGCGGGTGATGGCCTCAGGCGGAGGCTCTTGTTATTGCCACGTTCTCTTGCGCGAGACAGGGCTTTATCGGGATAGAGCAATTGCCATGCCTAAAATTGAATGTGTGTTCAATAAATCCTGAAAACGACATCGCGGCCCGTCTATATAAGGCGTGCATCGCGTCCGGGTTTTAGGTGCCGTCAATGGCTGCAGGTACCGCTTACAGAAGGCTGTGAGCAGTTCGGTAGCACTTGTGGGAACTGGGCTGCGCGGCTTGCGCAAGGAGTAGCACCACAGGTGCGGGTGACGGACGGTCGAGCGCGATTGAGCGGTTGGCCCGGCAACAGGCGCCTTGTCTGTTTGCGACGCGCTAAAAGGTGGCGTGTTTCAGGATGGGTGTGCATTTTGTGAGCAACTTGAGGTCCTTGTGGCGAGGGGATTTATCCCGCTGGGCTGCGAAGCAGCCCTAACCTCAAACACCTCGGTGTATCAGAAAGAACGTAGGGGGCCGCTGCGCGGCCCAGCGGGGATAAATCCCCTCGCCACAATAAATCTGCAACCTCAGGTCAGCACTCCACCGCACTGACCGCCAAACCACCGCGCGAGGTCTCTTTATACTTGTCATGCATGTCGGCACCGGTATCACGCATGGTGCGGATCACCCGGTCCAGGGAGATGAAATGCTGGCCATCCCCGCGCAGGGCCATTTGCGCGGCATTGATGGCCTTGACCGCGGCGATCGCGTTGCGCTCGATGCACGGCACCTGCACCAGGCCGCCCACCGGGTCGCAGGTCAGGCCGAGGTTGTGTTCCAGGCCGATTTCCGCCGCGTTGCACAGTTGCTCCGGCGTGGCCCCGAGGATTTCCGCCAGGCCCGCCGCCGCCATGGCGCAAGCCGATCCCACCTCGCCCTGGCAACCGACTTCGGCGCCGGAGATCGATGCGTTCTTTTTGCACAGGATCCCGATGGCCGCCGCGGCGAGGAAATAATCCACGACGTTGGCGTCGGTGACCGCTTCGCTGAATTTCATGAAGTAGTGCAGCACCGCCGGGATGATTCCCGCCGCACCGTTGGTCGGCGCCGTGACCATGCGGCCGCCGGCCGCGTTCTCCTCGTTGACCGCCAAGGCGAACAGGTTGACCCACTCCATGGCGCTGAGGGTCGAGCCGATGACATTGGGCTTGTTCAGCTCTTGCAGGCTGCGGTGCAACTTGGCCGCCCGCCGGCGCACATTCAAACCGCCCGGCAGGATGCCTTCGTGCTTGAGGCCCTGCTCGACGCAATCCTGCATGGCCCGCCACAGTTTCATCAGGCCACTGCGGATCTCGTCTTCGGACCGCCAGACCTTTTCGTTGGCCAGCATCAACTCGGCTACCCGCAAGTTGTGGGTACGGCACAGCTCAAGCAATTCTTCGGCGCTGGAGAAATCGTAAGGCAGCTCAGTGCTGTCCAGATCCACCACGCCACTGGAGGCCTGGGCCTGATCGACGACAAAGCCACCGCCGACCGAGTAATAAGTGTCACGGTGCAGCTCACCGTCGGCGCCCTCGGCCACCAGCGTCATCGCATTGGGATGGAATGGCAGGTTCTCGTCGATCAGGCGCATGTCCCGGGACCATACGAACGGCAGCGGCAGGCGACCGTCGAGCAGCAGGGTCTGGGTTTCACGCAGCAGCTCGATGCGCGGGCCGATCTGCGACGGGTCGATTGCGTCCGGCCACTCCCCCATCAGGCCCATGATCACGGCGTTGTCGCTGCCGTGGCCGATGCCGGTGGCCGACAGCGAACCGAACAATTGCACCTCGACCCGGCGCACATCATTGAGCAGGGCCTTTGCCTTGAGCGCTTCAACGAACAGCGCCGCGGCACGCATGGGGCCCACGGTGTGGGAACTGGACGGGCCGATACCGATTTTGAACAAGTCGAAAACGCTGATTGCCATTGCCGATAACCTCCAGAACAGGCACATCCGGGCGCAGGAGCGTCCGGTGACGGAGCTGCTACGCTCAACGCCGGGATGGCCGCATCATCCGGTTTTTGCCTTGGCGCCCGACGTCTGACACCGACGCAATCATGCCCACCAGCGCCGCCCGTCCCTGACCCCGGTTCTGCGGCGTTTTTCTGCGTGTCAGAGGCCCGTCAGGGGCGGAAAAAATCTGTAAACGACGTCACCGACACTGGATGCGACCATCCCTGTACTGGATACGACTCACCCTGTAGGCGTCAGATTTGCACTGGTACATGATCGGTTACGGCTCGTTTGCAAGGCCGCGTGTCAGAGAGTGCCCACGCGCCACCAACCGCAACATCCAATTAAGCGTGGTTGTCCTGACCGGACACCGCCGATAAAACACCAGGAGTCCACCCATGAAAGGTTCCAAGCCGTTGTTGTTGGCCGCCATGCTGAGTCTTCCGATGCTGGCCAACGCTGCAGAACCCGAAAAGTGCAGCACCGTCAACTTCTCCGATGTCGGCTGGACCGACATTACCGTGACCACGGCGACCACCAGCGTGGTGCTGGACGCGCTGGGCTACAAGACCAAGACCACCATGATTTCCGTGCCGGTGACCTACAAGTCCCTGGCCGATGGCAAGAACATGGATGTATTCCTCGGCAACTGGATGCCGACCATGGAAAACGACATCAAGGCCTACCGCGAAGCCGGCACCGTGGAAACCGTGCGCACCAACCTCAAGGGCGCCAAATACACCCTCGCCGTACCCCAGGCCCTGTATGACAAAGGTCTGCATGACTTCGCCGACATCCCCAAATTCAAGAAAGAGCTGGACGGCAAGATCTACGGCATCGAGCCGGGCAACGACGGCAACCGCCTGATCCAGAGCATGATCGAAAAGAACGCCTTCGGCCTGAAGGACGCCGGCTTCAAAGTCGTCGAGTCGAGTGAAGCGGGCATGCTCTCGCAGGTCGACCGCGCCTCCAAGCGTGGCACCGACGTGGTGTTCCTCGGCTGGGCGCCACACCCGATGAACACGCGTTTCAAGATCCAGTACCTGACCGGCGGCGACGACTTCTTCGGCCCCGACTTCGGTGCCGCTACCGTGGCGACCAACACCCGCAAGGGCTACAGCCAGGAATGCAGCAACGTTGGACAACTGTTGAAAAACCTGGAGTTCACCGTCGACATGGAAAGCCAGCTGATGGGCAACGTGCTCGACGACAAGATGAAACCTGAGGCCGCGGCCAAGGCCTGGCTGAAGAAAAACCCACAGGTACTCGATACCTGGCTCGCTGGCGTGACCACCATTGACGGTAAACCTGGCCTGGAAGCCGTGAAAGCCAAGCTTGTGCAATAACTGCCTATGTTATGCCGGGCGAGTTCGCTCGCCCGGGCTGTTTATTCCCTTGCATGCGGACGTTCACTACCATGCTTATTGATCAGAAAATACCCTTGGGCCAGTACATCGCGGGCTTTGTCGAATGGTTGACGCAAAACGGCGCCAGCACATTCGACGCAATCGCGCTGTTTCTGGAAACGATGATTCACGGCGTGACGTTTGCGCTGACCTGGTTCAACCCCCTGGCCCTGATCGGCCTCATCGCGCTATTGGCGCACTTCATCCAGCGCAAATGGGGCCTGACCGTATTCGTCATCGCGTCCTTCCTGCTGATTCTCAACCTGGGTTACTGGCAAGAGACCATGGAAACCCTGGCCCAGGTGCTGTTCGCGACCCTGGTCTGTGTGCTGATCGGTGTGCCGCTGGGCATTGTTGCCGCGCACAAGCCGATGTTCTATACCCTGATGCGGCCGGTACTCGATCTGATGCAGACCGTACCGACCTTCGTCTACCTCATTCCTACCCTGACCCTTTTCGGTCTGGGTGTGGTCCCGGGCCTGATCTCCACGGTGGTGTTCGCGATTGCCGCGCCCATCCGCCTGACCTACCTGGGCATCCGCGACGTTCCGGACGAACTGATGGACGCCGGCAAAGCCTTCGGCTGCTCCCGCCGCCAACTCCTGTCGCGTATCGAACTGCCCCATGCGATGCCAAGCATCGCGGCCGGTATCACCCAGTGCATCATGCTGTCGTTGTCGATGGTGGTGATCGCCGCGCTGGTGGGTGCCGATGGCCTGGGCAAACCCGTGGTCAACGCACTGAACACCGCCGATATCGCCCTGGGCTTCGAAGCCGGCCTGGCGATCGTATTGCTGGCGATCATGCTCGACCGAATCTGCAAACAACCCGACGCTAAAGTAGGGGGTGACGCATGAGCATCATTCGTTTCGAAGACGTCGATGTTATTTTCTCCAACCGCCCCAAGGCCGCGCTGGACCTGCTGGACAAGGGTTTTTCGCGCCCCGAGATCCTGCAGCAGACCGGCCTGATCGTCGGCGTGGAAAAAGCCAGCCTGTCCATCGAGAAGGGGGAGATCTGCGTCTTGATGGGCCTTTCCGGCTCAGGCAAATCCAGCCTGCTGCGCTGCATCAACGGCTTGAACACCGTCAGTCGTGGCAAGTTGTTCGTCGAGCATGAAGGACGGCAGATCGACATCGCCTCCTGCTCCCCCGCCGAACTGAAGATGATGCGCACCAAGCGCATCGCCATGGTGTTCCAGAAGTTCGCCCTGATGCCCTGGCTGACGGTGCGCGAGAACATCAGCTTCGGCCTGGAAATGCAGGGCCGTCCCGAGAAGGAACGGCGCAAGCTGGTGGATGAAAAACTCGAGTTGGTGGGCCTGACCCAGTGGCGCAACAAGAAACCCGACGAGCTGTCCGGCGGCATGCAGCAACGGGTCGGCCTGGCCCGCGCCCTGGCGATGGACGCCGACATCCTGCTGATGGACGAACCGTTTTCGGCCCTCGACCCGCTGATCCGCCAAGGCCTGCAGGACGAACTGCTGGAACTGCAGCGCAAACTGCAAAAGACCATCGTGTTCGTCAGCCATGACCTGGACGAAGCCCTGAAGCTGGGCACGCGGATCGCCATCATGAAAGACGGCAAGATCATCCAGTACAGCAAGCCCGAAGAGATCGTGCTCAACCCGGCGGACGACTATGTGCGTACGTTCGTCGCCCATACCAACCCGCTCAACGTGCTCTGCGGTCGCAGCCTGATGCGCACCCTGGACAACTGCAAGCGCATCAACGGTTCGGTCTGCCTGGATCCGGGCGGCGACTCCTGGCTCGACTTGGCCGAAGGCAACACCATCAAGGGCGCCCGGCAGAACGGCGCGGTCCTGGACCTGCAAAACTGGGCACCGGGCCAGTCGGTGGAAGAGCTGGGCCGGCGTCCGACCCTGGTGGATTCCAACATCGGCATGCGCGACGCGTTGCAGATCCGCTACCAGACCGGCAACAAACTGGTGCTCCACGATAACCAGAAAGTCGTCGGGATCCTGGGCGACAGCGAGCTGTACCACGCACTGCTCGGCAAGAACCTGGGCTGAGCCCACGCACACAAACGCCGCGAGATGATCGCGGCGTTTTTGTTTGTGCACTGCTGACTGCTGACTGCTGACTGCTGACAAGCTTGACCTGGAATGCAAACAACTGTGGCGAGGGGATTTATCCCCGCTGGGCTGCGCAGCAGCCCCAAAAACTGCGGACTCATTCCATCTGACACACCGAGACACCTGGCTATGGGGCTGCTTCGCAGCCCAACGGGGATAAATCCCCTCGCCACAACAGTATTCCAGCTATCAATCGGCGCCAGGCCTTCACACCGACCGACGAGTGTTATAAAGACATCCCGAAAAAGTCCTCGCCCCTGCGCGGCGGGTTTCCATGTGCCTTCAAGCGCCCTTTACACGTGGAAATCCGACAAACAGCGACGACTTGTCATAGAACTTTGTTTTTGTTGATTGAACGTTCAATAAAAACAAAATAGACTGGCCCTCGCCATGACGGACTGCACTCGTCCGCCTGCAGGCCTAAGGAGATGTGCTAGATGCCCAAGGTCGGTATGCAACCCATCCGCCGCCAACAATTGATCGAAGCCACGTTGCAAGCGGTCGATCAGGTCGGGATGGGGGACGCCAGCATTGCGCTGATCGCCCGTCTGGCTGGTGTCTCCAACGGCATCATCAGTCACTACTTTCAGGACAAGAACGGCCTGATCGCGGCCACGGCCCAGTACCTGATGACTGTCCTGAGCGAAAACGTCACCGCACGCCGCCAGGCACTGGAGGACACCAGCCCGCGGGCTCACCTCAAGGTGATCATCGAAGGCAACTTCGACGCCAGCCAGGTCAATGGCCCGGCAATGAAAACCTGGCTGGCCTTCTGGGCCACCAGCATGCACCACCCGTCTTTGCACAGGTTGCAGCGGATCAACGATCACCGTCTGTATTCCAACCTGTGCTGCCAGTTCCGCCGCGTGTTGCCCGTCGATCAGGCACGCAGCGCGGCACGGGGCCTGGCCGCGTTGATTGACGGTTTGTGGCTGCGCGGAGCGCTGTCGGGAGACGCGTTCGATACCGCCCAGGCGCACCAGATCGCTTACGAATACATGGATTTCCAACTGGCCAAGGCAGGGGCGCCAGAGCACACAGAACCGCTCGACTCCTGAACCGTCACCGCAGCGCGTAGTCAGCTATGAACGACACGCTCGGTGGCCAGCCAACCACTCATGCACTTGCGAGGACTTTATGGCCCGTTTCGAACTGCAAAAACTCTACATCGATGGCGCGTACAGCGATGCCAGCGGCGACGCCACTTTCGAAGCCATCAACCCGGCCAACGGTGAAGTACTCGCCCTGGTGCAGCGCGCAACGTTCGAGGACGTGGAGCGCGCCGTGGTCAGCGCCGAAAAGGGCCAGAAAGTCTGGGCGGCCATGACCGCCATGCAGCGTTCGCGCATCCTGCGCCGCGCCGTGGACATCCTGCGCGAGCGCAACGATGAACTGGCCGCCCTGGAAACCCTGGACACCGGCAAGGCCTACTCCGAAACCCGCTACGTCGACATCGTCACCGGCGCCGACGTGCTGGAATACTACGCCGGCCTGGTGCCTGCCATCGAAGGCGAGCAGGTTCCGCTGCGCACCACTTCATTCGTCTACACCCGTCGCGAGCCCCTGGGCGTGGTGGCCGGTATCGGCGCGTGGAACTACCCGATCCAGATCGCCCTGTGGAAATCCGCCCCGGCCCTGGCGGCTGGCAACGCAATGATCTTCAAGCCGAGCGAAGTCACCTCGCTCACCACCCTGAAACTGGCCGAGATCTACACCGAAGCCGGCGTTCCAGCGGGTGTGTTCAACGTCTTGACCGGCAGCGGCCGTGAAGTCGGCACCTGGCTGACCGAGCACCCGCGCATCGAGAAAATCTCCTTCACCGGCGGCACCGACACCGGCAAGAAAGTCATGGCCAGCGCCTCGAGTTCTTCGCTCAAGGACGTGACCATGGAACTGGGCGGCAAGTCGCCGCTGATCATCTTCGACGACGCCGACCTGGATCGCGCCGCCGACACCGCGATGATGGCCAACTTCTACAGCTCCGGCCAGGTCTGCACCAACGGCACTCGCGTGTTCGTACCGAGCCACCTCAAGGCCGCCTTCGAAGCCAAGATCGCCGAGCGTGTGGCACGCATCCGCGTTGGCAACCCAGAGGATGAAAACACCAATTTCGGCCCGCTGGTGAGCTTCGCCCACATGGAAAGCGTGCTGGGCTACATCGAGAAAGGCAAAGCCGAAGGCGCGCGCCTGCTATGCGGCGGCGGTCGCCTGACTGAAGGCGAATTCGCCAAGGGCGCGTTCGTCGCCCCGACCGTGTTCACCGACTGCACCGATGAGATGACCATCGTGCGCGAGGAAATCTTCGGCCCGGTGATGAGCATCCTCACCTATGACACCGAAGAAGAAGTGATCCGCCGCGCCAACGACACCGATTTCGGCCTGGCCGCCGGCGTCGTGACCCGCGACCTGAACCGCGCCCACCGCGTGATCCACCAGCTTGAAGCCGGCATCTGCTGGATCAACGCCTGGGGCGAATCGGCGGCTGAAATGCCGGTGGGCGGCTACAAGCAATCGGGCGTGGGCCGTGAGAACGGCATCAGTTCGCTGAACAACTTCACCCGCATCAAATCGGTACAGGTCGAACTGGGCGATTACGCGTCGGTGTTCTGATTGGACATGAGGCCTTGAGTGAACGCTGTTGTGGCGAGGGGATTTATCCCCGTGGGGCTGCGTAGCAGCCCCTCCCCAAGGCCCCCCATTCTTCAGACAAACCCAGTCGCTGATTTACGACTGCTGCGCAGCCGAACGGGGATAAATCCCCTCGCCACAGGTTCTGCGGCGTCAAGGCAACCGCGACCTGAACCCAATTCAAAAAGAGGGTGCATTTCATGTCCCAAGAATTCGATTACATCATCATCGGTGCCGGCTCGGCCGGTAACACCCTGGCCACCCGCCTGACCGAAGACGAGGGCGTCACCGTCCTGCTGCTCGAAGCCGGCGGCCCGGACTATCGCCTGGACTTTCGCACGCAAATGCCTGCCGCCCTGGCATTCCCGCTGCAAGGCCGGCGCTACAACTGGGCCTACGAGACCGACCCGGAGCCGCACATGAACGGCCGCCGCATGGAATGCGGTCGCGGCAAGGGCCTGGGCGGTTCTTCGCTGATCAACGGCATGTGCTACATCCGCGGCAACGCCCTGGACTATGACAACTGGGCAAAACTGCCTGGCCTCGAGGACTGGACGTACCTGGACTGCCTGCCCTACTTCAGAAAAGCCGAGACCCGGGACATCGGCCCGAACGACTACCACGGCGGCGACGGCCCGGTCAGCGTGACCACGCCCAAGGCCGGCAACAACCCGTTGTTCCACGCCATGGTCGAAGCCGGCGTGCAGGCCGGTTACCCGCGTACCGAAGACCTCAACGGCTACCAGCAGGAAGGTTTCGGCCCGATGGACCGTACCGTCACGCCCAACGGCCGTCGGGCCAGCACCGCGCGCGGCTACCTGGACATCGCCAAGAAGCGCTCGACCCTGACCATCGTCACCCACGCCCTGACCGACAAGATCATCTTCGAAGGCAAGTGTGCGGTCGGCGTGCGTTACCTGGTGGGCGCCGCTGAAGAGCGTGTCGAAGCCCGGGCACGCAAGGAAGTGCTGCTGTGCTCCGGCGCCATCGCCTCGCCACAGATCCTGCAACGCTCCGGCGTCGGCCCGGCGCAATTGCTGGAAAGCCTCGACATTCCGGTGGTGCATGACCTGCCGGGGGTCGGTGAGAACCTGCAGGATCACCTGGAGCTGTACCTGCAATACGCCTGCACCCAACCGGTCTCGCTGTACCCGTCGCTGCTCTGGTACAACCAGCCGGCCATCGGTGCCGAATGGCTGTTCAACGGCACCGGTATCGGCGCCAGCAACCAGTTCGAGGCCGGCGGCTTCATCCGCACCCGCCCGGAATTCGATTGGCCCAACATCCAGTACCACTTCCTGCCGGTGGCGATTAACTACAACGGCAGCAACGGGGTGAAGGAACACGGCTTCCAGGCGCACATGGGCTCCATGCGCTCGCCGAGCCGCGGCCGGATCCAGGCCAAGTCCAAGGACCCGCGCCAGCACCCGAGCATTCTGTTCAACTACATGGCGACCGAGCAGGACTGGCAGGAGTTTCGCGACGGCATCCGCCTGACCCGCGAGATCATGCAGCAACCGGCACTCGATCCGTTCCGGGGTCGCGAGATCAGTCCGGGCATCGAGGTGCAGACGGACGCGCAACTGGACCAGTTCATCCGCGAACACGCCGAAACCGCGTTCCACCCGTCCTGCTCGTGCAAGATGGGCACCGACGACATGGCCGTGGTGGACGGCGAAGGTCGCGTGCATGGCATGCAAGGGCTGCGCGTGGTGGATGCCTCGATCATGCCGATCATCACCACCGGCAACCTGAACGCGCCGACGATCATGATCGCCGAGAAAATCGCCGACAAGATCCGTGGTCGCAAGCCCCTGCCACGCAGCACCGCCCCGTACTACGTGGCTGGCGACGCGCCGGTGCGCGGCAAGCCCCTGCGCGAAGTGGGGCCAATGGCTCAGTAAGACTCAGGACCGCCATCGCGAGCAAGCTCGCTCCCACAGGGATCCGCAGCGGACACACCTTTTGTGACCATTGAAGATCCCCCCTGTGGGAGCGAGCTTGCTCGCGATAGCATCCGCCCTGACACATCAGTATTCCCATCTACCTTGATCCCACCCCCACCCCAGGCCTAATCTAGAGCCGCCGCGTCAAATCACCGCAATGCGCCGCACCCTCGCTCCAGACAAGGAGGTTCCATGTTCGACTTCCACCCCCAGCTCAAGCAGCGTTTCGCTGCCTTGCGCACGGGCGCTGAATTCTTTTCCCTGCGTTACGTGCGCGAATCCGGCCAGCATTTGTCGGTGCGCAAGAATGTCGCCGAACCGCCCAGCCTGAACCGTGATGAAGGTGCTATGCTCACCGCGCGGGTCAACGGTGTCGAGGCGTATGCCGCCACCAACGACCTGTCCCAGGCCGGTCTGCAAGCGGCACTGGAACGCGCCGAACAGCATGCTCGCCAGCTCAAGCCCCATGCCTTGCTCGACCTGCGCGGACAAGCCGTATCCAGCGACCGCGCCGATTACTTCTCGCCGCATTTCGACCAGGCTTTCCCCTCCCTGAGCGATTGCTACCAGGTGCTCGGCGACGAATCGGCTGCGGTGCCCCAGGACGAGCGCCTGGTGAATTGGCAGGCCAGTATCGGCCTGACCCAGGTCGAACAGATCTACCTCAACAGTGCCGGCGCTGAACTGCGCCAGGCCCAACGCTTCATCTACCCGGCCCTGGAAGTCACCGCCTTCGACGGCCACGACAGCCAGACCCGCACCCTGGGCCGGGAAAACTTCGGCCAGCAGGGCGGCTTCGATGTGATCAGCCGCTGCGGCCTGATCGGGGCCGGGCCGAAAATCGCCGACCAGGCCCTGCAGTTGCTGATGGCGCCGAACACGCCGCAAGGCCCCCGCGACCTGCTGCTGATGCCCGACCAGATGATGCTGCAGATCCACGAGTCCATCGGCCATCCGCTGGAACTGGACCGCATCCTGGGAGACGAGCGCAATTACGCCGGCACCAGCTTCGTCAAGACCAGCGATTTCGGCCATCTGCAATACGGCTCCCGCCTGTTGAACGTGACCTTCGACCCGAACATTCCCGAAGAACTGGCCAGCTACAGCCACGACGACGACGGCAGCGCCGCCAGCAAACAATTCCTGATTCGCGAAGGCCTTTTGCTGCGTCCACTGGGCGGCGCGCTGTCGCAGTTCCGCGCCGGCCTCGACGGTGTCGCCAACAGCCGCGCCTGCGGCTGGAATCGGCCACCCATCGACCGCATGGCGAACCTGAACATCGAACCCGGCGACCAGTCCCTGGCGCAACTGATCCAGGGCACCGAACATGGCGTGCTGATGCGCACCAACCGCTCCTGGTCCATCGACGACGCCCGCAACAAATTCCAGTTCGGCTGCGAGTGGGGCCAGTTGATCGAGAACGGCGAGCTCAAGGGCGTGGTGAAGAACCCCAACTACCGGGGCATTTCCGCGCAATTCTGGAAGAGCCTGCGCGCGGTGGGCGATGCCAGTACCTTCCAGGTCCTGGGCACGCCGAACTGTGGCAAGGGCGAACCGAACCAGGTCATCCGCGTCGGCCATGCGTCGCCAGCCTGCGTGTTCACTAACGTCGATGTGTTCGGGGGAGATGCCTGATGAGCACCGTCAATAATCAGGCCGGGGCATTCAAGGCGTTGGTAGACTGGCTGCGCGAAGCCCTGCATACGCCTGAACAGTTCACCCTCGGCTACGCCGCCGAGTCTTCAGCCTTCGTCCGTTTCAACCATGGCAAGGTCCGTCAGGCCGGCCAGGTGCAGCAAGCCAATGTCAGTTTCAAACTGATCGACGACGGACGCCACGCCGATTTGCAGATCACCTTGTCCGGCGACCCCGAGACCGACTTGCAACGCCTGGCCGAAGGCCTGCGACAACTGCGCGAAACCTTGCCGTTGCTGCCCCGCGATCCCTACCTGCTGCTCAACCCCGGCCACTGGCAGAGCAACAATGTGCAGGCCCATCCATTGCCCGAGACGGAACAGGCCATTACCGAAATCACCCGCGCCGCCGAAGGCCTGGACCTGGTGGGGTTCTACGCCGCCGGGCCCATCAGCCGTGGTTTCGCCAGTTCTTCGGGGGCGTTCGGCTGGCATCAGGCCAACAGCTTCAACTTCGATTTCAGCCTGTTCCATGACAATGGCCAGGCGGTGAAAGCCAGCTACGCCGGGCATGAATGGAGCAGTGACGGATTTGCCCGGCGCTTCGAACAGGCCCGCGAGCAACTGGCATTCCTCGGCCGCCCGCTGCGCACGTTACCGCCCGGCGAATATCGCGCCTACCTGGCACCGGCCGCTCTGGAAGAGATCATGGGCATGCTCAGTTGGGGCGGGTTCTCGGCCCGTGCAATCGCCAGCAAGCAAAGCCCGCTGCAGAAGTTCTACGCTGGCGAAGCCCACTTCAGCCCCAACGTGTGGCTGGCGGAGCAGGTCAGCGGCTCCTTGAGCCCGGCGTTTTCCGACGAAGGTTATCCTCGCGATGACCTGGGGCTGATCGCCAAGGGCACGGCCAATGCGCGACTGGTCAACTCCCGCAGCGCCGCCGAATATGGCCTCGCGGCCAACGGCGCCAGCAGCTACGAATACCCTACGGCGCTGGACATGCGGGGCGGACAACTGGAGCAAAGGCACATCCTCGAAGCACTCGGCACCGGGCTGTACATCAGCAACCTCTGGTACCTGAACTACTCGGACCAACCGGCGGCGCGCCTGACCGGCATGACCCGCTTCGCCACCTTCTGGGTCGAGAACGGCCAGATCGTGGCGCCGGTCAGTACCATGCGTTTCGACGACAGCGTCTACAGCCTGCTCGGCTCGCAACTCGAAGGCCTGACCCGAGAGCGGGAACTTCTGCTCTCGGCCAGCACCTACAGCCAGCGGGCCACGGCCTCGATGTTGTTGCCGGGGGCGCTGGTCAAGCGGTTGACCTTGACGCTGTAACCAACCAAACACAGGACCTGTGGCGAGGGGATTTATCCCCGCTGGGTTGCGAAGCGACCCCCAAAGGGTAAATGCGTTCTGCCTGACTCACCGAGGCGACAGTTCTGGGGCTGCTTCGCAGCCCAGCGGGGATAAATCCCCTCGCCACAACAGCGGCACCTGTTCCTGATCAACACGCCATACAAGAGGTCCCATGCCCAACCGCGCACCGCTCGACGCCGTCACCGCCCGCTGGCTTCCATGGGTGGTGGCGATTGCCTTCTTCATGCAATCCCTGGACGGGACCATCCTCAACACCGCCCTGCCCGCCATGGCCAGCGACCTGGCGGAAAACCCGCTGCGCATGCAGGGCGTGATCATTGCCTACATGCTCACCGTGGCGTTGCTGATCCCGGCCTCAGGCTGGATCGCCGACCGTTTCGGCACCAAGAAGATCTTCTTCGGGGCGATCCTGCTGTTCAGCTTCGGCTCGCTGCTGTGCGCCCTGTCCAATTCATTGAGCATGCTGATCGGCGCCCGGGTCATCCAGGGCCTGGGCGGTGCGCTGATGCTGCCGGTTGGCAGGCTGGTGGTGCTGCGGGCGTATCCGCGCTCGGAACTGGTGCGGATCATGGGCTTCATCACCATTCCCGGCCTGCTCGGCCCACTGATCGGGCCGACCATGGGCGGCTGGATGGTCGAGTACCTGACGTGGCACTGGATCTTCATCATCAACCTGCCGGTGGGCGTGATCGGTTGTTATGCCGTGTGGAAGTTCATTCCCGACCTGCGTGGCAGCGAGCGCACCCGGTTCGATGGCCTGGGGTTCCTGCTGTTCGGCGCGGCGATGGTGCTGATCACCATTGCCATGGAAGGCCTGGGTGAGCTGCACCTGCCGCACCTGCGGGTGATGTTGCTGCTGTTCGGCGGCATGGCCTGCCTGGCGGCCTACTGGCTGCGGGCCGGGCATGTCGAGAACGCGCTGTTCCCGCCGTCGTTGTTCAAGACCCGCACCTTCGCGGTGGGCATCCTCGGCAACCTGTTCGCGCGCCTGGGCAGCGGCGCCTTGCCGTTCCTGGTGCCGTTGCTGCTGCAAGTCGCCCTCGGCTATTCACCGTCCCAGGCCGGCATGAGCATGCTGCCCCTGGCGGCGGCAGCCATGGTCGCCAAGTCCGTGGCCCGACCGCTGATCGAACGCCTGGGCTATCGCATCGTCCTGACCGGCAACACCGTGGCCTTGGGCGTGATGCTGGCGAGCATGGGCCTGGTCAGCGAACAGACGCCGTACTGGCTGCTGCTGGCGCAACTGGCGGTGCTGGGGGCGATCAACTCGCTGCAATTCACTGCGATGAACACCGTGACCCTGATCGACCTGGACGACGCCAGCGCCAGCAGCGGCAACAGCCTGTTGTCGGTGGTGGCGCAACTGTCCCTGAGCCTCGGCGTGGCCTGCGCCGGCGCCCTGCTCGGCGGCTTTACCGCCCAGGTGGGCAACGACGGGGTGGAGACGGTGCTGGGCGCGTTCCAGCTGACATTCGTGACGGTGGGGATCATGGCGATGCTGGCGGCGACGATTTTTTCCCAGTTGTCCAAGCAGGATGGACGGCGGCAGAAACGTCCCGATGAGCATATCGAGCATTAAACCGAACGCTGTAGGAGCTGTCGAGCGAAGCGAGGCTGCGATCTTTCCACAGCCCATTGGATCGAGAGCCAAAGATCAAGATCAAAAGATCGCAGGCTTCGCCAGCTCCTACAGAGCCCAGCGGGATCAAGCTCCCTCGCCACCACAGTTCGTCCAGAACTTTCGAAGAAAGTGGCACGAGGCTGCTACACTGCGCGACATTTTGTTTTGCAGGCCAGTCCCGTGACCACCATTGCCACCGCTTTTAATACTTTGCCGCTGTCCGCCGCCATGCTGGCTAACCTCGAATCACTCGGTTATGCCCAGATGACGCCGATCCAGGCGCAAAGCTTGCCGGTGATCCTCAAGGGCATGGACCTGATCGCCCAGGCCAAGACCGGCAGCGGCAAGACCGCCGCCTTCGGCATCGGCCTGCTGAACCCGATCAACCCACGTTTCTTCGGCTGCCAGGCGCTGGTGATGTGCCCGACCCGCGAGCTGGCTGACCAGGTCGCCAAGGAAATCCGTCGCCTGGCCCGCGCCGAAGACAACATCAAGGTCCTGACCCTGTGCGGCGGCGTGTCCTTCGGCCCGCAGATCGCTTCCCTCGAACACGGCGCCCACATCATCGTCGGCACGCCGGGACGCATCCAACAGCACCTGCGCAAGGGTTCGCTGGTGCTCGACGGCCTCAACACGCTGATCCTCGACGAAGCCGACCGCATGCTCGACATGGGCTTCTACGACGCCATCGAAGACATCATCCAGCAGACCCCGGAACGCCGCCAGACGCTGCTGTTCTCCGCCACCTACCCGGTGGGCATCAAGCAACTGTCGTCCAAGTTCATGCGCAACCCCCAGCAAGTGAAAGCCGAGGCGTTTCACTCCGACGCGCAGATCGAGCAGCGCTTCTATGAAATCTCCCCCGAGGAGCGCATGGACGCGGTGGTCAAGGTGCTGGCGCATTTCCGCCCGGCCTCGTGCGTGGCGTTCTGCTTCACCAAACAGCAGGTCCAGGAAACCGTCGACCACCTGAGCGCCAAGGGCATTTCCGCCGTTGGCCTGCACGGCGACCTGGAACAGCGCGACCGCGACCAGGTGCTGGCGATGTTCGCCAACCGCAGCACCTCGGTGCTGGTGGCGACTGACGTGGCGGCCCGCGGCCTGGACATCGATGCCCTGGACATGGTGATCAACGTCGAACTGGCCCGGGACTCGGAAATTCATATCCACCGCGTCGGCCGCACCGGTCGCGCCGGTGAGAAAGGCATCGCCATCAGCCTGGTGGCGCCGTCCGAAGCCCACCGCGCCCAGGCCATCGAGCAACTGCAGAAGTCGCCCCTGAGCTGGGACCAACTGGACAACCTCAAGCCCCAGGGTGGCGGCCCGCTGCTGCCGGCCATGAGCACCCTGTGCATCGGCGCCGGGCGCAAGGACAAGGTCCGCCCCGGCGACATCCTCGGTGCCCTGACCGGCGAGGCCGGCATCCCCGGCGCCCAAGTCGGCAAGATCGCGATCTTCGATTTCCAGGCCTATGTGGCCGTGGAACGCGGCATCGCCAAACAGGCGCTGCAACGCCTGAACGATGGCAAGATCAAGGGGCGATCGTTGCGGGTGCGGATCCTGTAAAGCGATCTGCAACCCAACAGAGATCAAACTGTGGGAGCGAGCTTGCTCGCGATAGCGGTGGATCAGCGGCATTGATGCTGCCTGACACGCCGCCATCGCGAGCAAGCTCGCTCCCACATTCAGTATGCGAGAAAGTCGAGAGGACACCGTTTTGCGCTCTACCGAAGTCGTGATCATTGGCGCTGGCGCCGCGGGGTTGATGTGTGCGTTGACCGCGGCCGCGCGCGGGCGGCAGGTGATGCTGCTGGACCACGCCAACAAGGCCGGCAAGAAGATCCTCATGTCCGGCGGTGGGCGCTGCAATTTCACCAACATGTACACCGAGCCGGGCAACTTCCTGTCGCAGAACCCGCACTTCTGCAAGTCGGCCCTGGCCCGCTACACCCAGTGGGACTTCATCGCGCTGGTGGCCAAGCACGGCGTGCCCTATCACGAGAAAAAGCTCGGCCAGTTGTTCTGCGATAACAAGTCCAGCGACATCCTCGGCCTGCTGCTGGATGAATGCGACCAGGCCGGCGTCAGCCTGCACCTCGACACGTCGATCACCCAGATCGAAAAAACCGACGGCGGCTACCTGCTGCAAACCACCCTCGGCGCCCTCGCCTGCCAATCCCTGGTGATCGCCACGGGCGGGCTGTCGATCCCGACCCTGGGGGCGACCGGCTTCGGTTATCAGGTGGCGAAGCAGTTTGGCCATGCACTGCTGCCGACCCGTGCCGGGCTGGTGCCGTTCACCATCACCGATCAGCTCAAGGCGCTGTGCACCGAGCTGTCGGGCACCTCGGTGGATTGCCTGGTGAGCTGCAACGACCAGAGTTTTCGCGAGAACATCCTGTTCACCCATCGCGGCCTGAGCGGGCCGGCGATCCTGCAGATTTCCTCGTTCTGGGAGCCGGGGGACACGGTGCAGATCAACCTGCTGCCCGATCACGACGTGCCGCAATGGCTGCAACAGCAACAGGCCGAACGCCCCAACAGCGAACTCAAGACCCTGTTGGGCGAGCTGTTCACCAAGAAGATGGCCAACCTGCTGGCCGACACCTGGTTCGTGTCCAAACCCATGAAGCAGTACACCCACGGGGAGCTGGCGGACATCGCCGAGAAACTGGCGAGCTGGAACGTCGTCCCCGCCGGTACCGAAGGCTACCGCACCGCCGAAGTCACCCTGGGCGGCGTCGACACCCGGGAAGTCTCGTCCAAGACCATGGAATCGTTGAAAAGCCCCGGCCTGTATTTCATCGGCGAAGTGCTGGACGTCACCGGGCACCTGGGCGGGTTCAACTTCCAGTGGGCGTGGGCTTCGGGGTATGCGGCGGCGCAGTACGTCTGATCCGGCACGATTTGAATGTGGCAGTACCCTGTGGGAGCGAGCTTGCTCGCGATTGTGGTGGTTCAGTCAACATCAATGTGACAGGACTGCCGCTATCGCGAGCAAGCTCGCTCCCACAGGGGGCCAGTGGTGTTTTCTGGATCGCACTCACACGCGCCGGAACACTTTTTGCTGCCAGATGTGATCGCCGCCATTGCGTCGGCGTCATTACTGCCTCAATTTAGCGTCATTGCCCGTCAGGCCCTTGCACTTCATGTCATCGAACTCGTTTAGCCAGTCTTTGCGTCGCCTTTGGGCGTTGGATAAGTTCAGTTATAGCGTGCGGGTGTTCATCGCCCTGACCGGCAGCATGGGGCTGTGCTGGTACCTGGACGAAATGGCGCTGCTGATTCCCCTCTTCCTGGGCATCATCTCCAGCGCCCTGGCCGAGACCGACGACAGTTGGCAGGGCCGCCTCAATGCGCTGGCCGTAACGCTGGTGTGCTTCACCATTGCGGCGTTGTCGGTGGAGTTGCTGTTCCCGTATCCCGTACTGTTCATCATCGCCCTGGCCCTGGCGAGCTTCGGCCTGACCATGCTCGGGGCCCTGGGTGAACGTTATGGCGCGATTGCCTCGGCCACCCTGATCCTTTCGGTCTACACCATGATCGGCGTGGACCAGCGCGGTGGCGCGGTCACCGATTTCTGGCATGAGCCGCTGCTGCTGGTGGCCGGCGCCACGTGGTACGGCCTGCTCTCGGTGCTGTGGCAGGCGCTGTTTTCCAACCAGCCGGTGCAGCAAAGCCTGGCGCGACTGTTCCGCGAGTTGGGACGCTACCTGAAACTCAAATCGTCGCTCCTGGAGCCGATCCGCCAACTCGACGTCGAGGCCCGCCGCCTGGAACTGGCCCAGCAGAATGGCCGGGTGGTCGCCGCGCTCAACAGCGCCAAGGAAATCATCCTGCACCGCGTGGGCAACGGCCGGCCGGGCTCGAAAGTCAGTCGCTACCTGAAGCTGTACTTCCTGGCCCAGGACATCCACGAACGCGCCAGCTCCTCCCACTATCCCTACAACGCGCTGGCCGAGGCCTTCTTCCACAGCGACGTGCTGTTCCGCTGCCAGCGCCTGCTGCGCCAGCAAGGCAAGGCCTGCCAGGCGCTGGCCGAGTCGATCCAACTGCGCCAGCCGTTCGTCTACGACGACACCTTCGCCGAGGCCCTCAACGACCTGCACGCGTCCCTTGAGCACTTGCGCATCCAGAGCAACCCGGCCTGGCGTGGCTTGCTGCGCTCGTTACGGGCGCTGGCGGCGAACCTGGGCACCATGGACCGCCTGCTCAGCGACGCGAGCAACCCCGACGCCCTGGCCGACGCCACCGACAGCAGCCTGCTGGACCGCTCGCCGCGCAACCTCAAGGATGTCTGGCTGCGCTTGCGCACTCAGCTCACGCCCACTTCGCTGCTGTTCCGCCATGCCCTGCGCCTGCCCCTGGCGTTGAGCGTGGGTTACGCCGTGGTGCACATGATCCACCCGTCCCAGGGCTATTGGATCATCCTCACCACGCTGTTCGTGTGCCAACCCAGCTACGGCGCCACCCGGCGCAAGCTCGGCCAGCGGATCATCGGCACCGCCATCGGCCTGACGGTGGCCTGGGCGTTGTTCGACCTGTTTCCCAATCCACTGGTGCAATCGTGCTTCGCCATTGCCGCCGGGGTGGTGTTCTTTACCAACCGCACCACCCGCTACACCCTGGCGACGGCGGCGATCACCGTCATGGTGCTGTTCTGCTTCAACCAGGTGGGCGACGGTTACGGTTTGCTGCTGCCGCGGCTGTTCGACACCTTGCTCGGCAGCCTGATCGCCGGGCTGGCGGTGTTCCTGTTCCTGCCCGACTGGCAAGGCCGGCGGCTGAACAAAGTGCTGGCCAACACGCTGACCTGCAACAGCATTTACCTGCGCCAGATCATGCAGCAATACGCCGCCGGCAAAAGTGACGACCTGGCCTACCGCCTGGCCCGGCGCAACGCCCACAACGCCGATGCCGCGCTGTCCACCACGCTGGCCAACATGCTGATGGAGCCGGGGCACTTCCGCAAGGAAGCCGATGTGGGGTTCCGCTTCCTGGTGCTGTCCCACACCCTGCTCAGTTACTTGTCCGGCCTGGGCGCCCACCGGGGCACCGAACTGCCGGCGCAAGTGCGCGAACAGTTGATCGACGGTGCCGGGGTGAAACTGGCAGCGAGCATCGACGAAATCGCCCAGGGCCTGGCGAGTAAACAGCCGATCGCGATCCAGAGCGACGAAGAGGAAGCCTTGGCCAGCGAGCTTGAGCAGATGCCCGATGAAATCGACGAAGGACAGCGTCTGGTGCAGACGCAACTGGGGTTGATCTGCCGACAGTTGGGGCCGTTGCGCACGTTGGCGGCGCATTTGATCAAGGACACTGGCGAGGCTTGAGCGGTTGTGGTGTCTGGGCTGACCCCATCGCGAGCAAGCTCGGCTCCCACAGGGGAATGTCGTCCACCCACAGGGGGATGTCGTCTATCCACAGGGGGAGGCATTCCAAATGTGGGGGCGAGCTCGCGATGGGGCCAGCCCAGACACCTTACATCCCATGCGCCTTCAATAACCGCTCATAACTCCCATCCGCCTTCATCGCCGCGATCTCCCGATCGAACCCGGCCACAATCTGCTCATGCTCCGGGTTCTTCAGGCTGACCAGGATGTGCAGGCTGTTTTCGCTCAAGGGCTTGGGCAGGAACTCCACGGCGCTGCGCACCTTGGGCGATTCGCGGGTCAGGTAATAGCGGGCGACGAACTCGTCTTCCAGGGTCAACTTCACGCGGTCGGCAGCCAGCATGCGCACCGCCATGGCGAAGTTATGCACCGGGATTTTCTGCATTTGCGGGTCTTCATCGAAGTCTTTGGAATAGGCATAACCGCGCACGACAGCGATGGGATAGGCACGCAGCTGTTGCAGGCTGTCGAACTGGATCGCCTCGTCCTTGCGCTTGATGAAGAGCACGCGGTTGATCAGGTATTCCGCCGAGAACCGGCCTATATGGGTACGCTCCTCGCTGTACCAGGCGTTGATCAGCACGTCATAGCGGCCCTCGCCGATGCCCAGCATCGCCCGGGCCCAGGGCACCTGTTCGAAGTCCGTGGCATAGCCGGCCCGCGCCAGGGCGGTGCTGACGATATCGGTCGCCAGGCCGCCATTGATCAAGGTGGAATCGGTAAAGGGCGGCCAGGCATCGGCGACCAGGCGCAACTTCTGCGCGCAAGCCTCGTAGCTCAGCAACAGCAACCCGATCAATGCAAGAGTTCGATGCAATCGCGGCATGCCAAACGTCCTTGACGGGTTCAAAGCCCGGTTTGTTTTTAGCCGAAACTCAACAGGCATCCTCGGACACCCGGTCCTAACATTAGCTCATTGGAACCGCAGCGCAGGGCTGTCACGAAGATTACACAAAGACGACAGCACCGCGACAAAGGAATGATGGCATTTTGGTCTTTGTCACAGATTTTCCTGTCGCGCGAGCAAGAGACTTCCGAGCCAACCACGCTTAATATCGGCAGCAGGTTCTTCAGGAAATTCAAAAAATGGTTATCGAGTGGGTCTGCAAACATCACAGTGACCTGAGCAAGGAACAGCTGTATGCCATCCTCAAATTGCGCTCCGACGTGTTCGTCGTCGAGCAGAACTGCGCCTACCCGGACGTCGACGGACTGGACCTGGAGGGCGACACCTGCCACCTGATGGCCTGGCACGACAACCATCTGATGGCCTACCTGCGCTTGCTCGACCCGCACTCGCAGAACAGCGACGTAGTGATCGGGCGTGTGATCATCGCCCCCCAGGCACGCGGCCAGGGGCTGGGCCACACGCTGATGGAACAAGCGCTCAAGCAGGCCGAGAAACATTGGCCCGGCACATCGATCTCATTGTCGGCCCAGGCGCATTTGCAGGGGTACTACGGGCGGTACGGGTTCGAAGCGGTGGGGGTGGAATACCTGGAGGACGGGATTCCACACATCGGTATGCATCGGCCGTAGGAGCTGCCGAAGGCTGCGATCTTTTGACCTTGATCTTTCGCTCAGGACTCAATTGTCTGGGGCAAGATCGCAGCCTCGCTTCGCTCGACAGCTCCTACGCAGCGCCTACGGGTATTCCAACACTGCCTTGATCCGCGGCAGATTCGCCTCGATCCACCCCCGGTCAATCGCCCCCCAGTCGCGAATCCGATAACGCCCGGCGTGGTTGCGAGCGCCCTCCTCTTGTTCGAACTCACACACGATATCCAGGTCCGCCAGCGCCGCGACCGTGTCCTGGGCAGTGCGTCGCGGCATGCCGGTGACGTCAGTGAGCGCCGGGACGTTGCTGGCCGCGCCGCTGTCGATCAGGTAGGCCACGTACAGGCGACGGTAGAAACTGGTCTTGGTCTTGCTCACGTCCATCCGGTCAGTCCTTGTGAGGTTGCAGGTCACGCCAGGTCAGGTACACCCGCAGGTCGAATTCCAGTTGGTGATAGCCCGGCAGCATGTGTTCGCAGAGTTGGTAGAAGGCCTTGTTGTGGTCCGACTCCTTGAAGTGGGCCAACTCGTGCACCACGATCATCTTCAGGAACTCGGGCGCCGCGTCCTTGAACAGCGCCGCGATGCGGATTTCCTTCTTGGCCTTGAGCTTGCCGCCCTGCACCCGCGACACCGCGGTGTGCAGGCCGAGGGCGCGGTGGGTCAGGTCCAGGCGATTGTCGAACAACACCTTGTCGATGGCCGGCGCGTTACGCAGGTATTGCTGCTTGAGGTCCAGCGCATAACCGTACAGGGCCTTGTCGCTCTGGATCGGATGCCGACCCGGGTAGCGCTGTTGCAGGTAATCGCCCAGGCGATCCTGGGCGATCAATTGCTGCACTTGGGCTTGCAGGGCGGCGGGGTAGGCCTGGAGGTATTTGAGTGCGGTCATCGGTGGCAACACAGTCACAAGAGGCCGCCAGTGTAGCGAATTCAGGTCTGCACTGCGCTCCAGTCGAAGGGCGTGGCGAAGGTAGCGGTGTCTTCGGCCATCAGCGGACGCGCCACCAGGAACCCCTGCACGAACTCACAGCCGTGGGCGTGTAGCCACAAATACTGCTCGCGGGTTTCCACCCCTTCGGCGATGACCCGCAAGCCCAACTGCGTACACAGGTCGATGACCGAGGCGGCCAACGCGGCGTCCCGGGGCGACCCTGGCAGACGGGCGATCAAGTGTCGATCCAGCTTGAGGGTATCGAGTTCAAGGTCACGCAGATGCGTCAGCGAACACGGGCCCGAACCGAAGTCATCCAACGCCACGCGCACCCCGAGCTGGCGCAGCAGCCGCAATTGCTTTTGGGTTTCATCGGGATTGCGCATCAACGCATCCTCGGTCACCTCGACCTCCAACTGCCGAGGCTTCAAGGCGTGGCGTTCCAGGACCTGGCGCAACTCGGTCACCAGGTTCGGCATGCCGAACTGAGTGCTGCTCAGGCTCACCCCCAACACCAGGTCGTCAGCGAACAAGCGCTCCCAGACTTTGCGCTGGGCCGCGCTGCGATGATAAATCCAACTGCCCAGCCGACTGATCAATCGCGCCTCTTCCAGCAACGGCAGGAACAGGCCCGGCGGCACATCGCCAACACTTGGATGCTGCCAGCGCAACAGCGCCTCGAACCCACGGATCCGCCCGTCGACGATGCTCACCTGCGGCTGGTAGACCAAATTGAAATCGCGGTTCTCGATGGCCGAGCGCACGCTCTCTTCCAGCATCAGCCGTGAACGGGCTCGACCGTTCATTTCATGGTCGTAGAAACGGTATTGCTGGCGACCGGCACGCTTGGCTTCGTACATGGCGATGTCGGAGGCCCGTAGCAAGCCATCGAGGTTGGCGCCACAGTCCGGGTACGTCGCGATGCCGATGCTGGCGCCGAGCGCCACGTCCATGCCTTCGATCTGCTGGCAGATCGCGACACGCTCGATGAGTTTCTCCGCGATCTTGGCCGCCTGTTCGGGAAACTCCAGGTCCAGCAAGGCCGTGAACTCGTCACCGCCCAGCCGCGCCAGGATATCGAAGGGGCGCAGGCATGCCTTCAACTGCTCCGACACCCAGCGCAAGACCCGGTCACCAGCGTCGTGCCCCAGCGAATCATTGACCCGCTTGAAGCCGTCGAGGTCCAGGTACAGCAACACCCAGTTGCTTTCCAGCCGCTCGCTGCGCATCAACAGGTTTTCCGCGGTCTGGTAGAAGCCCCGACGGTTGAGCAAGCCAGTCAGCGGGTCCGTGACGGCCTGGTATTCGAGCTGCTGGTGCAAGTGGCGAACCACGGACATGTCCTGCAGCGTCACCACCATCGCCTTCTGCTCCGAGGGCAGCGGCGCGCAGGACAAGGCCACCGACACCTGCTGGCCGGGCGCCGTGCGCAGCACCGCGTCATGCAGTCGCCAGGTTTCACCGCGCCGATAGGCGTTATGGATATCGGAATCGGCCCACTCGGGAATATGGGGTTTCTGCAGGAAATCCAGGAACGGCATCCCCTGCAACTGGTCGGCGGTGGCATTGAGCAAACGGCAGGTCGACGGGTTGGCGAAGCGGATACACCCATTCTCATCCACCACCAGGATGCCTTCGGCGGCGTTGTCCAGCACCGAGGCGTTGAAGGCCCTGGCCGCTTCGAGATCCTGGCTCAGGCGCTGCAAGGCCCGGCGATTGCGCTGGTGCTCGAGCAATGCCTGGACCTTGGGCTTGAGGATTTGCGGATCGAAGGGCTTGAACAGGTAGTCCACCGCGCCACTGGCGTAGCCCTTGATGACCGCGTCCTGGGATTGCTCGTTGGCGGTCAGGAAAATGATCGGCGTGAGCCGCGTGCGCTGGCTGCCACGCATCAGCCGCGCGACTTCGAAACCGTTCATGTCAGGCATCTGCACATCCAGCAGAACCAGATCGATGTCGTGTTCGAGCAGCAGGTTAAGCGCCTCGACCCCCGAGGACGCAGTCATCACCCGCCAATCCTGCCGCTGCAACAGAGCACTCATGCTGAGCAGGTTTTCAGGGTAATCATCAACAATCAAAAGGACAGAGGTGTCTTCGCCGGGCGTTGGTTGCGCGCATTCCATGCTGCTTCTCTTATCGGGCGCCACGTCCGTTTTTACGTAGCAAAGCGGACAAATACTGTCCCCTCACTCTAGACCGGGATTTTGAAAAGCAGTAGGTGTCATCACGCCATCACCCAGACAAAGCCCGAAATAGCCGACTAACGGTCACCCTCTTCAGGCACAGAACCTGCAAAGACCTCACCGACGAACAATTGACGTCAAACATTTGCCGAACGGTCAACAAAAAAAAGCCCAGTCCAGCGTTCCGAAACGCTTCAAAAGGGCGGTTTAAAGCCTCCCGCTACGGCATCCACCTTTACATCTCGACACGCAGGACCTGGACATGATCGATCTCGCAACCTGGAACTTGAGCATTCCCGAGGGCAGCCCCGCAATGACCATCGAAACCCCTCGATTGGTACAAGGGTTCAAGGACCAATACTTCAACGCCGAAACCGGCACCGTGTTCTTCTGGGCGCCCGTGACCGGTACCAAGACGGCCAACGCGATTTATCCGCGCAGCGAACTGCGCGAAACCTATCCCGACGGCACCCTGCGCAATTGGCTTTACCCGGCGGCGGATAACACCTTGCGCGCTACCGTGACCGTCAACCAGGTGCCCAGCACCGGCAAGATCGTGATCGGCCAGATCCACACCAAAGACAGCACCAACCCGATGGTGAAACTGGAATACCAATACAAAACCTACAGTTCCACCGGCAATATTGTCGCCAAGGTGCGCATGCGTCCGGACGACGAAACGGGCCAGGTCATCACTATCGCCACGGGTGTCACGCTTAACCGTAGCTTTTCCTACATGATCCACTTGAGCCCGAAGGGCGCGCTGGGCATTACTGCGGCCGGTTACAACTGGCGGACCACCATTGATCCGAGCTGGAAAGTCAAACCGCTCTATTTCAAGGCCGGTGTGTATGTGCAAGACAACACCGGCTACGTCACCGAAGGCGGGAAAGTGACCTTCAGCATGCTGGATATCGATCACAACCTGTGATTGCGCCTCTCGTGGCGCCATAGCAGCAGGGACGCTGCTTGCCTCGTGCGACAAAAACCTCCCTATCCACTACTTGACGCCCCACAACAGGGCGCCATAGACAGATGCCATATCGCCATGTTCCCGGAAAATTCCTATTAGCCGACTAACGGTCATCTGTTTCGGGCACCAAACCGGCAAACGCAACTCTGACGGACTGTTGACGCCAACCCCCCGCCGGAAAAACGCACGAGCGTTCTACCGCGCTCACGCCTGGCGTCTGTAAAAAGCGCGTCCTAGAGCCTCCGGCTGTGGCGTAAATCATTTCTTGCACAGAAAGGATCCGAACATGGTCGATCTTGCAACCTGGAACTTGAGCATCCCCGAGGGCAGCCCACCGAAAACCATCGAAACGCCTCGACTGGTGGATGGGTTCAAGGATAAGTACTTCAACTCAGAAGGCAGCACGGTGTACTTCTGGTCGCCTGTCACCGGCACCAAGACCGAAAACGCGATCTACCCGCGCAGTGAATTACGGGAAACCTACAAGGACGGCACCTTGCGCAACTGGGTCTACCCTGACGCCGACAATAAATTGAGCGCGACCCTGGTGGTCAACCAGGTGCCCAGCAGCGGCAAGATCGTGATCGGGCAGATTCATGCCAAGGACAGCAGCAAGCCCTTGGTGAAACTGGAATACCAGTACAAGGATGACGGCAAGACTGGCAACATCGTTGCCAAGGTCCGCATGCGCCCCGATGACGATGAGGGTCGGGTTGTCACCGTCGCGACCGGCGTGAAGCTGGCTCAGTCCTTCAGTTACCGGCTCCACCTCGATCGTACGGGTGACCTGGGTATTACTGCGGCGGGTCGTAGCTGGTACACCACCATCAGTTCCAAATGGAAGGTCAAGCCGTTGTACTTCAAGGCTGGCGTGTACGTGCAGGACAACAGTGGCTATACCAGCGAAGGTGGGAAGGTGACGTTCAGCAAGTTGGATATCGATCACAACACTTGACCGGTATCCTCGGAAATCTCGTGGAGATTTACCTAGGGGTACCGTGTGTATATCCATTGCTGCGGTAACGGCTACTTAGGGTTCCGCCCTTACGGCGGGTCACTTTTGAGAAGCGCAAAAGTAACCAAAACGCTTTATGCCCCACCACTCGGCACCTCGCCTAGGCTCGGTGTGCCC